>CAYWHG010000007.1:42350-51306 GCA_964457865.1 uncultured Steroidobacter sp.
GCGTAGCTGTAGCCGGCCCAGTTGTTCGAGTGGCGCATGAACAGGCGCGTTTCGATCAGGCGCGAGCCGACGCTGAAGTTCTTCATCAGCACCGTGCCGTTAGGGAAGTCCCAGTCGCCGCTCGACGGCACCGTGATGTTCTGACCCTCGGGCAGTGCCAGCCAGCGGTGCTTGGTCGCGCCGTCCGACCAGAAGGGTGCATTGATGTCGTAGGGAATCAGGCCCGAGGCCGGTTGTTTCGGATCGGCTGCATTTACGCAGCCGGTCGCACTCAGTGCGGTCGGCACGGTGCCGCCGCCGGTCGGCGCCTGGAAGACGATCCGGTGCAGCGAGCTGAAGTGCACCACGTACAGTTCGCCGTCGTTGCCTTCGCCGAAGGACACGATGCTCAGGTTGGTATCGGCGAGTTGCGTCGGCTGACGCGGCGCCTGCGTCGTGGCGTTCTCGGGCAGCCAGGCCCAGATGCGGCCGGAGCCCGAGTCGGCGAACAGATAGCGTCCCTTCAATGGCGTGTTCTGGGTGCCGCGATAGACGTAGCCGCCGGTGATCGCCGTGCCGAGCGTGTGGTCGTACTCCGTCTCCGGTTCGATCAGCGCCGCCGTGCTGCAGCCGGGGGGGCCCGGGTTGTAGTCATGCGCGCCTTCGCGGCAGCGCCAGCCGTAGTTGCCGCCGCGCGCCACCTTGTTCACTTCCTCCCAGGCGTTCTGGCCGACATCGCCCATCCACAGTTCGCCGGTGCCGCGGTCGAAACTCCAGCGCCAGGGATTGCGGAAACCCCAGGCGTAGATTTCGGGACAGTTGCCCGAGGCGCGGCCCGCCGCCGGGCACACGGCCTGCGTGGCGAAGGGATTGGACGAGGGAATGCCATAGGGCGTGCCCGAGTTCACGTCGATGCGCAGCATCTTGCCGAGCAGCGTCGTCAGGCGCTGACCGTTGCCGGTGGTGCCGAAAGGATCGCCGCCGTTGCCGCCGTCACCGAAGCCGATATAGAGATAGCCGTCGGGTCCGAAGTGGATGTCGCCGCCGTTGTGGTTGTCCGCGGGCTGGTCGACGCGCATCAGGATGTTTTCCACGGAGCCCAGGGCTGTCGCGGTGCTGTTTGCAAACGAGGAAATTCTCGATTCGAGTTTCTGCTGCGGCGTGCCGGCATTCAGACGGATCGTGTATGACAAAAACACGCGAGAGTCGGTGGGAAAGTTGGGATGGAACGCCATTCCCAGCAACCCCATCTCGCCGCCATCGGTCACGGTCACGCTGCCGTAGGGATCGGCGCTCATCGGACTCGCGCCGCTGAAGCGCTTGATCGTGCCGCCCTGTTCGACCACGTACCAGTTGCTGTTGTTGTTCGGCGCCTGCAGCAGCGCCACCGACGAACTGAAGGTCAGACTTGTGAATGGTTCGATCTGGATCGAGCCGCTCGCCGGCTTCGCCCAGGCGACACAGCTCGTGTTGGAGGGACGCGCATCGAGCCCGGCGGCGCCGGGAACGGGCGGTGCAAGCGTGGTCGCATTGACCACCGCCGACTTCGCCGATTCATTGCCGGCGCCATCGAATGCGCTGACGGTGTAGCCGTAGCTGGTGCTGGCGCCGAGGCCCGCATCCGAGTACGTCGTTGTCGGCGCGTTGACCGTCGCCAGTGCCGTCGCCGCGCCATCGCGATAGATGCGATAGCCGGCGAGCCCTGAACCGCCGGTATCGGTCGCGGCGGACCAGCTCAGGTCGATGCGTGTGCTGCTGGCCGCGCTCGCCGTCAGCGCCGTCGGGGTCGAGGGTGCGGTCGTATCTGCGGTGGGCGGGGGATCCGGTGCGTCCGACGATCCGCCGCCACCGCCGCCGCAACCCTGCAGTAGACCAGTCAATAGCAGGCCGGCGGCGAGGGTGGCGCGCCCATGACACAGGCGGAAGCTTCTATCCATAAAGTTCGTTCTTGCCGATCCGGAGGAGGATGTGAATAACAGAGCCGATGGGTGCGTGTCGCATGTCGGTGAACGCATACGCATGAGCCTTGGGTCCGTGCCCGGGTACACTGCCGGTCGCCCCATCGATGTCGTGGCAGGGATGTCAGCCGTTATTCAACAATCATTTCCCGACCTGATCGCTCATCGCGGCAACGCCGCCGAGTACCCTGAGAACACCTTGCCGGCCTTGCGCTCGGCACTCGATCTCAACGTGCGCCACGTGGCGTTCGATGTGCAGTTCTCGTCGGATCGCCAGCCGTTGCTGCTGCACGATTCGACGCTGTTGCGGACGGCGGGGATCGATCGTCATGCGTTGGAAATGCATTCGCGCGAACTGGCGGAGATCCCGGTCAACGAGGATGCCCGCTTCCGCAAGCGGTTCACGGACATCGGCATTCCGACGCTCGCCCAGGCGGTGAATCTGTTCGAGGCGCAGCCCGCGGCCACGGTCTTCGTGCAGCTCAAGCGCGCCAGCCTGCGCACCTTCGGTCCTGAACTGGTGGCGCGTCGCGTGTGCGAGACCCTGAAGCCCATCGCGCGCCAGTGCGTGATCACGTCCGCCGATTTCGCGGCCGTGCATCACCTGCGACAAGTATCGGCGTATCGCGTCGGCTGGATCCTGCCGGACTACTCCACGGTGTCGGCGCTCAAATGCGAAGCGCTGGCGCCGGACTATCTGTTCTGCGATCGCCAGCTCCTGACCGACAACACCTCACGCCTGTGGCGCGGCCCCTGGCGCTGGGCCATCACCGACGTGAACTCGCGCCACCAGGCGCTCGAACTCGGCGCCCGCGGCGCCCGCCTGGTGCAGACGATGCTGGTGCGCGACATGCTGCGCGAGTTTCGCAGCGTGCAGGCGCGGAGCTAGGAGGTTTCACACGGAGTTCACGGAGGACACGGAGATCAAAAGCAAAGAAGAAGATCTCCACGGGGGACACGGGGAAACACGGGGTTCCAAGAGGATGATTTTCTTTTCCCCGTGTTG
The DNA here is from genome assembly GCA_964457865.1 of uncultured Steroidobacter sp. GTDB lineage: Bacteria > Pseudomonadota > Gammaproteobacteria > Steroidobacterales > Steroidobacteraceae > Steroidobacter. Next base: position 45,294 of record CAYWHG010000007.1, read on the forward strand.
CCCCGTGGAGATATTCCGATTCTTGTTCTTTGATCTCCGTGTCCTCCGTGAACTCCGTGTGAAACTCTTCTCTTCAACTCAGCCCGATCAACGACGCGATCTGCCGGTCTGCCCAGCTCTCGGCATTGAAGCGGTCCATGAAGCCGCAGTGGCCGCCGCGGGCGATGGCGTTGATGTGCAGGTTGGGATTGCGCGGCAGGTGTTTCAGATCGGCGGCGGGGATGATGGGATCGTCCAGGGCGAACAGAATGTGGCTGGGGACGTCGAGTCGTTCCAGCACGTGATCGACGATGGCGTAGCCGTTCAGATACGCGTCGAGGTTGGCGAAGTCGCTGTAACGCTCGACCAGCACCTCGGTCATGGTGCGGATGTTGCTCTGGGAAAAAATCGAGCGGAAATCGTAGTAATCGGGAAAGAGCTGCTGCTTGATGCGCAGCGAGCTCTTCCACTTGTTGATGAAGTACTGCTGGTAGACGAAGGGACCGTGCTCCAGCACATCCATGGTGCTGTGCGGACGCAGGACCGGGCAGACGCCGATGGCGCGTTCGAGACGGATGCCGGCCGCGGGCGCGCGTGCCGCCACGCGCAGCGCGAAATTGCCGCCCAGCGAGAAGCCGGCGAGCGTGACGCGCTGATTGGCGTACAGCCGTTGAATGGCGCCGACCGCGCCGACGACTTCATCGAGACGGCAGGAATGAAAGATGTCCTGATTGAGATGATGCGTCGGACCGTGATCGCGGAAGTTCAGCCGGAACACATCGCAGCCGCGCGCGAACAGATAACTGCCGAGCGACAGCACATATAAAGAGTCGGCGCTGCCTTCCCAGCCGTGCAGCAGGACGACCAGGTCGCGCGCCGGTTCGCGGCCGACGCTGGCCTGCGTGGAGTGGTGGCCCAGCAGCCGCACGCCCTCGCCGCAATCGAGGATCTGGTCCTGCGAACAGGCCAGCAGTTCGCGCGCGCGCCGCAGCAGCAGCGGCCGGCGCACGCGCAGGCTCGGCAGGATGGATTGCAGGTGCGGGTTCGCGAGCCAGGCCGGCGGATTGAAACCGGCGATGTCCAGGGCAGGCGAACCATCGAGCGAGGCGGTGAGACTGTCGGTCATGCGTCGAGACGGATGGGCGAGGAACCAGGCAGCGTACTGACGAAGTCGGCGCCGAGCAGCATGCCCGGTGTGGCGAAGCCCGGCGGCGGTGGCGACACCAGCGCGCGGGCGATGATAGCCAGCGACGAGGCAATAGTCAGTGCGTAGCCGTTCGCAGTCACCACGCGTGCGGTGACGATCTTGTGCGCAGCATTGCGTGCCTCGCCCCAGACGAAGCTCGGATTGCTGGCGCGCTGCGCCTCGGTCGGCGGCTTGAGGCGACGATCGATGCCGAATTTCGCCAGTCCCTGGACCAGGCGCGAACGCAGCAACGGCCGCAGCACATTCGCGCGTCGCATCTGCGCGAGCCCCTGCGGCGACGTCGCCGTGAACACTTCGATGTTGGGAATGCCGGTGCTGTGGAAGGCGGTGCTGACATCTCCCCACGGAATGCCGACCGCCAGCCGCTCGCCGTTGCCGAAATCGATGCGCCGCTGCTGCGAGCCGAGCGGCACGCTGACAATCTGACCGTCGCGACGAATCATGGAGCCGGCAGCGCTGGCTTCGATCGAAGTCTTCGCCGTGCCCTTGCTGAATCCCGAACGACTGTCGAAGCCCAGCGCGAGATGCGTTGCATCGGGCAGCGCTTCCTTCAGCTTGACCGCCAGGCAATCCGTCGGCACGACATCGAAGCCGACACCCGGACACAGCAGAATGCCGGCACGCACGGCTTTGTCGTGCACGCTGTGCGCGAGTTCGAATACCGGAATCTCGCCGGTGATGTCGAAGTAATGAACATGCGTGGCGAGACAGCCCTGCATCATCGAACGGGCCGTTGCCGAGAAGGGACCGGCGCAGTGGAGCACGGCGCCAACCTGCGTGAGTGCAGACACCAGCGCCGTGTGATCGTCGAGATCGAAGGCCGCGCTCGGACAGCCCAGCTCCGCCGCAAGCCGGCCAATCTTTTCCTTCGAGCGTCCGGCGAGCACGGGCTTCATTCCGCGCCGCACGGCTTCGCGGGCGATCAGTTCGCCGGTGTAGCCGTTAGCGCCGTAGAGAAGGAAGGTCATTGATGAAGTGATGAGGTGATGAAGTGATGGGGTGATGAAAGGCAGGAAGCAGGGTGACACAGAGTGAAGCGGACTTCTCTTCCGTCATCACTCCATCACCTCATCACCTCATCACCTCATCACGTCTCCCTCACTCCGCCTCCGCCATGAATTCCACACGATTGTTCAGCGCGGCGATGCGATTCCATTCGCCGGCCGTCGTCTTCGCGAGCACGTCGCCCTCCGGGTAGGGCACCGCGGCCATGCGTCCTCCATTGGCGATTTCCACCGAGAGCGCATTGCCGGTCTGTTGCGGAATGCTCGTGATGAGATTGGCGAAGCTCAGCGACTGGCGCTGTGGCGCGGTGAGCGTGTCGTCGAAGGGATTGCCGATGAGATCGCAGCGCCTGACCGGCAGATCGTCGGCAGCGATCGAATAGCCTTCGATGCCGTTGCCGGTGAGGCAGAACTCGCCTGCATAAGAGGAGGCGCGCACGCGACCCTTGAATCCGCCGGCGCGCAACGAGTCGATCATTTCGCGCAATTGCTCCAGCCGGCTGCCGGCCAGCGGGGGTTCGCCGTAGGGCACCGTTACCCGATTGCTGGTGCTGAACGAACTCGACACGGCCTCCGCCGGTGCGGCGGCAGCCGCGCGCGCCGCTTCCTGCAGGGCCGAGAGTTGCGCCTGCTGCTCTTCCACGACCGACGCCAGGTGTGCATTCGACTGCATCAGCGACTGCGTCGAGCGTGCGGTCTGCAGGTGCAGGAAGGCCAGCACCAGGGTCGGCAGCAAGGCGATGGCAGCGAAGGCCGCGAGCAGCGGCCAGCGGATCGGCGCCGGTTCCATCGCTACCGGTTCCGGTAGCGGCAGGGTTTCCGCAGTGGCGGCGGGTTTCGCTTCGGCCGCGAGCTTGCGCGTCAGCACTTCGATGCTGGCCGCGATGTAGCGACGCAGCTCCGCGTTGTACTCGCGCATCGCCGGTGCAATCGCATTGCGCACGGCCAGTTCGATGTCGCCCACCTGCGTCGGCGTTTCGCGTTCGACACGCACGGCGGGCTGCGCGCCGGTGCGCATCGCGGCAGGTGGAGTCCGCTCGACGGGTCGGCTCGCGGCTTCCTCGGCCGGATCGAACAGGGGGGACCGGTCTTCACGCCGTTCCGGCAGCAGGTGCAGCTGGTACAGGACACGCGAGACATCGCCCGGCTTGACCGTTTTCGGCAGCACGCCGACGGCACCGAGCGCGCGCGCCTGGCTGACATACAACTCGCCTTCCTGCGACGTGTACATCATGACGGGGATGGTCGCCGTGTCCGGGTTGCTCTTGATCGCCTGGATGGCCTGGAAGCCGTCCATGCCGGGCATCAAGTGATCCATGAACACGACGTCTGGCCGGTTCTGGCGCAGGTATTCGAGTGCCTGCTCCGCCGATTCCGCGGCGTCGACCTTGAGCTCGTAGGCTTCCAGCATCCGGCTGAGGATGACGCGGGCAGACCTCGAGTCATCCACGATCAGGGCGCGCTTGGCTGTTGTCATTGTCCGAAGGAGGGCGATGGCGGGTGTCGGTAGCGTAAGCGGACGTCGGGTTCAGCTCAATCGGAAGGCGTGAGGCTGGAGCCAGAACCGGAGCCTCCTAGTCACTATCCGCTATCCGCCCCGCGAGGCGTCGGGGAGTATTCTCGGCCGGGCGCGAAGACCGACTCTCCGGGAGGATGGCGAGATGGCTTACTCCACTGCGGACATTCGCAACATCGCCTTGGTCGGGCAGGCGGGCGTCGGCAAAACGCTGCTCACCGAGCATCTGCTGTTGCAGGCCGGTGCCATCCGCAGCCGCGGCAGTCACGAACGCGGCACGCTGGTCTGCGATTTCGATGCCCAGGAAAAGCAGCTCGGTCATTCGCTCGATGCCGCGCTCGTGCATTTCGCAGTCGCCGGCAAGCACGTCAACCTCATCGATACGCCGGGCTATCCGGATTTCGTCGGCCGCGCGCTCACGGTGCTGGAGGCGGTGGAGACGGCGGCTGTCGTCGTCAGCGCCGTCAATGGCATCGAGCCGGTGACGCAGCGGATGATGGACTTCGCACGAGATCGCGATCTGTGCCGTCTCATCATCGTCAACAAGATCGACAGCCGCGATGCGAGTGCCGAACTCGTGCTCGCTTCCCTGCGCGAAACCTTCGGACGCGAATGCCTGCCGCTGAACCTGCCCTGCGACAACGGCCGCGACGTCGTCGACTGCTTCTTCAAGCCGGGCGAGGCGGCCCCGGATTTCTCGTCGGTGGCCACCGCGCACACCGAGATCATCGACCAGGTGGTGGAAGTCGACGAGGCGCTGATGGCGCTGTACCTGGAGCAGGGCGAAGAACTGACTCCGGAGCAGCTGCACGACCCTTTTGAACGTGCGCTGCGCGAAGGGCACTTGATTCCCGTGTGCTTCGTGTCGGCGGAAACCGGCGCTGGAATTGCGCAGTTGCTGGAAATCATCGCGCGGCTGATGCCGAATCCCTTCGAAGGCAATCCGCCGCCGTTCCTCAAGGGCGAGGGCGATGCCGCGGAACGCGTGCGCGTCACGCCCGACGCGGCGAAGCACGTGATCGCCCATGTATTCAAGATCAGCATCGATCCCTTCGTCGGACGCATGGGCGTGTTCCGCGTGCACCAGGGCACGGTGCGCAACGGCTCGCAGCTTTTCGTCGGCGATTCGCGCAAGCCGTTCAAGGTGGCGCATCTGTACCGGCTGCAGGGCAAGGATCATGTCGAAATGCCGCAGCTCATTCCCGGCGACATCGGCGCCGTGTCGAAGATCGAGGAGCTGCATTTCGATGCGGTGCTGCACGACTCGCACGACGAGGATCACTTCCATCTCAAGTCGATCGCGTTCCCGCCCGCCATGGCCGGCGTGGCGATCGAGCCGGAGCGACGCGGCGAAGAGCAGAAGCTCTCCGATGCGCTGCACCGGCTGGTCGCGGAAGATCCGTGCGTGCGTGTCGAGCATCACGCCAGCCTCAACGAGACGGTGCTGTACGGCATGGGCGATCTGCACCTGCGCGTCATGCTCGATCGCATGAAGGATCGTTACGGCGTGCAGTGCAAGACGCATGTGCCGGGCATTCCCTATCGCGAGACCATCACGCGTCCTGCCGACGGTCATCATCGTCACAAGAAGCAGACCGGCGGCGCGGGCCAGTTCGGCGAGGTCTACCTGCGCGTGGAACCGCTCGATCGCGGCCTGGGATTCGAGTTCGTCGATGAAGTGGCCGGCGGGGCGATTCCCTCGCAATACATCCCGGCGGTCGAAAAGGGCGTGCGGCAGGTGCTGGCCGAAGGCGCGATCGCCGGCTTTCCGCTGCAGGACCTGCGCGTCATCGTCTACGACGGCAAGCATCACTCGGTCGATTCCAAGGAAGTGGCGTTCGTCGCCGCGGGCCGGCGCGCTTTTCAGAATGCCTTCCGCGAGGCCAGCCCGATCGTGCTGGAACCGGTGGTACGCGTGGAAATCACCACGCCGAGCAGCGCGACAGGCGACATCACCGCCGATCTCGCCACCCGTCGCGGACGCATCAGCGGCAACAGCGCGCTCGGCGGGCAACGCGCGCGCATCAGTGCGCTGGTGCCGCTGGCCGAGATCAACGACTACCAGTCGCGGCTCAAATCACTGACCGGCGGCGAAGGCAGTTTCACCATGGACCTGAGTCACTACGACCCGGTCCCGGCGCGCAAGCAGCAGGACCTGACGCGGGCGTACAAGTCGGTGGAGGAAGAATAGGAAGGAGATTTCACACGGAGATCACGGAGGACACGGAGGGCAAAAAGAAGAATCGGAATATCTCCCCGTGCCCCCCGTGGAGAACTTCTTCTCTCTTCTGATCTCCGTGCCCTCCG
>CAYWHG010000007.1:51406-63060 GCA_964457865.1 uncultured Steroidobacter sp.
CTCCCCGTGCCCCCCGTGGAGAACTTCTTCTCTCTTCTGATCTCCGTGCCCTCCGTGATCTCCGTGTGAAATTCTTCTCCTGTCTCAGGAAGGCTTGCGGAAGCGATACATGAACTGGTCCGTCTGGTGACGGATCGATTCATCGAACACGGGCTTCGCCAGATCGTCAGCCGCGTTCCGGAACGCCGGGCTCTCCGCCTCGAATATCAGCCCCGCCGCTTCGAAATCACGCCGCACCACCGCGGGATCGATGCGATGCAGGGCGTCGACCGACGTGGCCGGATCGCTGCCGGCGGTGGCCGCATGATCGACGACCACGACTGCGCCGCCCGGCTTGAGCGCTGCGACCACGCGCGCCAGCGACTGAGCCGGATCGGTCGGCATCCACGAGCCGTCTTTCGCGTGCCAGTGAAGATCGTGATAGCTCTGCACGAACAGCACGGCGTCGAGCGACGCAGGATCGAGTGTCAGGGACTCGGGCGGGCCATCGATCTGCGTCACGTTGGACAGGCGATGGTCGGCATAGCGCCGCGCCGGCGTGTCGCCGGCGTACTTCGCGTACTCGGGATTGTTGTACGCATACACGTGCCCGGTCGGCCCGACGAGCCCGGCGAGCAGTTCGGTGTAGTAGCCGCCGCCGGCGAGATAGTCGAGCACCTGCATGCCTGGCTGCACTTCCAGGAAGGCCAGCACCTCGGGTGATTTGCGCCAGGCGTCTTCGGCCGCATCGCCGGCGAAGCGCGTGGGGCTGGCGAGCTGGGATGACGGTGCGTTCGTGTCGACGGCGGCCGGTGGTGGTTCCTGGCGTCCGCACGCGGCGATACACAAGATCAGCAGGGCGACGGCGAGGCTGCGCGATTTCATGACTTCTTACCTCGGGCAATGGAGTCGAGCTGTCCTGCCAGCTTCAGCAGTTCGGACCGCAGATGCTCCCGTTGCCGGGCGCTGAGCGTGGCATCCAGCGAGGCTATAAGGTCCATGTAGCGCTGGCGATTGCGTTGCGACTTGTCGACGTATTCCTGCGTCCACTCGTTGCTGGCGTCGCGCAGCAGCTGTTCGATGCGGGCGCTGCGCGCGGTCGAGGGCGGCTCGTCGAGCGCCGCATGCAGTGCCTGCTGCCAGGCGCGCTGACTGGCGAGCCATTCGGCCTGGCTGGGTTCCAGTTGCGATACGGTCGCTGCGATGAGTGTTTTCTGCTGATCTGACACGCTGCCCGTCCAGCGCTTCACGGCGCGGGCGAGTCCCTTGTTCTGGTCGCGGCGCCATTGCGCCGGATCGTCGGGTTCATCCCGGGCCCGCTCGCGTGCCTTGTCATCCATGTTGTCGATCAGTTCATCGACCTGCGCCGGCGACAGACGCTGCAGCAGGGCAGCGGCCTCGGGCGCCGTCTTCGCAATCAGATCCGACCAGAAGACTTCGAACTGTTTCTGGGTCTGTTCATAGCTGGTGGGTGTGCCGGGCCGTAACAGTCGCTGCGAAAGATTGCGCAGGAAGTCGGCGTAACGCTGCAGTTCCGATTGCCGATGCCAGTCGAGTGTCTGGGTCAGCCACTGCCGCAACTGTTCGTGCTGATTCGTATCGAGCGAGACCAGCGAGCCGAGATACCAGCCGGCGAGTGTGTCGAGCCGGTTGTACACGAAGCTGCTGCTGCAGGCAGCGGTCAGCAGCAGTGCGACACACAGGGTGAAAGTCTTCAGCCGGGTTGTCTTGCGCATCCGCGTACTGTCACGCCGATCGAACGACGGCCGCAAGCCGCAACGAGAGAGGAAGAACGCGGGCGACTCGCGCCGACTGGGGGGAGGGCAGAAACAGGCTGCCGAATCGCCCGCGTTGCTACGGACAGCCTCGCGTGGCGAGGGCTGAATTGGCTATCGCTGTCATCGTCAGGGACAAAGCACCGTGTCCTGCAAACCGGTATCCAGTCGCACGTTGGCGATGCCCAGCTGCAGCGAGCCTGCCGTGGACAGCGTCAGCGGCGCGATGACGGCGCGCATGTCAGTGCCGCCCTTCTGGAAACAGCTCAACAGAATGCGTGCCTGCCGCCATTCGCCGCGCGGCGCAGCGCGCAGTTGCGCCGCGAACGGCATCTCGCCGCGACAGGGTGCTGGCGTATCGCCGCGGCATTCCACGCCGAGCGTGACCTCCGCGGAGGGCGGCGCGTCGACGCGATAGTCGAAGACCAGCGAGAGCTGGCCGTTGGCTTCGCGTTGCAGGTCGATGGGATCGTTGCGTTCGATGACGAATGTGGCGGGTGCCTGGCCCGACCAGTCGAGCAGTCGCGCATCTTCCTGCGCGGCGCGATCGATCGAACTGACTTTCAATGCCTCGCCGGACGTGCTGCCGGTCGCGGTATCCAGCACGGTGCGTGCTGCGTTGCCCTCGGCGACGGCGACGCTCCAACCGGGCGCCGCGCGACCGGAGAGAAAATACTCGCGTGTCGATGCGCTGGCGGCGGAGCGCGGCGGAACCTCTTCAGACAGCGTCGCCAGCTCGCCGTCGGAGGCATACGTCAGGCCGAAACCGAAGGCGAACAGCGGTGTGGCGTCGCCGCGCGTCGCGGTGACCTGGTCGACGGTGGCGGGCCAGGAGAACGACAACCTGCCCTTGAAGTCGTGATTGGTCGCGCCATCGCGCTTCCCGATCAGCACATCGGCCACGCCGCCGCCCTCCGTTCCCGGCAGCCAGGCGGCAACGAAGGCATCTGAGGCATTCAGCAGCGGATTCACCCACATCGGCCGGCCGGAGAGGAATACCGCGACGACGGGAATCTGCGCGTCGTGGAATTTCTTCAGCAGCGCGAGATCGTGCGTGTTGCCGGGCTTGTATTCGAGCGTATCGACGTCGCCCTGGAATTCGGCGTACGGATCTTCGCCGATCACGACGATCGCCACGTCGGGCTTCGTCTTGTAGTCGCCGTTGACGCTGAGCGTCGCTTTGCCGCCGCCGGCGCTGACGGCAGAACGAATGCCGGAGAAGATGGATTCGCCGTTCGGAAAGTTTGCATTCGTGATGCCGGTGCCCTGCCAGGTGAGCGACCAGCCGCCTGACTGCTTGGGAATGTTGTCGGCGCCGTCGCCTGCCACCAGCACAGCGGCTGACGGTTTCAGCGGCAGCAGGTGTTTCGAATTCTTCAGCAACACCAGCGATTCGCGCACGGCCTGGCGCGCTACGGCGCGATGCTCGGGTGCGCCGAGCAGCTTGAATTCGCCCGCCAGCGGCCGCGACGACGGTTTGCCGGCTTCGAACAATCCCGCCCGCAGTTTCACGCGCAGGATGCGACGCACCGCATCGTCGAGTCGTGCCATCGGGATTTCGCCGGCGCGGACCTGCGCAAGCGTGTTGTCGTACAGCTCGCGCCAGCCGTCGGGCGCCATGAACATGTCGAGTCCCGCATTGATCGACGCCGCACAACTCGTGTTGCTGCAGCCGTCGACCTGGCCGTGTGCGTTCCAGTCGCCGACCAGGATGCCGTCGAAGTGGAAGCGGTCTTTGAGGATGTCGGTGAGCAGGCCCTTGTGGCCATGCACCTTGCCGCCCTGCCAGCGCGAAAACGACGCCATCACCGATTGCGCGCCGGCGTCGATCGCCGCGGTATAACCGGCGGCGTGAATGTCGCGCAGATCTTCTTCGCTGGCGCGGTTGTCGCCCTGGTCGCGACCTTCGAACGTGCCGCCGTCGCCGATCCAGTGTTTCGCGGTGGTGATCACGTGCCGGCCGCGCAGGAAGTCGGGCGAACCCGGTTCTCCCTGCAATCCCAGTACCATGGCACTGGCGTACTCGTGCACGATCTCGGGCCGTTCGGCATACGACTCGTAGGAGCGTCCCCAGCGGACGTCCTGCACGACGGCGAGCGTCGGCGCGAACGTCCACTCCTGGCCCGAGACACGCGTCTCGACTGCCGTGACTTCGCCGATGCGTCGGATCAGCTCGGGATTGCGCGCCGCACCGAGGCCGATGTTGTGCGGAAAGATGGTCGCGCCGACGATGTTGTTGTTGCCGTGAATCGCATCCGAGCCCCACACGATCGGAATCGCGTGACCGCCGCTGCTGGTATCCATCGAGGCGAGGTAGAACTCGTCGGCGAGTTTCAGCCATTCACTCGCCGGTGCCAGGTCGTTGCCGTGCGGACCGGAGTTGCCGCCGTTGAGCACCGAGCCGAGACGATACTTGCGCACTTCGTCGGCGGTGATGCTGGCGATGTCGGCCTGCACGATCTGGCCGACCTTCTCTTCGACCGACAGCGACTGGAGCAGGGTGTCGAGTCGTGCCGTCAGTGCCGGATCGTCCTTCACCGGCGGCGAGAGTTGCGGCCACAGTTCGGGATGAACGCGCGACGTCGCCGGCTGTGCTGCTGCGGCTTCCGGTGTCGCTTCATTGATCCGGTCGCATCCCGCAAGGGCGCAGGCGCATGCGACGGACGCTCCCAGCAGTGTGCTGCGACGAAGCCACGAATCCATCATCGTCAATCCCCCGTTTTCTCTCGCTGTTCTGTTCGTCGGCGCAGGCAGAATCCCATGGATTTGACAGCGTTGTCAATTTGCCTTTCCGACGTTCTGGAGGCCGCTGCCGGCGTCGATTCGTTGGTTCCATGCGATAGGCCGGCACGCGACCCGGAATTTTTGCGACTTGGCGCTGTTGCGTGCGCCCGTCATCATCCTTTCGATGAATCATGAAGATCGCAGTCGCAGCGCTCGGCGATTCCGATGGATCGCCGTGCTGGGCGTTGCCGTCGCCGCGGGCGGCGTGACGCTCGTCGGCGCCATCGAGAACGCGACCCTCGACATCGAGCGCGTGGAAGGGACGGGCTGGAAAGCCGAAGGAATCGTCGTTCGACTCGATCTTCCCGCTGGTGGCGTCGGTGCCTCGGCGACCGTCTCGCGTCTGTCGCTGCAGTCGCCAGAGCAGACATTCGCCGATGTGCGCATTCAGTGTCCGTCGGTGGTCATCTCGAATGAATCGATCGCCTGCGACAACGCACGCGTGACGGGAACGCTGGGAACGCTCGGCGTACAGACACTGACGGGACGTGTCGCGTACGCCAGAACCAATGGCGATCTGGAATTGCAGCTCGCCGGGCTGCAACTTGGCAAAGGCCGAGTCGCCCTGAACGCTGCACTGCGCGAGGCGGGCTGGCAGGCGCAGGCGGAACTGGATCGGGTCGAACTCGATCCGCTGCTATCCCTGGCCAGACAGCTGGACTTGCCGCTGCCCGCGCTCGCCGGCACCGGCCAGCTCAGCGGTTCGGTTGCCGCAACCGGATCGCAGGAGACGCTGCAGCGGGCAACCGTGAAAGCGACATTGGCCGATGTCACCGCCAGCAACGAGGAAGGCAGCCTCGCCGCCGAGCAATTCTCCGTGACGCTGCAGGCGGAGATCACGCACTCGCAAGGCGATTGGCGTTTCATGGCCGATCTGCAATCCGACAGCGGTCAGGCTTATGCGCAACCCATCTTCCTCGATCTCGGCGCCCACCCGATGCGGGCGTCCGCGCGGGGCGCCTGGCTGCGCGATGGCACACTCGACGTGGAGCATTTCTCGCTCGATCATCGCGACGTGGCGCAGGGAGAAGGCAGCGCGCGTCTGAATCTGGAGGCCGAACAGCCGTTGCAGGCATTGCAGTTGCGTCTGGCCGGTCTGCAGTTTCCCGGCGCCTATCAGGCGTATTTCCAGCCGCTGCTGCTCGATACGGCGTTCAAGTCCATGACGACCGCGGGCGCCATCGCGGGCGAGATCGCACTGGCCGACGGCGCGCCGCAGAAAGTCGATCTGCGTTTCGACGCGGTGACCCTGGATGACGGCGCACGCAACTTCGTGCTGCGCGACCTGAGTGGCGAGCTGCACTGGCTCGATGCGGCGACGCCGGTCGCAAGCAGCGACGATGATGACGATGAGGCGGATGAGCCCAGGACGGCTGCCATCTCGCAGTTGCGCTGGTCCGGCGGGACGCTGCTCAATCTCGATCTCGGTGCGAGCGGGCTGACGTTCCGGACGCAGGCGCGGCAACTGCGGCTGATCGAACCCGCGCGCATTCCGGTGCTGGATGGCGCGCTGGATCTCGAGAGCTTTCGCGTGCGCAACGCCGGACAACCGAATATGGCATTCATCGTCGATGCCTCGATTCAGCCGATCAGCGTGAGTCAGTTGTGCAAGGCCTTCGGCTGGCCGGAATTCGGCGGGCGTCTGTCGGGAACCATTTCCAAGCTGCGCATACGTCAAAGCGTCGCGACTCTGGGCACGACCCTGCAGGCGCAGGTGTTCGACGGCACGGTCAGGATCAGCGATCTGCGGCTCGAACAGCCTTTCAGCAAGTGGCCGCGCTTTCATTCGAACATTGCACTCGAGAATCTGGATCTCGCGCTGGTGACGAGCGCCTTCTCCTTCGGCCAGATCACGGGTCGACTATCTGGCGACATCAACGGACTCGAGCTGTTCAACTGGTCGCCGGTGGCCTTCGACGCACGCCTGACGACGCCGCCGAAGGATCGGTCGAAACACCGCATCAGCCAGAAGGCGGTGGAGAACATCGGCAGTATCGGCGGAGGCGGCGCCGGCGTGACGGCCGCGCTGTCGAGCGGCTTTCTGCGATTCTTCGAGGACTTCAACTACGACCGGCTCGGCTTCTCGTGCCGGCTCAAGAACGATGTCTGTCACATGGACGGCGTCGCGCCTGCGCCCAATGGCGGCTACTACCTGGTGAAGGGCAAGGGAATTCCGCGCATCGATGTCATCGGTAACGCGCGCCGGGTCGACTGGCCGCGGCTCGTGCAGCAGTTGATTGCGGTGATGGAATCCGAAGGGCCGGTCGTGAACTAGCAGCGGCCGGTGTCCCGATTCATTTATGATCTGCCCGTCGTTGGACGGAATTTTCGAGGAAATCAGACATGTCACGATATTTTCCGCTGCAGCTCGCTGCGATCACGCTGGCGCTGTCGGCCTGCGTCACGATCAATGTCTACTTTCCCGCGGCCGCCGCGGAGAAGGCCGCGGACCGGATCATCGAAGATGTGCTCGGCGATTCTGCAGCCAAGAGCGACAAGCGTACGTCGCTGTACGGCGAGGCCACCGGGGCCCTCCTGGCAGCCGCGGGCGGCGTACTGAATTTCCTGGTGCCGGCGGCGCACGCGCAGGCGCAGGCCGATCTCAACATCGCCACACCCGCCGTGCGGCAGTTGACGCAGTCGATGGAGGCGCGGTTCCCGGAGTTGAAGAAGTACCTCGACAGCGGGGCAGTCGGGTTCACGCGTGACGGCCTGGTGGAGGTCCGCGACCAGAACCTTATTCCGCTGCCGGAGCGCAATGCCGCGCGCAAGGTCGTCGCCGACGAGAACGCCGATCGCGCCAACCTCTATCGCGAGATCGCCACTGCCAACGGTCATCCCGAGTGGGAGGCCGACATCCGCTCGACCTTCGCATCGCGCTGGGCAAGCAAGGCGGCGGCCGGCTGGTATGTGCAGGACAGCAGCGGAGCCTGGAAACAGAAATAGGTCTGCCGATTTTCCGGAGCCAAAAAAAAAGCCCTGCATCTGCAGGGCTTTTCGTTTCCGGGCCGACGACTCTTCGAGTTGTTCGGCTGCGTCGGCCAAATCCGGAAACGACGCTGTCGCTTCAATCACGGTGCCGGATTTTCCGGCGCGTCCTCCTGACGCTTATCGCTCTTGATCCTCGGTCTCCCCTTGCGGTGCCATCCCCGCTTCTCTGCTGAACTGCGGCGCCCAGGCGCGAGCAGTTGCTTGTTCAACCAGCACGTGGTGTGCCAGTGCGCGGAGTATGGGCTTCGAAACAGGCACTTAGCAAGTGTTGTGGTGACAAAGCAACGTCCGGCGAACGGGCGATGTAAATGCTGTCGACGGCTAGGCGCGGGCGGTCACCGGCAGGGTGATCTGGACAGCAACGCCACTGGCATCCTCGAGATTCATTGCCGTGGCCCAACCGCCATGGAAATCGACAATCAGACGCACGATGTACAGGCCCAGGCCGAGGTGTGGCTTGCTGTCGGGCAGGCTGCGCGAACTCACCAGCGATTCGAACAGCCGGTCGTCGAGATGCGGCGGCAGCAGCGGGCCCTCGTTGCTCACGGTCAGTCGATAGTCGGCGCCCTCCGTGTCGAGTTGCAGGGCAACCCTGCCGCCAGCCGGACAGAAGTCGGCGGCGTTATCCATCAGCTTGTCGAGCATCTGTGCGATCAGGTCGGGCGAGCCGAACAGCGGACAGCGCCGCTCGGGCACCCGGGTCTCAATGACCACGCGGGTGAACGTCGCGGAGTAGGCCTGGCCGATGTTGCGTACCAGGTCGGCGAGATCGAACTCGACGCGTTCCGTGTGTTCGATGCTCTGTTCGACGCGTGTCGCTTCCGACATGGCCGTGAGGATCGAATGCAGTCGTCCGGCGCCGCTGCGCGCCCGGTCCAGATAGTTCTGGGAGGACGGGCCGAGGGTTTCATCGGCGGCGAGATTGTCGAGCGAGGAACTGACGATGGTCAGCGGCGTGCGCAGTTCGTGCGAAAGCTTGGTGCCGAGCGTCTGCAGGTAGCTCGTGTGTTCCTTGAGCCGTGACAGCAGCGTGCCGTAGCTGCGCGCCAGCGTGCCGAGCTCGTCGCGCGCCGTCGTATCGGGGATGCGCGGTTCGAACCGACCTTCCGGCGTCAGCGCCGTCGCTACCGCCCGACTCAGGCGCCGGATGCGCTGCGACAGCCGGGCCGCAAACGCGAGCGTGATGGCGATCGAGAACAGCGTGGCCAGCAACGTCAGATTCAGCAGCCGGGTCAGCGCTTCCTCGCGGACGATGGCGAGCTGCTCGGCGGGCTGTTCCACCACCAGCGCCGCCAGCGTCTGATCGTCGTAGCGAACCGGTACGGCGGCGCGCACCAGCGAAGGCTCGCCCGCGGCGGGCTCGAACCACAGGGCCTCGTTGTGCCCCGAACGCGCCGCATCCACGGGCGCGCCCCACATGCCGTAAGGCAGGCCATAGGGCGTGGCCGCCACATCGCGACCGAACAGGCGGCGGTAGATCGAACGCGCGAAACCATCGTCGTCGTGTTGCAGTCCCGCGTAACTCGACGCTGGACCGGCCTCCACGGATCCGGCGCGCGCCAGCAGCCAGCCGCGGGAATCGACGACCGAAACGCGCAACCCGGCCGGTGCGTACTGTTCCAGCCGCTCGCGCAATGCATTCGATCCGGTGTGGAGTTTGCCGAGCGTCGGCAGGTGTGCCGCCGTGCCGGCAGCATCGAGCGCGAACACGGCGAGCCGCTGGCCGAACATGGACAGCGGCGCGCGCAGTTCGATGGCATAGCCGGTCGCGGTGGCGCGCCAGACGCCGCTGATGTGGGCGATTTCGTCCTGCGAGGTTCGCCACGGTGCGCCGACGTCGCTGGGGCGGGCGATGATCGGTCCCGGCGCGATGGCGCTGATGGACCAGGCGCGCTCGCGTCCGAATGCATCGCGCGTCAGGAAGATCGTGCGGCTGACGGCGCGGTCGGCAGTGAATTCGGTCGCGGGATCTTCATAGCGGACGGCGGGATCGACGGCTTCGAAGTACACGTGCATGAAGCGGCCGAAGACGCCCAGCCGCGGTCCCGCAGCCCCGGCGTCGAATCCAGCCACAGGCCGCGATGGCACGGGCCATTCGTCGGCAAAGCCGTCGAGCAAGGGCGTCGTCATCAGCAGCGGCGCGAAGTGATCGCCTTGCGATGGAGCGAAATCCTCGTGCAATTCATCGGGAAAGCGATACAGCAGCTCGGGCTGCGAAGCGACGACGCGGCCCAGGACTTCGGCCGTGCGTATCAGCGAGTCCTCCTGTCCGTGCCTCAGCGTCGTTTCCATCCGCTGCGCGTACTGCCATCCCGCCCAGGGCAGGATCAGGGTCAGCAGGCTGACGAGCAGGAGCTTGAAGCGCAGGGACATGGGAGGAGGGCTACTGGCGACTGGCCGCTGGCGACTGGCCAGACAAAGCCGGGCGGACTTCCCTCATCCTCTGGCCAGTCGCCAGCAGCCAGCGGCCAATCGCCTCCTTCACCGTCATCATTCCTTCCATCGATATCCCATGCCGTACATCGTCTCTACCGCATCGAACGAGGCGTCGATCGCCTGGAACTTGCGGCGGATGCGCTTGATGTGGGACGTGATGGTGTTGTCGTCGAGCACGACGTTCGCGGCGTCCATCAGTTGCTGGCGATTTTTCACGTGTCCCGGATTCTTGGCGAGCGCGTGCACGATCCAGAACTCGGTCAGCGTCAGGCCCAGCGGTTGATCGTTCCAGGTCGCGTTCAATCGCGCGGTGTCGATCATCAGCGGGCCGCGGGCCACGATCTGATCGCGATTGGACGGCTGCGTGAGCGCATCGATGCGGCGGAACAGCGCCACGACGCGTGCGATCAGATGGGTCAGGCTCAGGTCCTTGGTGAGATAGTCGTCGGCACCGAGTCGCAAACCGGACACCGCGTCGAGTTCGCTGTCGCGTGCCGTGAGAAAGATGATCGGCAGTTCCGCCGACAGGGTGCGCAGCTCGCGACACAGTTCGAAACCGCCCTCCGGTTCGTCGTGCAGCCCGACGTCGATCACGGCCAGGTCCGGCAGGCGCGCGCGGAAGGCTTCAATGGCCTCTTTGCGCGTTCCGTAGGTGCGAACGTTGTAGCCGTGGCGCTGGAAGGCGGCGGCATAGTTGTCGCGGATGGCCGGTTCGTCCTCGACGATCGCAATCAGTTTCTTCATGAGACACGCAATCACGTTGCTGGGGCGATCACAGTGTAGCGCCCGCCGCGCGCCGGATCGTGCCCGCCACGATTGATCACAATCTGCCGGCGACCCGTCAGTTCGCGGCAGGGGGCGCGCACGGCGTGGCGATGCAATGGCTCCCGGGCGAGTACCGGGAGAGGTCGATGAATACGGATCGGGTGGGCGAGGCGGCGATCGAAACACCACAGGCCGGAGGTCATGTGGCCGCGGAGCGTGATCGCCGCGAGCGGTGGTGGGCGTGGGCGTCGCTGCTGGTTCTTATCGTGGCGTGGGATGCCGCCGACCGGCTGGATCGGCACGTGCCGTTGCCGCGCCTGAGGCTGGCGCACGCGGCGGAGTACGACGGCCGCTCATTGCAGCGCATCGACTCCGCCGATCTGTAGAGCGTCGAAGTCGCTGTCAGAAGGCGTTGATACCGGTCAGCGCACGGCCGACCGTGAGCTGATGGACGGTCTCGGTGCCTTCATACGTGATCACGCTCTCCAGATTGAGCGCATGACGGATGGGCACGTACTCGACACTGATGCCGGCGCCGCCGAGCAGATCGCGTGCATCGCGTGCCACTTCGATCGCGGCGCGGGCGTTGTGCCACTTGGCGACCGACACCTGCGTCGGCACCATCAGGCCCTGATCCTTGAGGCGGCCGAGCTGCAGCGAGAGCAGTTGCGATGTCGTGATCTTGCGCGCCATTTCGGCGAGACGGATCTGCACGGCCTGCGTCGCCGCGAGCGGCTTGCCGAACATGATTCGCGACTTGGTGTAGTCGATGACTTGCGAGAGGCACGCCTGCGCCGCGCCGGTCACGCCCCAGCTGATGCCGTAGCGCGCCTGCGTCAGGCAGGACAGCGGGCCCTTCAGGCCAACGACGCCCGGCAGCACGTTCTCTTCCGGCACGACGACGTTGTCGAAGAACAGGCCCGA
>CAYWHG010000007.1:63160-65652 GCA_964457865.1 uncultured Steroidobacter sp.
GGTTCGGTCAGGCCGAAGCAGGCGATCACTTCGCCCTTCGCCATGCGCGGCAACCAGCGCTGCTTCTGTTCTTCGCTGCCGAAGGCATAGATGGGATACATGCACAGGCTGGACTGCACGGAGACGAAGCTGCGCAGGCCGGAATCGCCGCGCTCGAGTTCCTGGCAGATCAGCCCATACGACACGGCGTTGAGGCCGGCGCAGCCGTAGCCCTCGATCGAGCTGCCGAGCAGGCCGAGGTCGGCCACGCCGGAAACCAGTTCGCGCGGAAAGCGTTCGTGTTCGAAGCAGTCGGCGATGATCGGAATCACCTGGTCGTCGACGTATTTCGCGACCGAGTCCTGGACCAGGCGTTCTTCCTCGGTGAGCATCGCGCGCACGTTGTAGAGATCGACCGGGTTGAGGTCAGCGGCCAGGGATCTGGGCGTGTTCTGGGGCTTGGCGGACATGAGCATTCTCCTGCGGGCGCGCATGATAACCCGATGGATTCGCCGGTCAGGATGTTGCGTTGCAAGTAAGTGTCAGTGCTGCATGGTGAGCTGATGGCTTGTCGGCAGCATCGTTTCCGGCGTAGCGTGCATGACGCCCCTGGCGTGGAGAACAAGAACCATGCGAACCGTGAATCAATGGCTCAGCGAGTACGGCGAGAGCCACCGCGATCCTGCGAACAAGCTGTTGCACTGGATCTGCGTGCCGGTGATCGTCGTCAGTCTCGTCGGCCTGTTGTGGTCGCTGCCGGTGCCGGCCGCGTTCGGCGACATTTCGCCGCTGCTCAACTGGGGCACGATCCTGCTCGCGGCCGGCGTTCTGTATTACTTCGCGATGTCGTGGTCGCTGGCGCTGGGAATGATCGTGTTCGTCGGTGTGGTGATTCTCGTCATTCTGGGACTGCAGAAACTGCCGTGGTCGCTGTGGGTGATTTGCCTGATCCTGTTCGCGGTGGCATGGGTCGGGCAATTCATCGGGCATCACTACGAAGGGCGACGGCCGTCCTTTTTCAAGGATGTGCAGTTCCTCATGATCGGTCCGTTGTGGCTGCTCAGTTTCATCTATCGTCAGCTCGGTATCCGGTACTGACGCGGAACCTGCGGCCGTACATCGAGTTCAGTGGGTATTCAGCGGTGCAGCCCGAGGCTGCATCTGTGTTCGTTGCTTAGGGAGTGCTTATGCAAAAACGTTTCGTGAATCGCTCGAACCTCTCGTCGCTGGCCGTGGCGGTCGGACTGGTTGCGTTCGCAGCCGGATGTACCACCGTCAATCCGTACACGCGCGAAGAGCAGACGAGCAAGGCCGCCAAGGGCGCCGGTATCGGTGCGGCGGCAGGTGCCGTCGTCGGCCTGCTGACGAAGGGCGACAAACTGCAGAACGCGCTCATCGGTGCCGGTGTCGGCGCCATCGCGGGTGGCGGTGTCGGCTACTACATGGATGTGCAGGAAGCCAAGCTGCGCCAGAAGCTCGAGGGCACGGGCGTGAGCGTCACGCGCATCGGCGACAACATCACGCTCAACCTGCCGAGCAGCATCACCTTCGCCACCAACAGCTCGGATCTGAACGCGCAGTTCTACAGCGCGCTCGACGGCGTCTCGATGGTGCTGAAGGAATACGAGAAGACGGTCGTCGAAGTGGCTGGTCACACCGACAGCACGGGCACTGACCAGTACAACCAGGCGCTGTCGGAACGTCGTGCGCGCTCGGTTGCCAGCTATCTCGGCAGTCACGGAGTCGTGAGCACGCGCCTGATCACCGTCGGTGCCGGCGAAGGGCATCCGGTCGCCTCGAACGACACCGAGCAGGGTCGTTCCGCGAATCGTCGCGTCGAACTGACGATCGTGCCGGTGACTTCGAAGGGCTGAGGAGAGCTCGATTTCTCTGTCACTCCCGCGCAGGCGGGAAATCCATCCGGATGGGCTCCCGCCTGCGCGGGAGTGACAGCAGGGAAGGGCAAAAAGAAAGGGCCGGCTCATCACTGAGCCGGCCCTTTCTCATTGATGCCCCGTCGATGCGGTCAGGCGTCGGCGGGTGCGGCGATCATGCCGCGCAGTTTCTTGATCGCATTGGCCTCGATCTGACGGATACGTTCGGCGGACACGCCGTACTGATCGGCCAGTTCGTGCAGCGTCGCTTTCTGGTCCGTCATCCAGCGGCTGCGCAGGATGTTCTGGCTGCGTTCGTCCAGTGTTTCCAGCGCATTGGCCAGTCGATCCGACGTGTCGTCATCCCACTGTTCGCGCTCCACCGCGATCGATGGATCCGAGTCCGCCGAGGGCAGGTACGACGACGGCGAATACGAGCCTTCCTCATCGTCCGTGTCCGGCGCCGGGTCGAACGACAGATCCCGCGAACTGAGGCGCTGTTCCATGTCCGTCACTTCGGCCGGCGTGACGCCCAGTGCGCTCGCGATGGCCTGCGTCTCCGCACCCGACAGCCAGCCCAGATTCTTCTTGGACTTGCGCAGGTTGAAGAACAGCTTGCGCTGCGCCTTGGTGGTGGCG
>CAYWHG010000008.1:0-64984 GCA_964457865.1 uncultured Steroidobacter sp.
TTCCAGTAACATCTTCACGGGTGTTCGTGGGTTCGAATCCCACCCTTTCCGCCAAATCAGGGACTTGCACTGCATCCCTTAACCCGGATGCAGTTGCTTTCCACCCCGTTGTTTCCAAATTGTTTCCACTCATGAGCGCTGCCATACGGTCACTCGCCCCGTGCCGCGGCTTGGGCACCGCATGCGCATAGATCGTCAGCGTGATGTAGACATTGGCGTGCCCAAGCGCCTTGGAGACCGTCACGACGTCGACGCCCGCCTCCAGCAGGTTGCTGGCAAAGGAATGGCGAAGGTCGTGGAAACGCACCCTACGGACGCCGGCACACTCAAGGGCGGGATATAGCCCCCGTTGCAACACGGCACTCGCATGCAGGGGCTTGCCCCTGACCGAGAGACAGACAAGGCTCAATGGATTGCGCTGATCATCCGATCGACGGTCAAGCGCGGCTTTCAACTGACGCAGCAGCTCCGCTGGCAATTCAATCGTGCGGCGGCTGGCCGCCGTCTTCACTGGCTGGAGCTTCCCGCGAAGCAGCTGTTGTCGAATCTTGGCGGTGCGAGCCTTCCAGTTGATGTCGACCCAACGCAGACCCAGTGCTTCGCTGATCCGCAGGCCGCAGAAAATGGCCAGCGCGATGGGAATTCGATAAGGATCGACCGCCGATGCGAGGACCTTGCGGAGTTCGCCTGGGGTTAAGACATTCTCCTCGATGACCCGCGATTCATCGCCCTCTCCTTCCGGCAGCTTTTCAATGCGACTTGCGACATTGGCAGGCGTGAGGTTGTGGGAGCACGCGTAGCTGAAGATTGACGTCAGGATCCCGAGACATTTGTTGGTTGTCCGAGCGCCGGGCTCCAGAGGTTTCCATCGCGCGGATCCATCCGCGAGCAACCGCAGACGCTGTTCCTCGCGCGCGGCAAGGATGGACTGGGGGAGTTCCTCACCAGACATGTCGCTACGGAAGCGCTCAATGTCCATGCGCGATATCGACTCGGCCTTACGCGGTCCAAAGTACGGGACCAAGTAGCACACAAGCATCGTCGAATAGTCGTCGATGGTGCCTTGTCGAATCTTCACCTTGCTGGCGAGCCATAGATCCGCCAGTTCCTCAAACGTGACCCGCTGCCGCTCGGGGATGTATGAATGTGCACGGACTTCGGACAGCCGCCTATGGAGCAACTCTCCCGCCGCGCGCTTCTCGAGGGCCGACGTTTCGAATAACCCAGCCGGTGTTTCGATACGCCGCCGGCCGTCCTGATCGCGGAAATCGGCAACCCACCGCCCGCGATACTTCCTGACCGTCGCCATTCAATCCCCTCTACTTGCCGCCACGACGCACCGACAGGTTGAAACTCTGCACGGGCAGCCTCTTGTAGGTGTCCTCAGAAAAGATCTCTGCAGCATCGAATCGCACATACTTTCCGAACTTGCGAAATGGCAGTCGGTGCTCGCGCGCCTGCGTCATCCACCAGGATGCTGGAACACCCGTTATCTCCTCGAGCTCCGCAGCGTCGTGCAACTTCAAGCGCGGCCCGTCTCGACCTGCCTCGGCTGCCGCAGCCGACCTCAGGTATCGTTCAAACACCTCTCGCGGAAGGTCCAGCGTGCCCAGACCGGGCAAGGGAATGATCACCGCAGCGTCCGCGACTGCCTGACCAGTTGCGGCACCCCTGCTTGATTGATCACTCCCCGTCTGGCCGTCACCGCGCCTCGTGAGAACCTCGGCATATGTAGTCTTCACGGCCTGACCTCCGTGGGGTCCACACTACTGCTGCGGACTGACCCAAAATCGCGATCAAAAACGCCTGCGGACCATCAGAATGGTCGATCGCCGAGCCAGGCCTGACAAGACTGAGTTTGGATCAGATTTCGATGGAAACTGGCGGTCGCTGAACGGGGGACCTCAGAACTGTCGAAACAAAGACCAACAAACGCGGTAGCGTCCGATGATTCTGGTGGACGCGACAAACGACGCCGCCATTCGATGTATGAACACGGGAGAGTTCAATGTCCAACTACTTCAACGACAGCCCCATCGAGAACGCCGCCGATGACCGCTATGGCATCTCACCGTTTTGCACGGCGATCGCCAAGAGCATTCTCAACATCAAGAATCCCGTGGGCACGACGATTGCACTCAATGGGCCGTGGGGATCAGGCAAAAGCAGCGCCATCAATCTGATCCGGGCCGAATTGGATAAGGCCAAGGAGGCAACACTCATCGTCACCGAATTCAAGTGCTGGTGGTACCGTGGCGAGGAAGCGCTGGCGCTCGCCTTCCTTCAGAACTTGCACACAGTCCTCAAGGACAAGCTGGGAGACAAGATCAAAGGTCTCATTCCGGACATCACTCGCCACGTACTGCAGGCCGGGCCGGTCATCGGGCAGATCGTCGCCTTGGCCAGTGGCGCGAATCTGGCGGCATTGATCTCCGGTTCATCCAAATTCGTCAGCACGTTCTTTCCGAAAGGCGACACGGTGGAGGCCACTTTCCGGAAGCTCTCCGAGGTCCTGCAGCAGGAGAACCGACGGTTCCTGGTGATCGTCGACGACATCGATCGGCTCGGTCCCGAAGAAACGCTCGCGATCTTCCGTCTCGTCAAATCCATCGGCCATCTGCCCAACGTCATGTACCTCCTCGTCTTCGACCGGGAACTTGCGGACCGAGTCGTACAAGAACGCTATCCGTCCGAGGGACCTCACTTTCTGGAAAAGATCGTTCAGGCAGGCTTCGAGATCCCCCGCCCGTTACAGACCGACCTCAACGATGCCGTGCTGTCCTCCATCGAGAGTACCTGCGGTACACCGGGCGAGCCTGCCCTGGTTCGCACGATGAATCTTTTCTACGATAGTGTCGCACCCTACATGACCACACCGCGGCATGTCGCCCGCTATCAAAACGCAATCAGCGTGACCTGGCCGGCCATTGCAAACGAGGTCAACCTCGCGGATTTCATCGCCCTCGAAGCGATCCGGCTCTACGAGCCCGCCCTGTTCGCGGCCATCCGCGAGCGCCGCGACGAGGTCTGTGGCACGCGCCAGGATGCGGACTCTGCCTTCCGCGACGACGCGCGTTTCGAGCGCTTCGTGTCGGAAGTTCCAGAACATCGTCGGCCTGCCGCCAAGGACACCCTGCAACGGCTGTTTCCCCGGCTGGAATCCATGGGCTACGGCCATGATTGGCTCTCCGCGTGGGATGCCGAACGTCGTGTGTGCATGCCATCGCATTTCGACAGCTACTTCCGTCTGTCGCTGAGTGAGAACGCCCTCGCATTGCACGAAATTGGCAACATCATCGAGCGCGCCGACGATCCCGCCTTCATTCTGGCGACCTTCCGCGCGGCGGCGGCCAAGGAACGAAAACGAGGCATGTCGATGGTGCCGGTTTATCTGGGGGAATTGACGACGCATGCGGCGCGCGTCGACAAGGCCAAGGTGCGTCCACTGCTCAAGGCACTCTTCGAAATTCATGATGAGATCGATCTTGTGAAGGACGCGGAACAAGAGTTCGGAAGCATGGGCAATACCAGCCTCCGGTTTCACTGGCTAATACGCCGCCTGACGGCCGATCGATTCTCACTGGACGAGCGCACCGCACTGTACCTATCGGCCCTGGAAGGCTCTGCCCTTGGGTGGCTGGTTGATTTCGTCTCCTCCGCGAGCGGCGACTATGTCAGCCGTGAGGGACGATCGCGCCCGGCCGAGAGCTGTCTGGTGGCTGAGCGCGCGCTTGCGCCCCTCACAACGCAGGCATTGGGCGCGATTCGCGCATCAGCCGCGAGCGGTGCCTTGCTCGAGCACAGCGACCTGCTCAACATTCTCTACCGATGGCGAGACTTTCTCGGCAAGGACGCCAAGGAAGCACGCGCCTGGACCGACGGTCTCCTCACGAATGATCGCGCGCTCGTCATTTTCGCACGTGCCCTTACGCGCGAATCCTGGTCGGTTGGCATGGGCGGGCTCGGCGATCGGGTCTCCAACCGGTCCATCGTCGTGCGGTTCGAAGACCAGTTCGATCTCGTGGACTTGAAAGCCTTCCGTACCGGTCTGGATAGAATACTTGCCCAAGCAACCATGGACGCGGCCGATCTTGAGGTCGTCCGAACGTTCATCCGTGCGTGGGATCAGAGATCGGAGAACCATCGGATTGGCAGGACACGAGATCTGGACCTGCACGTTGAGGAGGGAGCGCAAGCCACTCCCTCGGAGTGATCGGTCATGGCAGCCCGCGCTCAGCCATCGACTCAGTGGCTGCGCCGGCCACGACGAGATGATCGAGCACGCGGATCTCCACTAGGCCCAAGGCCTGCTTCAGCAAAATCGTTAGCATCCGTGGCCATATTCGACCCTCCTATGCAAGATAGTCTGCTTCGGGACGTATAGGTCGCAGGTTCAAATCCTGTCACCCCGACCATTGATTTTTCTATCGAAATTTCCGGTGCATCCGCCGGGGTTCCAGCATGAAAAGTGCCGGGGTACCACTGGGGTACCGAAGCACGTGTGCGCTCGGCTTGAATACTCAAACGTCATCACCTTTCTCATATTCCGCGCGAGACCGCTTTCAAGGGTTCAGAGCAGGCCCTGGCCTGCTCAAGAAATGTGAGCTTGGTTCGAGTCCCATAGTGTCCTCTACCGATCCTTGCGATCCGCCCGCTCCTTAATTCTCCCGATCGCTAATGGCGTTTTCACACGGCCTCGACCCAAGCGGACGTTGTGGGTTTCTGAACGGAACGGAGCGGTTATCTGCGGGTCTCGAAAAGTGACTTGTGTAAGGCGCCAGAGCGGTTGAATGGACCGGTCTTGAAAACCTCCAACGGGGAAACCTCTCGTGAGTTCGAATCTCACCGCCTCCGCCACACGCGGTCGCCTCCGCGGCTTCAGTAGGCGACTCGCGCCTCCGCCAGTTTTTTGAACGACCGCTGGTTCTCCCGGAGTACGTCCATGCTGAGCTTGTCGAGCTCGGCCTTCAGCTGCTCCAGCCCTTTGGCCGTCGCGTGCCCCGCTGCGAAGACTTTGCGGTGCCCATCCGGCACGTTGATGCTGTCGCGCAGAGTCGGGTTCTGCGAGAGCAACGTCACATACTCGTGGCACGCATTCAATATCGGCAACTCGTCCCCCTTTGGGCGGTTAATCGAGGCGGCCGGAATGTTGAAGGCGATGGAAACGAGATCGTAGCTCGACAGCTCGATGACCTCCGAATCGTACTTGAGCGACTTCAAGAGACGCGCTGCCTTCCGCAAGCCGCCTTGGGTCTGCTGGTCCTGATACTCGATCCATTGGTTGTGAAGGAACGGAGTGTTGGCAATCCGAACTCTCGAATGAGAATCGAAGATCTCGACTCCACGATGGAACTTCTCCTTCGTTTCCGCGTACTTCACCGTCTGGAGCCAGTTGGCTGGTACTACGTCAACCTTCCTGGTCAGCGACCCGCCCACCAAGCTGATCGACTTACTACCCGTCGCATCGATCGTCGCTGCGGGGAACGCGCCTCGCAGGATTTTCTCAGCGTCCGAACGCAGCGTCACCATGTCTTGAATCGGGTCACCCTTATACGGCGACGTCGGAACCTGTGGTGGCTGGATTCCCCAGTATTTTCCGGTGAGCACGAGCAGGTCGATGTCGCTCGCCGCCTTGATGTGCGTGTCGTTAGTCGTCGAACCCTGGTACTCGTACTCGCACGCGGGGCTGAGTGTCTTCTCAAGTTGGTTCTTAACGCGGTCGCCTTGAGCGAAGGTGTTGGCGGTGTAGTCGGGATCGATCGGCTGCATCGCGCCGACGACGTATTTGACCGACTCACTCTGTTGGATGGACCTCCAACTTTCGTTCAAGAGTCTCGCGGTAAACAGAGACGGATCGATTCGTCTCGCATGAAGCTTATCCAATCGCGTTGCCATGTCTTAAGCCTTCTGAAGTTTCATGGTGCCCGTGGTCATCCGATGCTGATCGGTGAAGTAATGACCTTCACCGGTCGAACAGTCTTCGGTGAAAAGTAGCTCTGCGGTGCCGTCATGCTTCTTGAGCTCGGTCTGGTCGGCCTTCGGGTCATTCGTGTAGTGGTAGAACAGTCGGTATCCAACGCCCGGCTCGTGCACGATGCTCGCTGAAGTGCTTCGGGAGCTGGACTGGCTCGTGCCGATGTGGATCGAGATCTTCGTCCACGACTGCGTGATGCGAATCTCTCCTGACCACCGATAGTTCACGACGGAACCCTGGCGCATCACGCTCAGGCCCTCGCACTTCCATGTACCGTTGAGATTCGGAACCAACAGCCTGCTTCTAAGCGACTCGACCTTCCACAGCTTGGAATTGAAGAGCCAGTAGATCAGCCCGAAAACCGACATCACCGGTATGACCGTGATGAGGCTCGTGGACCAGAGGCCCGTCGCCGCGCCCAGCTTGCAAGTGATCCATCCGATGCACTTGTTCAGAGCAGGTGCGGTAACAATCGCAAAGAAGGAGAGGCCAAAGAGCACCTTCTCTTTCGGATGCTTATCGATCGCGTAGTCGTGCATACGTTGCCGCTCGGGAGTTAGAGGCTCCGCAGCCGCGAGCGCCGCGGAGGTTTCCGACACTCAGTTCTTCGTGTCCCTCGGCGGCATCGGATCGTTGCCGTAGCTGTCGGAGTCGCGGATGCGTCCATTAGGACGATGGATCACGACTTCGACATGCTCGCGGCGAGCCTGGTCCCGAGCACGGTCGATCGCCTCGCGCTGAGTGTCGTAGACACCTCCGGCACGCTCCGATCCCTCTTTGCGGGTCGCCCATCCATCGGCATGGGGCACTACATGAACATCACGTTTCGTCACGGCTAAAACTCCAAGATGGTTGAAACAAACTGCCTGTCGGGGCTGCGTGCTCGTATCGACTGTCTGGAATACCAACTCGTACCGCGTGGCCATCCTTAGAGAGGCGGTAGCCGGGCATAGAAGAAGTGATCAAGGCCACTGAGTAACCGGCGGGCCCAACACGTGTGTTTTCCGCCGAACCTTGTGCACGGGCACACCAGACACAATCTCTTGTGTCTGTAGGTCAGAAGACTACGCTCTGTTCTTAGCCGCTGCAATGAGAAATAACTATATTGATATCCATAGGTTACGTACAAAAATAGCGACTGTATTGATGGGAGTGCCAAAACTCACCCTACACAACATGTTGTATTTTCGCGCCCAGCGAATCCTGGACTCGCCGGCTCTGCGCTGCCGGTGAGTTTTCTGATCGTGGCCCCCGGCGCCGATATTTGTCCCCGCATGCACCCTGCGCCGGGTGGGGTCAGCGCTCTGATGTCCGCATTTCAGCGACTGCGTTAATGGTGGGCTTGCCGAGGTCAGCGCAGGTCAATGGTCACTAGGTGGCGCATCCACTTGGGGACGCGGAACGCCAAAGTCAGGAACTGGAGGGAATGAGCCGCACAGGTCCGCTTCTTGCTGATTGCAGCCTTCTGTACGGACCCAGCGCGGACGTCCCGACGAGCGCCGCCGCGGAAGTGTCCCGGGCGCCGACCGCGCTGATGCGGCATGCCCCCCCCTTGGATCTGTGAGTTCGTCGGCGCCCTCACGCGCAGTTGCTCCGGCCAAGCTCCAGCCCCCGCCCCAACAATAATCTAATTAAATCCTATTGTTATAAGATATGTATTGTGTCGCGCTACACAATACAATACTATAAAAGGACAGCAAGGAGAGATTACCGATGCCGTCCGAGACGAATAGGCCTGAACTTGTGAATCTCGCTGGGCAGTACATCCGCGATACTGTCCTGAACGCGCGCAAGATTTCCGTCACCGAGGCCGCGAAGGTCTTGGGAATCGGACGACCTGCGCTCTCGAACTTTCTAAATGGAAAAGCCGCGGCTTCTGCCGACATGGCGGCCCGCATCGAGCGCGCGTTCGGTATTCCCGCGCAAACGATCTTGGATCTTCAAGCCGCCCGGGATGCCGCCCAAGCGAAAGCGAATGGCGCGCAGGTTTCCACGGCACTCTACGTTCCGCCGTTCCTCGATATCAAGGCAAATGAGATCGAAGCGTGGGCAGCGGCCATTGCAGCAAGGTCGCGGTTTGCGGTTTTCATTCGGACTCTGGTGAATTCGACCGGTGTCGGACTGGTCCAAGTAGATTTTCCAGGCAATGACGACGCCGAGCGTCCCGGCTGGGACGGCTCCGTGTCCGCTGATGAAGGAACACCGTGGATTCCCGCAGGTCAGTCGCGCTGGGAACTCGGCACGAATGAAGATCCGCAGAAAAAAGCTGCCGCAGACTACAAAGGACGAACTGAGCACATTGAAAAAACGGAGCGCGAGAACACGATTCTCATTTTCGTGACACCACGACGATGGAAAGACAAAGACAAATGGATCGCTGCACGCCAGGCGGAGCGCAAATGGAAAGATGTGAGCGTCTACGATTCGAGCGATCTTGAACAGTGGCTCGCACAGTCAGTTGCGGGTCAAACATGGTTTGCCGCTGAAACGAAACGCGGCTTCGGGGCGGCGAATTCGCTGGATGCGTGTTGGAGCGATTGGGCCAACGTGTCCGATCCTCCGCTAGCGACAGAGCTCTTCAAGACGTCCGTAGAGTCGGCGCGAAACACGATAGCAGCTTATCTCTCGCAGCCGCCGGAACAGCCTTTCGTCGTCGCAGCAGACTCGACCGGTGAAGGGCTCGCATTTCTGAGCCAGCTCTTTTCAGCGAATGCCCAAGATTCCTCGGGCTCGCGCACTCGTGATCGTGTTGTTGTCTTCCGCGAAGCGGGCTTGCTGCCCAAGTTAGCAGGCGGCGCCTCCAACTTCATCGCTGTTGTAACAACGCGTGAAACCGAACGCGAGCTCGCTCCGTATTGCCGAACCATTCATTCGATCGCCGTTTGCCCGCGCAACGCGACAAATGCAACGCCGGATATCGTGCTCGAACCATTGGGCTGGGAGGCCTTCGAAGCAGGCCTTCAAGCAATGCAAATGGATCGAGACCAGATCGACAGGCTGACGCGCGCATCTGGCCGATCTTTGACCGTTCTCAGGCGCACCCTTTCAAAGGTCGATGCCATTCGAACGCCGGAATGGGCGAGGAAGACCGAGCACGCCGAACGCTTGGTGCCGTTTCTTTTGGCGGGTGCGTGGAATTCCTCGAGCAGCGCAGATCAATCGATCCTTGAGCTACTTGGAGGGAAAACGCATGAAGCACTGGACAAGGACCTTCAGGCGCTAACGCAACTGGACGACGCACCAGTATGGTCGGTCGGCACGTATCGCGGCGTGATATCCAAAATCGATCTGTTGTTCGCGATCAAAGCGGCAATTACCAAGGCCGATCTGGACCACTACTTCGACGTTGCGCGCCTCGTTCTCTCGGAGAGAGACCCATCATTGGACTTGCCAGAGAAGGACCAGTGGGCGGCAGGCATCTATGGGAAGACGCGTGAGATTACGCCAGCGCTACGAGACGGCATTCGCGAAACTCTTGTGCTCTTTGCCGTTCATGGTGACGAGCTTTTCCAAGCGCGGCTTGGAGTGAATTTGCAAGCAAAAGCGGACAGGTTTGTTACGGAATTGCTGACCCCGCTGACCACACGTCAGCTGGAAGAGCATGACCAAGACCTGCCGACTTATGCAGAAGCCGCGCCGGATGCGTTTCTTAAGTTGCTGGAAGATGACCTGAATTCCGATACGCCAGCATCGTTTGGACTCATGCGGCCTGTTGATTCGGGCGTCTTCGCCAAATGCATGCGCTCTGAGTTGTTGTGGGCACTCGAAGGGTTATGCTGGTCACCTGTCACTCTGCCTCGTGCGGCACGCATTCTCGCGAAGCTCTCTCAGATCAAGATCGAAGATAACTGGGTCAACAAGCCTACCAGTTCACTTGAATCCTTGTTCCGCGCATGGATGCCGCAAACCGCAGCGAGTCTCGAGCAGCGCATTGCGCTGATGCATCAACTCGCCGAAGAATTTCCAGACGTTGCGTGGCGCATTTGTATGGATCAGTTTGGAGAATGCCAGCAGGTTGGCCACCACAGCCACAAGCCACGCTGGCGAAACGACGGTCAGGGCCATGGTCAGCCACTGCGAAACGACGAGCCGTACAGATTCGCTGTTGCGATGGTCTCCTTGGCGCTCAATTGGAAACACCATACGCGCGACACAATTGCAGACCTTGTCCAACGTCTTCATGCACTGGCAGAAAAGGATCAGGGGACCGTCTGGGAACTCGTCGGGAACTGGGCGAAGACCGCCGTCGACGCTGATCGCGCATGGATGCGTGAGACCATCCGCGTGAAAGTCATGTCGCGACGGGCCGCCAGAATGCGCGGTGATGACAACAACAGCGCCCTTGCAACAGCTGCAAGCGCCGCATATGACGTGCTTGAACCAACCGACACACTCAACAAGAACGAATGGCTCTTTCGTCAGCAATGGGTTGATGAATCAGCAGATGAGCTGCAAGACGACGATTTTGATTTCGGGAAGCATGAAGAACGCGTCAATAAGAAGCGCACTGAGGCATTGAAGGCCATCTACGAAGAGCGCGGCGTCGAAGGCGTCTTTTCACTTGCTGAGATGGGAAAGGCCGCAGGTGTCATTGGATATCTGATGGCGACAATTCTTCCGCAACAGGATATAGCGGGGTTCATTGGAGCAGCCATGCCCGAGCAGATGGGAGCGACATGGGCTCGCAAAAATATCGTGCACGGCGCTGTTCGTGCCGTTGAAAAAGGCGACGCAAGAGCCTCCGTGCTTGCCGAACTAAAGAAGCTTTGGTCAGAGAAGCATTTCGCGGAGGTTCTTCAACTCGCCCCGTTCGACGGATCGACATGGAGTTTGATTGACAAACTGTCTTTGGAAGCAAAAGAACACTATTGGTCCAACGTAGTCCCGAGTTGGGACCGTCAAAGCGACGAGGACCTCAATGAGGCGGTGCGCCTGCTGTTGCAGTGGAAACGGCCCAGAGCTGCATTTGCATGCGTGAACTTCGTGCTCGCCAGGATTTCGCCGAAACTTGTATTTCAACTTTTGAAGAATATCGCCATTGGCAGTCACGAACAGCCAGGCGAATACCCGTTGGACGGTTACCGCGTGACCGAAGCATTCCAGCTTCTCGATAAGAGCCACGAGTTTTCTTCCGAAGAACTCGGGAGTATAGAATTTCCGTTCATAGATGCATTGACTCAGAACGTCGGCCATCGCGAGGCGCGTGGTGTTCCCAATCTTGAGAAATACCTGGAAGCAAACCCCGCTGCTTTTGTGCAGGCAGTCGTTTGGACATACAAGCGCAGTGACGGTGAACAAGACCCGCCTGAGCTTATGGCCAAAGATCCAGAAGAGAGGAGCAATCGCGCAGTGAGCGGCTACAAATTACTTAACTCTCTGAAGCGCATTCCCGGCAGTGACGCACTCGGAGAGAAAGAAAAGAGAGACAAGCTCCTCGCTTGGCTTGGAGAAGTGCGCAACTCCTGCAAGTCGCTTGGTCGTCTCGACGCATGCGATCTTTGTCTCGGAAAAATGTTTTCAACGGTCAACCCCGGGGACGACGGCGTTTGGCCGAGTGAGCCGAACCGCCACGTACTAGAGCAAATCAAGTCCCGTAAGATTTCAGACGGGATCAGAGTCGGACTTTACAACGCACGCGGAGCACATTGGCGCGCGGAGGGCGGCACTCAAGAACGCGCTATCGCTGAGAAGTACCGTAAGTGGGCTAGCGCGCTAGAGATCACGCATCCTTTTATCGCTTCGACCATTCATCGAGAACTGGAAGCATCGTACGAAGCAGAAGCGAAGCAGCATGACACGGAAGCTGGTATTCAGCGTCGTCTGAGGTAACAGCGTGACGCGAGACGCTGCAGCTGCGCGAAGCATCCGTGTCAGGCTGGCGTATTGGCCATCTGCGATGTGGTGTCCGCATCTGGCCGAAAGCCACCCTGCTATTCGCTAGCAATGGCCTAGCGCCCGGACCAGACCAACAAATCCCGGAAGCTGAATCTTCAGCCACTATCAACGCGTCCACGCCTGCTCGCGGGACGGCACTCTTTCGACCTGTTTGGGGGACCGCTCCCGGTCGAGTCGCGGTCGCGGCATGCCGGCCACAAATCGACGAACACTCTCCGCCAAAGCCCGATCGCCGTTGCGCTCGAGCAAGCTGGCGGCCGCGTACCAGCCGCTCTCGACGTTCTTCCGAATCTCCATAAGCCTTTCTTCACCTGGCGACTTCGGCATGCGTCGCGTCGAGTCTTGGACTTTATAACTGAGCACTGTCGACGCACGCCGCTGTGCAGCTCGATACAGTCCATCCTTCAACGTTCGCCCCACCCTACCGCGAACCGCACGTTCGGTGGCGTTCGCTTCGACATCATGTTCGCGCAAGTGTCGCGCGAACTCATTGCGCCATGCTCGGAGCGTCTCCTTACGAATGTTCAAGCGAACACCTTGCTCGCTCACCGCCTTGACGACCACATGCACATGCGGGTGCGGTTCGTCCGTGTGAAGCACCATCGCGTATCGATGCTTCAGTCCAAACTCCTCACGCGCGAAGTCTCGCACTGCCGACAGCACTTTCCTCGGCGGCGTCCCTGGCGGCATTGAGAACACCAGACGATGAACGAGCTTCGGCGGCTTCCGGCGGTGTACTGCAAAGAGGTCCGCCCCCTTCCGATGCTGTTCGAGGTCCAGATCCCAACGGTTGAACAGATGCGCACCTGTACCCTTTCCCAAGGCCCGGCCTTCGTCGCTCTCGATCTCCAGCTCACCCTTTCTGTCGATGTAGTTCAAGTGAGCAATCACACCCTGTCGACTGCACCCACCCGCGCCGCCGGTCACCTTGACCATCACCTCAGGCGCGTAGCCAACGGTGCGACGTATCTGCTCGATATGCGCCGGGCTCAGATGCATCGAGCCCGGGCCGCGACGCCCGTGGCTGACGAGGTTCAGCAGTGACGGACCCCGCTCAAGATGAAACGGTTTCATACCCGAGCTCCCAGGAACGCGCGTTGGCTTTCAGCAAGCGTTTCGTGTGGGCGTGAAGCGTCTCGCACGCCTTGAGGATCGATTGAAGCAACCCTGTGTCGACGCCCGACACCTTGCCTTGCTGATGCGCAAGCCGGACGAGCTGATTCATGTTTCTGCCAAGCAAGCCTAGTTGAGCGATCGAGTCCTTGAGGGCTTTCAACTCCGCCTTGGGCAGTGGAGCAAGAGAGCGCAAGTGTGCGCGCAGCAGGACGGACACGTAGGTCGCAGTGGCCATTTGTCGCGCTGCGGCGCGTTCGATCAGCAATAGCTGGTCATCGGGATGCAGGCGCACCGTGAGTCGCGCACCTCGCAAGCGCCGAGGCGCTCCCAATTGTGCGTTGGCTTCAGTCGGATTGACGGTGTGCAGCGCCATCCCAACGAGCCGCTTCAGCAGAACCGACTCGCTCACCTGCTCCTGTTCAGCCAGCGCGCGGAAGCGCGCCTTGGTCAGCGGCGTGACTCGTGCGCCGATGAGTTCTGTGCAAGCCATGGCCTAATTGTTAGCGCATAGCCGCCGCGAAGTTATCCTGCATTTCTCTCAGATTGCACCCGAAACTCCTCAGGCGCGTCACCGCCGGCATTTCTCCAACGCCTCCATCCACCGCCGCTCCTCCTGCGTCGGCGGAAAGTACCGCAATCGATCCGTGATGTTCTGCACGCCCTGCATTCCCAGAATCTTTCGCAGGAACGACAGTACGCCCGAACACGACCCACCGTCGCGCCGGCACAGCTGTCGCACCAAGGCCACCGGCATGATCGTGGCATAGTCCACGTTGAAGTCCCCGTCGAACACCACGCCCACCAAGAACTCGAAACGGGAGGATCCGTCAGTTGCGCACCCCTATCCGTGGAGTGCGCTGCCCCCGCGCACGCCACCGTGCTTTTATCTGGTAGCGCCACCCCTGCGCGTCCACCTCGTCGTACGCCTGGTTGGAGGGTGGCGTCAGAGACCATCGGAGATTCTGCGACACCCAATATTCGCGACATCGCCGATGGGTGAATTGAAAGAGCGAATGACACCGAAACGCCGCAGCCCGAAGAGCACGGAGGCATACATGCCGAGCAGACCCAGTGGCCCCTGTGCGCGGATATCATCGCAACGCATCAGACACCCCTCCTTACATGATCATCAGCTGTGAGCGGGCACCGTCCCTGGCACCCGCTCGCTCGCATGGCCTCAGGCTACCAATGCCGCCAGCGCCAGATCCCACAGCGCACTGTTGATCCTGACTTCCTGCCGGATCGCCGTGATACCGCGTGTGCGCACCAGCCGACCGCCCGCCGAGCGCCGGCTCAGTCCGCCGCGCAGCAGGTTCTCCTGGATCCTGTTGAGCGTGCGCCACAGGTCATCCCCGGTGTCTTCCACCCGCCGGCACGTGAGCAGCTGTGACGGCTGCATGCCGGCGAGCGACGGATCCGGATACCGCAATGCCAAGGCACGCTCGGCCAGCCGGACCTGCTCATCCATGCCCAACCGGCGCCGCTCCATGCGTTCGACCTGGCACGCCAGCAGCGGGAACTGCGACACCAGTTCCAGCGCCGCACAGATCACCTCCTCCACCACATTGCCCCGATGCGAAACGCAGTATCCCGGGAACGCCCCGTTCGAGACGATCATGCCGTTGGTGCAGATCACCCGGAACAGCCCCATGCGCATCTGATAACCGCTCGTGCCGTCGTGACTGTTTAGGCATACAACTTCAGGCACCGAGTCCCGAAGCGTCACGGTCTCGCAGCGCCGGCGCAGTCTCACCAGATGTCGTGCGTGCAACGGGCTGGAGCGCCGCGCCCGCGCCTGACGCGCGTCCACTGCGTTGAACCCGGCATCGATCAGTCCCTGCAGCACGCGCTGCGTCGGTATGAACCCGTAACGTGCGCTCATGCGATCGTGCGCATGATCGGCAAACACCGCTGGCGCGCGCATCTGCACCTCATCGAGAGTCAGCCCGTGCTCGAAGGTATTGGCGTACTGAGAAAGAACAGGCAGCGTATTCATGATGGGATCCTCAGTTTGGATCTGGGCGGGATTGCCCGCCTCCGCCACATCACGCCGCAGCGCAGCCGTCAGGGCCGCGCGGAGCGCGCTCGCGAGCACGGCGCAGCCGCGCGCAGGCCTTGACGGCGAGCACGGCGTGATAGGCTGAAACTTCACAGGCAACCCGCCCTCCTGCTCTTCTCTTCTTCTTTCGGCCTCCCACTCTCCTGCATCCTCCCGTGAGCGGTCCTGGGCAGTCACCCACCCAGGACCGCTGCGCATCACAGCCAGCCGTCGCCATGCAGTCGCTGCATCTGCGATTGCCGCTGACTCAGGTTCTGCTGCCGCAGCTCCGGCGACGGCTGCTTGTATCGGCCCCTGATGTGGATGCAATACTCGATGACGAAGACCGACAGATTCATATGCCGCGCGAACTTCGCGAGCGAGCGTGGCCCGTAGTACCAGTCCATGATGGCCTTCACCTGCGCGTCGGTAAGCGTGCGCGGCCGTCCCAGGGTGCTGTTCATGATCGACTCCGGTCGTTGTCTCGGGCGGGATTGCCCGCGGACCGAAGAGCACGGCGCAGCGCAGCCGTCAGGGATCGAAGACCGCCACAGGCGGCGAGTGCGTCCGCGCACTCGTCCTTGACGGCGAGAACGACGTGCTACGCTGCCGCTTCACGGCAATCCCTCCCGCTTCTTCTTCTTCTTCTTCTTCTTCTTCTTCTTCTTCTTCTGCTTCCGACCGAACTGCGCGCAGGCACCACCGAGCACCTGCGCGCAGCTTCGCCTCACAGCAATCCACGCTCCGCCATGGACAGGGCAGTCGCACCAGCAACCACCAAGTGATCCAGCACCCGGATATCCACCAGCGCGAGCGCCTGTTTCAGGCGGCGCGTGACGAGTTCATCCGCCTGGCTCGGCTCGGCGACGCCGCTCGGATGGTTGTGCGCCAGGATCACGGTCGCTGCGTTGTGGATCAGCGCCTGCTTCACGACCTCGCGCGGATGTACGCTGGCACCGTCGATCGTGCCGCGGAACAGATCCTCGCAGGCGATGACCCGATTGCGATTGTCGAGATACACGCAGGCGAATACCTCGTGCTCCAGGTTCGCAAACCGCATCACCAGGTATTCGCGCGTCGCGCGCGGATGCAGCAGAACGTCGGCGCGCGCCAGCCGCGCTGCCAGGATCTGCAAGGCCGTGCTGATGACGGTCTCGTCATCCACCGGCACGAGTACCGACTCCACCGCTCGCAGAAACCCCGAGCTGAACTTCACCGGCGCCTCGAGGACGGCACCGACATGCGAGCGGACTTTCAGCGTGAGCGAACAACGTTTGACGTGTTTCATGGGACTTCTCCTGTCCCAGGCGGGATTGCCTGGCGGAGATCCCCCGTCAAACCGCAGCGCAGCGGTCAGGGCCGCGCGGAGCGCGCTCGCGAGCACGGCGCAGCCGCGCGCAGGCCTTGACCGCGAGCACGGTGTGACACGCTATTCGATGCCAGGCAGCCCCTCCACCTTCTTACCTCTTCACCTCCGACCCCTCACTCCGTTCCATTTCCGACGCAATGCATCGACGTGATCCGTTCCTCCGCCGACATCGAACGATCCTCCCGAATGAAATGCGCGCCGACCTCATCGAGGCCGGCGCGCCACGCAGCATCAGTCGATAGCCGCAAAAATCACCCGAGCCTCGGCATGCTCCGCCGCAAAGTCCCGCAGCCAATGAAAGTGCTGCGTGAACAGCTCGATCGGATAGTCGAACGACAGATGACTGAACGCGAACAGGCACACCGTGATGCCGGCGGCATCCGCACTCATGCGCCCGGCGAACCCATTGCCGTCGATGCGCAGCTCATACGTTCCCTGCGGCGGACTCATGCAGAACCCGCCATTGCTCAGTTCGTAGAACTGCCAGCAGCCACCCTGACAATGATGGTTTAATTCGGCCATCGATAGACGGAGACGGCGAGATTGACCTCACTGGACTTTAATACTGACGGAGTGGAAATTCGGCGAGGAATCCTCGCATGTGAAGATATGGAAGCAGTCAAGTCAGAGATTAGTCTGAGTTGCGAAAAGATCAGGCAATATGGCGTCAGAAATCTTGAAAAACGATTCAACTGCATCGCGCGTCTTGCTGCATCTCCTCACTTAACTACCATTGCAAGTGAGCTGCTCAAGTCGCCTCCACGTCTCGTGCGAGCGCTCTTCTTTGATAAGACGGCAGACATGAACTGGTTTGTTTCTTGGCATCAGGATAAGACTGTCACGTTGAATAAAAAGTGCGATATTGCAGGATGGGGAGCTTGGTCGCTCAAAGATGACGTGTGTCATGTTCAACCACCCGGCGCCGTTCTGGATGAAATGATTACAATCAGATTGCATGTAGATGCCGCCGACGAAGATAACGGTTGTCTAAATGTGCTTCCCGGATCACATCGTTTTGGAATCCTGAAGCAGGACGACATCGAGCGACTGACAAGAATATCGACGCCCATCGCATGTGTGGTCGCTGCGGGAGACGCTGTGATCATGCGACCACACGTAGTGCATTCTTCGCGAAAGTCAATCCGGCAAGCACATCGCCGCGTGATGCACCTTGAATACAGCAGCTACCCACTGCCGCCCGGCATCGATTGGGCATGATGTACGAGTACATCATTCAGACAACCCAAGCGTGACCTGAGATACGACAGCTGCCTCATCCAGCAAAGTAATGCGAAGCACCACGGACGCGGCTTCGGGAAAAACGCGAGGTCCGGGCCGCGTCCTCTGCATTACGGCGTCCTGCTCATAAAAGCAGTAATGCCAAGATTGGCATTACTCCTTCAGACGGCGCGTGATGAGTTCATCCGCCTGGCTGGGCTCGGCGACGCCGCTCGGATGGTTGTGCACCAGGATCACGGTCGCTGCGTTGTGAATCAGCGCCTGCTTCACGACCTCGCGCGGATGTACGCTGGCACCGTCGATCGTGCCGCGGAACAGATCCTCGCAGGCGATGACCCGATTGCGATTGTCGAGATACACGCAGGCGAATACCTCGTGCTCCAGGTTCGCAAACCGCATCACCAGGTATTCGCGCGTCGCGCGCGGATGCAGCAGCACGTCGGCGCGTGCCAGCCGCGCCGCCAGGATCTGCAAGGCCGCGCTGATGACGGTCTCGTCATCCACCGGCACGAGTGCCGACTCCACCGCCCGCAGAAATCCTGAACTGAACTTCACCGGCGCCTAAAATGCGCGCCGACCCCGATCGAGGCCGGCGCGCCACGCGGCATCAGTCGATAGCCGCAAAAATCACCCGAGCCTCGGCATGCTCCGCCGCAAAGTCCCGCAGCCAATGAAAGTGCTGCGTGAACAGCTCGATCGGATAGTCGAACGACAGATGACTGAACGCGAACAGGCACACCGTGATGCCGGCGGCATCCGCACTCATGCGCCCGGCGAACCCATTGCCGTCGATGCGCAGTTCATACGTTCCCGCCGGCGGACTCATGTAGAACCCGCCATTGCTCAGTTCGTAGAACTGCCAGCAGCCGCCCTGGTAATCGACCGAGAAGGACGACATGAAGTTGTAGACGCATCCTTCGACGATCTGCATGTGCTGCCCGAAATGCCTCGGCAAGGTACCGAGCCGCGCATCTGCAGGCACGCAATACGCATTGATTCGTTCGGAAGTATTCATGGCTGCGCTCCGATGTCTTGGGCGGGATTGCCCACGATCTCGGCCTCACGGCGCGCGCAGCGGTCAAGGATCACAGACCGCCATCGGCGGCGAGTGCGCCGCGCACTCGTCCTTGACCGCGAGCACGGCGTGATACGCTGACCACGACAGGACGATCCCGCCCTCCGATTTCCTGGCATTGGAATCCATCCCTGCTGTTTCCAGCCTGACCGGACGCAGCCTCATCGCCACGCCCGGCCAGGGATCTCAAGTCAACGATCCCTGTTTTCCTCCTCACTGGGCACGACGTAGCCACGGCTCATCCAGCTCTCCGGCCGGATCCGCGACAGCCAGTCCGACACCGACGGCACGATCCCGCCGCAGTCTTCCTTGACGTGACGTTCGGCGATGTACCGCACCGGTACATCCTTGCCGTCCGCGTTCAGGACCGAATGGCCAAAGACGCGCTCGGCCTCGAAGATCCCCTGCGAGTGATGCCGCAGCGCCCGGTGTCGAAAATCGCAGAACGTTTCCTTGGTGGCATCGAGCCAGTCGTGGATGGCCAGGTAGTCCTCGACCCGGCCGCCCCATTGACGCACGGAGGACTGCGCATGAAACATCGTGTGTGTCATAGCCCGTCGTGCTCCGTGGTTTCGTAGTCGGTGATTCGATCGCGGTGCGTGTGCTGCAGCGCCTGCGTCGTGATCGTCCAGTGAAACTCGCCACAGGCGCCGTCATTGTTCTCCCAACCGGGATGACGCACCTGCGTCAGGTCGTAGAACAGATCCATCAGCTGGCGCTTGTCGATACCGGCAGCCTGCGCCAGATCCATCTCCTCATGATCCGCACCGAACCCGGCGATGTGCTCGATCTGGCCACTGTCGCCGCAGCCGTCGTAACTGACCTCGACGGTGGCGACGCCCGCCGCCTGCAGTCGCCGCGCGAATTCCGGCAACGCCTGACGCACGCGCTCGAGCAGCCTTCGCTCGTAGTGTTGCAACTCGGGACTTGAGGTCGCTGCGATCAACGCCTGAGAAATGTCTGTGTGAGTGGACATGGAAGTCTCCAAGGGATCCATCGGGCGGGATTGCCCGCGGTCCCCGCCTCACGGCGCGCGCAGCGGTCAAGGATCACAGACCGCCACCGGCGGCGAGTGCGTCGCGCACTCGTCCTTGACCGCGAGCACGCCGTGATACGCTGACCGCGATCCGAGCAACCCGCCCTTCTGCTCCTTCGGCGGATCGAGCATCGAGCATCGACGATCGCGAGGCGGCGCTCTCGTCACTTCCTTCACACACGACGTGGCGCTCGACGCGAGGAGACCCTCGCGCCACCGGATCAAGAACTCTCGAGCCGCGCTATTTCGAGTAGGTGGGCTTGACGGTGCGGCAGCGCTGCTCGACCTGGTGCGCGATGCGCTGCATCAGCTCCGGCGACAGCGACGTCCCCTGCAGCCGCAGCAGGAACTGCGGATTCTTGCCGCTGTAGGTCAGCAATGGATCGGGCGCCGTGCGCTCGATCCACCACCCCGGGATCGCCAGCACGGCCCTCGCCGTCACGGGCGCCCCGACGGCACGGCTCATCCATTGCTCAAGCCAACGCGCCTGCCGGCTGGCCTGCGCCAGCGGTGCGCTCTCAGTCCAGGTCGGAAAGCGCAGCACCTGCCCATCGAAGACGACCCGTG
This sequence comes from uncultured Steroidobacter sp., assembly GCA_964457865.1. Taxonomy (GTDB): domain Bacteria; phylum Pseudomonadota; class Gammaproteobacteria; order Steroidobacterales; family Steroidobacteraceae; genus Steroidobacter. The sequence continues at coordinate 20,310 of CAYWHG010000008.1, forward strand.
CATCCTCCCGGCCCCGACCCCGCACCGGCTTGGCCCGTCCCTTGGTCTCCACCGCATACAGCCCGACCGCGCAGATCACGACGTGATCGATGTTGAACTGCTCCGCCGGCACGTCGTGGAACACGATGGCCCCTTCACGCATGAGCTGATCGAGTTCCTGCGCCACGGCGATCTCGGCATCCAGACCGATACGCAGCCGGTCCACGCGTTTGGACGTCCGCAGCATCCGCCACGAGAACCACGCCACCACCACGATGCCACCGGCCACACTGGCGAAGGTTCGGCTGCCGCTCTCGGCGACGCCCAGCACGTAGGACTGCGTCAGGTGAACGGCATAGATCACGATCGGTCCGATGGCGAGCAGCAGCAACTCCACATCGATCGTGTCACGCAAGGCGTCGAGCTCGACGCGCAGCCCATGACCGGGACCCCGCAACAGATCGGCCGTCAGCGGGGAGCGCTGCCGCGCTCGCGCCATGCGCTTGCGCCACACCAGCAGGACGCCGGCCAGCAGCGGCCCGACCACGGCCAGCATCGCCACCAAGAACACCAGGGTCGTTTCCGACAGTACGCTCATGTCACCCTCCCTTGCGACTCGACGACTCCGTTCATGCAGAGCATTCGCTCGGTCATCATCATCCTTGCTCCTATGCTTCCCTGACCGATCTGACCATCATCCTTCTCATATCAGCACTCGCGGTGCCTGCCAACCGACCGACGAGACATGACCGGTCCTGTGACCGCCAAGGCGCAGATGCGCCAGACACGCCCGTGCAAGCCGTGACTTGGGGCGTCCCCTCGGCTTCGGTTTTCCGAAATCCGAAGTCCTCTCTTCATTCGTATGCTTGCAACGTCCTGGCCGGGCACCAGGACATCGGGGGGACTCGCTGCATCAAGGCGCACCGGAGGCAGGTGCCATGGAACCGTTCGATCTCGCCCTGGCGTTCATCGAACACTGCGACCACGCCACGCAGACCACGGAACTAAGTGACGCTTTCCAGCGCCACCTGGAGACGCTTGGCTTCCGCTACTTCGCCTGCTCCTCGCACGTCGATCCGCTGCATTCGCAGGAGATCATGGTGCTCAACTATCCGCGGGCATGGGTGGAGTGTTACAGCGAACAGCAGCTGCATCTCATCGATCCCGTCTTCCGACGCGCCGACCGCACCCGTCGCCCCTTCTACTGGGACGACCCGGAGTTCCGCGCGACCATGTCGCCGAAGCAACGCAAGATGCAGGCGCTCGCCGAGCGCTTCGGCGTCGCTCACGGTTTCACTGTCCCCATCCACAGCCCGCTGCACGTCTCTTCATGTTCGGTGGTCCCCGACTCCCCCCGAATATCCCGGCGCGCCTACTTCGCCGTCGAGCTGATGGCACAGCACCTGTTCGATCGAGTCGCACGATTGCAGCACATGGACGCGTGCACCGACATCATTCCGTACCTGAGTCGACGCGAGCGGCAGTGCCTGGAACTCGCCGCCCACGGCAAGAGTGACGCGGAGATCGCCCTGCTCCTCGGCCTGCACAAATCCACCGCCCACAACTACATCGAGAACGCGAAAAGACGCCTCGGCCTGTCCAACCGTATCCCCGCCATCGTCTACGCCCTCGGCACACGTCAGATCCGCCTGGAAGACGTGTTGCGTCCGCTGCATCGCGCCGTACGCCAGCGTCGATCCTGAAACCTGCAATCCACGGGTCTGGCCTGCGCTCGGCAGGCGCATCGCAACGTCCGCAGATCGCAGACCCGTCACTGACGAAATGGATTTCCGCTACCTGAGCTCGACGGGATCTCGTGGAGGCATTTCCCAGTCGTAGCGGCCGAGTACTACCGAGTGCAATCGCTCCCGAAATTCCTGCACACCCGCGGGACAGGAGGAACGCGAGGTATACGTGACATCCTTGACCAGGGTGAGGCATTCCAGATATTCCTGCCGCGGCTTCCAGCAGGGGTGCGGCGCCAGCCGCTCCTGGCCCGTGGTACACGATGAGGTGTATCGACTGCCCAGGCTGAGGAGCCGGTCCCGATACTCAAGGTCGTCCTGGTAGACCGGCAGCGCCCGCCCCTGCTCATCGACATAGAAAATCCCGAAGAGATTCAGGTCGGCACGAGGTATGGCACAACCCTTCGGTATCTGCAGGGTCAATCGATCGGCAGCCGCTCCCTTCATGACATCGACTGCAATCACTTCGACTTCATGGCCCGGACTCGCATCGCTGCCCCACGCATAGGGCAGGCGCTCGCGGATCTGCCGTTGCCGTGCCTCCGCATAGTCCGTCAACCGAACACCGACGACCTCGGCCAGCACGATCGTTGCGTACTTCGCATCGGCCTGCGGCCGGGTGGGAAAAGGACAGCTCCACGCCGCGGAGCAGGCCATGAGCCAGAGCGCAATCACGAGCGGCCGCATCGTGCGGCCAGTGAACTGTCTTTCCATTTTCCAACCCTCTTCGCCGGCGCATCGCCGTCCACCAGCGCGGTCTCGTGGCTACGTAATCCAGCGTACCCGAGATTGCCACGCCGGAAAACGTGCGCTCCACGCGCAAACAGTCACGTGTCACTTATCGAGAACGACTATTGCAGCCCCGCCACATCGACGTGAGGCTTTCGCAAGCACGGCCGCTCCCTCACGCAAAATCGATCTGATCAGATCGATTCAAAAAGATCGGCCATCGCTGCAACCTTTCAGCCCTCGGGACTGGGAGGTCGCCACATGATCCACATCGTCAATGCCGAGAACCGCGATCTGTTCGACGCAGATCTTTCGACCATGTACCGGCATCGCAAGGCCACCTTCGTCGATCGCCTCGGCTGGCGTGTGCCAGTCGTTGCCGACCAGGAGATCGACGCCTACGACGGCCTCGACACCACGTACCTCATCGCCCGAACGAGCGAACGCTCGCCGGTGCTGGCCTCGGCACGCCTGCTGCCCACGACACGGCCGCACCTGATGGGCGACCTGTTCGCCCACACCTGCAGCGGCGGCGCACCGCGCGGCCACCACATCTGGGAGGCCTCGCGCTTCTGCGCGGCACCGACGCTGACGCGTCGCGAACGACTGCCCCTGCTGTGGCAGGTGTTCTGCGGCATCCTGGAAACGGGGCTGCTCTACGACATCGAGCAGGTCATCTTCACCGCCAACGCCGCACTGCTGCCGCTCGCCCTCGGCTGTGGCTGGCATGCAAGCCGTCTCGGCCCCACCTTCGCCGACGGCACCGACACGCTCACCGCCATCCGTGTCGATATCGATCTCAACGGCCTTCGCACCCTGCGCCGGCGCTTCAGCGTCGCCAGTCCCATCACCCGCCTCGTCAGTCCCTTCCGCCTCGCCGCCTAGGAGGACACCGCCATGGCCACCGAACCGTCGCTCATCCCCTTCCCCACGAACGACCAGCCCGACCGGCTCGCCGCTCTCGATCAGCTGCGCTCCCACGGCTATCTCATTCTGGAACACCTGGCATTGCCGGCATCGATTGCACGCATCAACCTGGAACTCGCTTCCTGGTTCAACGCGACCCCGCGTTGCGAGGGGGACTTCCATGGCTGGCAGACCACGCGCATCAACGCCGTCCTGTTCAAGTCCCCCAGTTCCCATGAGCTGCTGCTGCATCCCACCATCACCGCACTGATGGACGAGATCCTCGGCCCGCACTGCGACGGCTACCAGCTCAACCTCGCGCAGGCCATCCGCCTGCATCCGGGCGAGCGCCAGCAGATTCCGCACCGCGACGATGAAATGTGGCCCTGCCCCAAACACACCGAGTTCATGGTGAACGTCATGTGGGCATTGAGCGACTTCACCGAGGACAACGGCGCAACGCTGCTCTGGCCGCGCAGCCAGCACCGCGCCATGCCGCGCGAGGCAGATCCCCGTGAGGCCATTCGCGCAGCGATGCCCGCTGGCTCTGCCCTCATCTATCTCGGCTCCGTCACCCACTGCGGCGGCACCAATCGCAGCACCGAGCCGCGCACCGGCCTCGTCTTCAGCTACAGCCTCGGCTGGCTGCGCACCTACGAGAACGCCTCGCTCGCCTATCCGCCGGACATCGCCCGCAGCTTCTCCCCGCCGGTGCGCGATCTCATTGGCTATCGCCTGCACCGGCCGAACCTCGGCCACTACGAAGGCCAGGATCCCAGCATCGCCCTGGAGTCGCCTTCGCGCACCCTCGCAACCACCGACGCACTGCCGCCGGCCATCGCCGAGGAGCTGCGTCGCTACTACGCCGCCAACGACTGATGGGTAGCTCGCGCGGTGTCACGTCGACCTCGCATCCAGATCCCTGACGGCACCTACTATCTGCTGCAGGTCACCAGTCGCCACCAACCCCTCTTTGCCACCGACAGCGACTACGCCCATCTGGAATCGCTGCTCGCAGGCACGGTACGCCGCACGCACACCAGGGTCTTCGCCTATTGCTGGCTGCCCCATGAACTGCACCTGGCGGTGCGCACCCGCCACGTCTCCGTCAGTCGTTTCATGCAGGGATTCACGAGCCGGTATGCGCGGCACGTCCATGCGCACAGCCGCGAACGCGGCCATCTCTTTTCGCAGCGCTTCCAGTCGTTGCTGATCGATCCGCAGATCTGGCTACCTGCACTCGTGCGCTACATCCACCATGCACCGGTGCGCGCCGGCTGTTGTACGACGCCGCAGGCATTTTCGCACTCCAGCCACCGTGCCTATGTCAGCACCCGCAAACCGCCCTGGCTCGACACGGACATGGTGAGAACGTTGCTGGACGATCGGGGCATCGCGCGGGGAACACCCCAGGACGCCTACTTCGCTGCCGAACCTACCGTGGAAGAACTCGACCTGCTGGGACGCAACGGCACGCGTCACACGCGGATGCTCGGCAATCCGGACTTCACATCGCGCCCACGACATTCGCATCGACCCGGACAGCCGCGTATCACGCTGTCCCAGTTGATCGATGCGATCGCCCTCACGCAGGACACCACGCGCGAGGAGATCCTCTCGCTCTCCCGCCGCCGCGCAGCCTCACTCGCCCGTGCACTGATCGCCTGGCATGCGGTCGAACGGCGCATGGCAACGCTCGCCGAGGTCGCGCGAATACTGCGACGCGACTCCTCCACCCTGTCCAAGGCGATCACGCGCCACCGCGAGCGCCATCCGGAACTCTTCCGCCTCGACGCGTTGACCTACCTGCGCCCGTTGGGAACGTAGTGTCTGCGGACAGGACGCGGGATCGCACATCAGCGATCCCTCGTCCGAAACCTGCGGCGCGTTCTTCATCCCTCAATCGATTTCCGCAGCCAAGAGTGGATATGCAAACCTGATACTCCTCCAGCCCATCGGCGGCGCGACGCGACCCGCACCGACCCTCGGCGTAGGAATGTGCGTGGAGTAAAGAAAACGGCGGAGCCCTTACGGACTCCGCCATTCCCTGCTCGAGCATGGACCCATGCGGACAAGGTACCCGCACGGCAACTGCATCGGAGCGTCAGTCCGTTGGGACCTCGGTCGCGCGCGTGACGAAGCCTGCGCGCATCGTCTGAGGCTGTCCGGCCAACGCGAATCGTCGACTAGCGACGAACCTCGCCAACCAGACCACCCAGAGTTGCAACCGAACCAACGTTTGAATTTGCCATTGGATCACCTCCTTCAATTGCCGTGGGCTTGTAGCCGACCCGCACCGCCCACCGAAGCGCGCGCCGATATCACAATTCTATCGGTGATCAAGTAGCGGTGTCAGTGCAGATTTCAAGGCGGCGCAGTGGAAAATCTGCGCATTGAGGAATTGGTGAGAGCTTCGGAGAGTCATGTCTCTGTTCGGCCAGAAGCAGACATGGCCGTCCTCTATCGACCAGTGTCCCTCTACTGGCTCCGCCGACGTCCGCTGCCACGGGTGTACACAACTGCTAACGGCTGCATCTGCTGTTCGCGCGAGTATGAGATAGCTCGTCAGAGATCAGCTCCGGCACATGACACACAAAGAAGAAAAAGCGCACGAGATTATGGTGCGTGACGACGGCCTCACGCTTTTTCGCTGGAAAATCTCTCGACACTAGCGAGCATCGAACTACCGTTGATACGATCTAGACGATGGAACCAATCACGTGGATACGGAGATCACTATGCTCAGCGGCAAACCGATTCGTCCCAGCGGATATCGACAGCCTGCACACCCACGACGTGCCCGCCCATCCCCCTCTGCACGCAGGAAGATCGACAGGCGAGCAAGCCGATCATGCACATTGGCGGCTCGCGATCTACAAAGTCTCATTCCTCGCAGCGCCGCCTCAACGAGCCTCGATACTTTCATGTGCCCCACACGTCGGTAGCGTGACTGCCCAATCCAGGTAAACACCATGGCCATACCTCTAGATACTCTGCGTCGAGCCCGTGCGCAATACCAAGGGCAGCGCGCTCGAACGCTACAAGAGGCAAAAGCGCTGAGTATCAAGTCCGGGTTCCTTTGCCACAGTCACAAGGATGCAGACCTGGTGAAGGGACTTATTGCGCACCTGCGCGCGGCCGGACTCGACATCTACGTTGACTGGGAGGATGCCGAGATGCCGGCGCAGCCCAATCGAGAAACGGCGGAGCGCATAAAGCGCAGGATCGTTGCCTCGGACTTCTTCCTTTTTTTCGCGACCGGCAACTCCATGACCTCCCGCTGGTGTCCGTGGGAGATCGGCTATGCAGATGGCAAGAAGAACATCGACAGCATCCTCGTCATCCCGACAAGCGAGGGATACACCACGCACGGCAACGAGTACATACAGCTGTATCGCCGGATCGATGAAATGGCGAGTGGCAACGTGCAGCTCTTCGAAGCAGGTGGATCAAGCGGTCGCTCGCTGCGCTGGTTGTAGTTGGTCCGAGTTCCTAGATCGAGATGAAGCAATGGCTCGCAAGGTTTTCTTCAGCTTCCACTACGCCGATGTCTGGCGCGTTATGCAGATTCGCAACTGCTGGGTTGTGCGCGGCGAAAAGGAGGCCACCGGCTTCGTAGACAAGGCCGACTTCGAAAAAGTCGAGCGGCAAGGCGCGAAGGCCATCAAGAACTGGATCGATGGCCAGCTGACGGGAACCTCGACCACGATCGTCCTGATCGGTGCGGAAACCGTAAGCCGCCCCTATGTTCAATACGAAATTCTGCAGAGTTACAACCGCGGCAACGGCCTCTTAGGCATACGGATCCACAACATGAAGGACGAGAATAGCCAAGTGCAGTGGTTTGGCGGATCCAACCCGTTCGATGCGGTTGAAGTTGAAGGCGGCATTTTCGGAACCACGGCTCTCTCAAACAAACTGACGGTCCCCATCTATGACTGGGTGACCGATGACGGTCGCAAGAACATCGCGAGTTGGATCGATAAGGCTCCTCGGAAGAGTGCTTAGCAAATGGCAAGAAAGGTCTTTTACAGCTTTCACTACATGCCAGACTGCTGGCGGGCGGCGACGGTCCGAAACATTGGTGCTGTCGAAGGCAACAAGCCAGCCTCTGACAACGACTGGGAATCTGTGACCAAAGGTGGGAACGAGGCGATCAAGCGATGGATTGGCAACCAGATGAGCGGCAAGACATGCGCGGTTGTATTGATAGGCGCCAACACTGCGGATCGAAAGTGGATCAACCATGAAATCGTGAAGGCGTGGAACGACGGCCTTGGAGTGGTCGGAATCTATATTCATGGCTTGAAGAACGCCGACGGTCAGACCTCAGCCGCCGGAAGTAATCCCTTCGACTATATCGGCTACGGCAGCACCGGCCGGAAACTCTCCTCGATCGTGAACAGCTATAACCCGCCGGGAATCAATAGCCAGGCACGGTACGACTGGATTCGGCAGTACCTATCAGCGGCGGTCGAAGAGGCCATTGACATACGGAACAAGAACTGAACTGCCGATTCCGATATCGGCAGGGGCTATCGGATGATCCTCATTCTCTACGAGCTTGGTTGCGAGATTTGCGCTCACCAAACAACACAAGACATTGTCGCGTCATTTAGCGGCCGCGTTCCAGTGCGTGCAGATCTAGCCGATGCGGCGACCGCTTGGCCCGATGCGCCCGCGTACGACGACTTGCTGATCGTGATCTTCAAGAGCGACACGTTCCCGAAATCGGGTCAGGAGTTCATCGCCGACTACCTCAAGAATCGTCCCAATCACGGACTGATCCTGCCGGTGGCTACCTCTCCGGATTTTCGAGTTCCACCTCCACCCGCTGACAAGTACAAGGCACTTCAGTACGACTCAAACTCGCCTGGCCCGGATGGCCGCCTGACACGTCGCGTCGGCAGCATGCTGGGCTTTCGCTTGCAAGGGCGGGACGCCAGAATTTTTCTCTCGCATCGGGCCACAGACGGTGCGCATATAGCGGCTCAGCTCCAAGAGCATTTCACGCGCATCGGCTACCTTCCATATCTCGACCAAGCGAAGGACCTGGATGGTGATACCAAGATTCTCCCGGGCAGCCTCGTTCAACAGCAGATCGCTGAAGCACTGACGAGCGCGAGCCTGCTGCTGTTGATCGACACACCGGATGTACTCACCTCAGATTGGATCCGCCATGAGGTCGATATCGCCAATGGCATCATGCTGCCTGTGTTACCTATCTGCTTCAGGGCCGCGGGCGAACCAAGCAAGGGGCCGCGCTTCAGGTCTCTGTTGAGCCTACAGCGATGGGAAGACATTCCACTGCCCGCCAACGCAAAGGATCCATTGGCTCCTGCTGAACTAGACCTAATTACGAGAGCTGCTGAGCAATTTCTCTGTGAGGTATTTCGCCGACGATGCCGAGTACCCTTCCTAGTTAGAAACGTCTTTGAGTCGAGAGGCTTCGCGTGGGATGTGCTAGACGAACGGCAGCTGATGTACCGCAGCTCCCGCAAACAGGGGGCCCGCCTGATCACGCGCATACTCAGCCACTGCTCTATCTTCGAGCAGATATACGGGCCAGCACTCAATCGTTTCCGGGACTTCCTTCGCAATTCTCCTTGGGCGAACCATTCTCTCTACATCTACGACGGTCCGTTGCTTCCAGATAACGCGCTCCTAGACATTCATGATCCGGATGGAGATGAGCGATTTCTAATCCTTCATCACCAGGAACTCGCGGCCCTCATTCACTCGAATTTCACGGCGTTGGAGCGCCCATGAGCGTCGCTCGACTCAATGTGTCGCTGGAGGAATACGAGATCGGCATTTCGGGTGCCATCCCAGAGCGCGAAAAATGGTCTGAGCCTGCGATGGACCGCGCCATTCTCGAGTTCGTCTCCCTCTTCTGTGGACTCGTGTTCAAGTACGGTGGTCGGATTGTTCACGGTTCGCACCCAACTTTCACGCCCGTTATTTTGCACCAAGCACGGCTTCACGCCCCCAATCGGTTGCGACGTCCCGTGACATTGGTCCGGTCAGAGCTGTGGCCGATGGGCGAAGACGATGAACAATCGATTACCGACATTGCCGAACTCATCATCACAAAGAAGATCGGCACCGAAGGGCCGGAAGATCCGCACACGTTCAACAGCAGCCTGACCGCGGTGCGCCGCGTCTTGATCGACGCGCAGAATGTCATGGTGGCAGTCGGAGGAAAGCTTCATGAAGGTGATGGTAAGACGCCCGGAGTTGCTGAGGAAATGCGCATGGCCGCCGACAAGGGCATCCCTCGCTTTCTGATTGGCGGCCTCGGAGGCTTTTCCAGGGATCTCGCATCGAAGCTTGTACCGCACAGTCTCGGAAACTTTCTCTCGGCAGAGGACAACGTGATGCTGTTCGGCACGGCAGACATTGGCGCGTGCGTCAACATACTCTTCGAGCATCTTTCCCGATCGAAGGATCTAGCGGGCGCCGCCGAACAGCCTATCAAATGGAACCCGGGTCTTAAGAAGGTCATCGACCATCGTGACGGCACAGTGGACGCTGGAGCCACCCACTACATTCTCGCAGCGCATGCCAGTTAAGGATAAACATGAGTCGTAGAGTCTTCTTTAGCTTTCACTATCAACGGGACCTTTGGCGAGCGAACGTGATCCGCAATAGCGGAATGATAGAGGGCGTGGCCGCGGCCGGTTTCGCCGACGCCTCGCTTTGGGAGGAAACTAAGAAGAAGGGAGAGGCCGCGATTAAAGCTCTCATCGATCGAGGACTAGACGGAACGACCGTAACAGTTGTGCTCATCGGGGCACAAACAGCAAGTCGCAAATACGTGGACTATGAAATTCGGCAAAGTCTTGCCCGCGGCAGCGGTCTGCTCGGCATTCGCGTCGATTCGATTAAAGATCAAAATGGTCAGCTCGATTCTCCAGGTGCTGTGCCCACTGCTCTGGCAGAAGCTGGAGTACCTGTGTACTCCTGGGAGTACGGTAAGCTGGGAACGTGGGTAGAGGCGGCGTTCAACGTGGCGGCGAGACGTGCATAGTCAACGAAAAAGGTGCCGCGATGGAAAACTGCTACGCAGCATGCCCAGCACAGTGACAACCGAGCTCGAAGTCGACTTCATCTGCACGTCACCGGACGACATCGGGGGTTCTGATGAAGCGACCTTCAAACAATTCGCGATCCACGCGAGGCCAATCCTAAAACCCTGCCGATCCTGTACGCCAAAGCGCTCGTTTTTGTATCCCATCCGTTGAGGAAAACTCATCACACCAGTGATTTAACGCACCCATCTCTCCGCCCTCAGTACGTAGCATCGCGGGGTCGCGAGAACCAATAGGTGGAGGGGGATCGTTGGTCACAACAACCATCGAGCGGGACGTCGCACGCACTGAGGGCGCGTACGCCTGGTACGCGCTCGCGCTCATGTTCGTCGTCTACGCGTTGAACTTCATCGATCGACAAATCCTGTCGATCCTGGCGGAGGACATCAAAGCAGATCTCTCGCTCAGCGACACCCAGTTGGGCTACCTCTATGGCACTGCGTTCGCCCTGTTCTACGCGCTGTTCGGCATCCCTCTCGGCCGGCTGGCGGACAGCTGGTACCGCGGACGGCTGATGGCCCTCGGGCTCGCGATCTGGTCCGCAATGACCGCAGCCTCAGGGCTTGCGACTTCTTTCGCACAGCTTGCGATGTTTCGGGTCGGCGTCGGTGTCGGCGAGGCAGCGGCCTCTCCCGCGGCCTTTTCCATGCTGGCAGACTACTTTTCCAAACAGCGTCGTGCGCTGGCCATGTCGATCTACTCCGCCGGGCTGTACCTCGGAATGGGCCTGAGCCTGCCGATCGGAGGCTGGCTGAGCAGTTCGTGGGATCGGGCGTACGCCAATGGGGGCGCTCCATTCGACTTGGCCGGCTGGCAGGCGGCCTTCCTCAGCATCGGATTGCCGGGGCTGCTGGTTGCAGTGTGGGTATGGACGTTGCGCGAGCCTGCGCGGGGAGCATCCGACGGTATGTCTGCACCGGTGGCCCAGCCCGGTGCGTGGCGCGCATTCGGCGGAGAGCTCACCGCGATTCTGCCACCACTGACACTTTGGAGCGTCGCACGCTTTCCCGGCGCCCTGCGAGTCAACCTCCTCGCGCTGGCCGCAACCTCGCTCGCCGTCACAATGCTGAGCCTCGCGACCGGGGACGCCGCTCAGTGGATCAGCTACGGCGTGGGTGTCTATGCAGTGTTTTCCTGGATTCAGCGCCTGCGATTCACGGATCGGCCGACCTACCAGCTCATCTGGGGAACGCCGATGGTCGTACTGGCGATATTCGCCTTCGGCAGCCTGTCGTTCTTCACCTATTCATTCAGCTTCTGGACGGCACCCTACGCCATTCGCACCTTCGAGATCAGCAAGGAAACTGTCGGGGTCGCAATCGGCATTCCGAGCGCGATCGCCTCGGCCGCTGGCGTCATCCTCGGCGGTCGACTGTCCGATCTCTGGAAATCGCGCAACGCCCGAGGCCGGTACTTTGTCTGCATCCTCGCGGTGATTCTTCCGACGCCCTTCTTCTGGACCATGTTCTCGGTCGACGAGTTCCAGACGTACTGCATCCTCGCGGCGTGCGTCTACTTCCTCAACAGCATGTGGGTCGGCTCCACTGTCGCCGCGTATCAGGATCTTGTACTACCGAGGATGCGCGGCACGGTAGGTGCCACGTACCTTCTCGGGGCTACGATGCTCGGGCTCGCCTTGGGACCCTACTTCACGGGCAAGGTCGCGACCATGACCGGATCCCTGCAGGTTGGCGTATACAGTCTCTACCTGGTTGCACCGATCACGGTGGCACTGTTGTGGGTGGTCAGCCGTCGAGCGGGCGAACTGGAGGCAAGCAAGGTTGACAGAGCCCGCGCAGCGGGTGAACCGATCTGATCTGACCTGACCTGAGATCTCAACCGCTCGTGTGCGACCCATCCGGCGCCACTTGGCGTGCGCCGTCTTCGGCCGCTCAATTCACCTGTCTGTCGCGTCCCTGCCAATACTTCTTGCGCAGCTCGCGCTTGAGGACTTTTCCGGCTGCGTTACGCGGCAGCGCGCCGACGAAATCGACGCTCTTCGGCAATTTGTACCCGGCGATACGCGCGCGCGCCCACGCAATGATTTCTGCTGGCGCAGGCGTGCGATCGTCGGCGGGCACGACGATCGCTTTGACTTCCTCGCCCCACCGCTCCGACGGAATGCCGATCACTGCGACTTCCTTTACTCCCGGACAATCGGCGATCGCATCTTCGACCTCGCCGGGGAACACGTTCTCGCCGCCGCTCACGATCATGTCCTTCCAGCGATCACGGATGAACAGGTCACCGTCCTCATCGAGGTAGCCCGCATCGCCGGTGTGCAGCCAGCCGTCGCGAATGGCTTCGCGCGTGGCCTGCTCGCGCCCGCGGTAGCCCGCCATGATGCTGTGGCCGGACAGGAGCACTTCACCTACCACCCCGGGCGCCACTGTGTTGCCGGCGGCATCGACGATGCGGATCTTCATGATCGGCCACGCGCGGCCGCAGGAGCCGTGCTTGTGGGGCAGCGCGTGGGCTGCCGGATCCAGGTACGTGCCGGCACCCGTGCTTTCGGTCATGCCGTACAACTGGGCAAAGTCGCAACCGAAACGCTCCCGCGCCTGCGCGAGCACTTCCCGGGATATGGGCGAGGCGCCATAGGCAATCATGCGCAGACTGGAGAAATCCGTGCGTGTCACTTCCGCCGTGTTGAGCAGTGCAGAAATCATCGTCGGCGCAAGGAATGCGCTGTTCACCCGCTCACTCGCGATGAGCTCCAGAAATTTGAGCGGCACGAAATCCCGTACCGGCAGCACCTTGCCACCCTGACACAGTCCAGAGACCCCGGCATTGATGCCCGCAATATGGAACAGGGGCATCGTCGTTGCGATGGTTTCGCCGACGGGATAGGAAAAGCCCGGCACCTGTGAAAAGGCACTCAGCACGCAGCTGTAGTTCTCATTCTTGATGCGCACGCCCTTCGGCTGACCCGTGGTCCCGCTCGTGTAAAGCAGCAGAACGTCGTCATCCGCACTGACCTCGAGGCGCGGATCGAACGCCGGCGCGGCATCTCTCCAGCGCTGGTAGGCCGAGGTCTCACCGTCACGGGCATCCAGCACGATCACTCTGGGGATTTTCTCGATGCCATCGAGCGCATCCATCGCCGTCGCCAGAAACTCCTGACTGACGAAAATGACCGCCGGTGCCATGTCCGAGAACAGGTAGGCGATCTCCGCCACAGCAAGTCGCACATTGACGGGCGCAAGGCTCGAGCGAACTTTCGCCACTCCGCCGAGAAGCTCGAAGAACGCCGTGCAGTTGCGGCTCAGGACACCAATGCGATCGCCCGGACCGACGCCCTCTCTCAGCAGTGCCTGGGCCACGCGGTTCGATCGCTCATCGAGCATTGCGTAGGTCAGGCTGTCGCTCCCCGACTGCAATGCAATCCGGCTCGCATGGGCCCGCGCCTGGCGACGAAACACATCCGCGAGATCGTTGCCTCTGCTGTTCATCTGCACACTTGCACTCATGAAGCGTTTACCACGTCCGAAACCACCGTCAGCCGTTCCCCGGCAGCAAACGGCGCAGAGCCATGCCACAGAAACGATGGAAACAGCGCCAGTCTGCCCGGCGCCGGCCTGATCATCGAGGTCGCTGGCAACGAAAGGCCCAACTCATGCGGCGGCTGGCCGATCATGAGCCAGCCGGCGGGGTGGTCGCGTTCAGCGCCGATGCAATCGGGCGTTTCGACATAGAAACAGCAGCTGATCCACGCGTCCGGATGCATGTGATTGATGTGGAATCCATTCGCACGCAACAGCACCGAGTAGGCTCCGAGAAACCGGAAGTTTTCTCTGCGCAGACGGAGAAATGGATGCGAAGCATCCTGCGGCGGTAAGCGGTCGATGAACTGGCGCAAACCTTGCTCGATGCGAACCCGCAGTTCAACCAACGCCGGGTGATTGCGCGTGAAGAGATTGCCATCGCTCTGGGTCCCGTGTCGCAACGACTGATCAAATGGATGAGTACGGTCGCTGTGGAGGCTGCGCAGCGCCCGCGCAAGCGCCTGCAGCTCTGCCGCGAACTGCGGATAATCCAGCACTGCCACACAGTCGGCTGCCTGCTCCAACCACTTCCAGCGTACGTCGTCGACCATGCGCCAGCACGTATGAAGATACGGCCAGATGTGCAGCGCCTCACCCGATGCAACCTGCGCTTCGCCGAACCGCGCCGCCTCCGCCGGGTGTCCCGTACGCAGCAGATGACGTATCCATGCGGTCTGCACGCCGTGATCGTCCCACGCGCGAAGTCGCTGGAACGCGCGCTCTGCACGCTCCGTCTCTGCGCACTCGCTCGCGCACACCGCCTCATAGCGATCGAAAAGCTCAGGCGCGTCGACACGAGCGCGTGCAGCGGGCAATCTTTCGAGTACGGCCGCATACCGGCCTGCCCGCATCAGCGTCCCGAAGTGCGCGACCTGCAGCTCACCGGGGTCCGGCACGCGCTCGAGTGCCACATCGAAGCTGCGCGCAAAGTCTTCGCGATCGCCCATCTGCCAGCGCAACCGCGCCAGCGCCACGTGCACCTTCTGCGCCTGCGGGTGCATTTCCACGAAGCGCTCGAGATCCTGCAGCGCGCCCGCGGCATCGCCCTCCTCGAATCGCGATACCGCAAGACCGATCGCGATGTCGACATCTCGAGGCGCCTGCCGCGCCGCCCGCAGGTAGTGCCCGAGGGCGGGTCGCCCCCGGTCCGCCTCGATGCGGGCACGCACCTGCATCGCAGCGGCGTTGCGCGGCACCAGTTCGAGTGATTGATCGAGCGCGGCAGCCGCGGCATCCAGATCGTCGTTGTCGCGGTGCGCAAGAGCCAGCACATGCCAGGCGCGGGCGCTGAGGGGCGCGATCTTCACGGCCAGTCGCAGCGCCTCGAGGGCTTCACCGATCTCGCCCATGGACCTGAGCGCGAGCCCCAGATTGACCAGCGCGTCTGCGTAGTCCGGCTTCAGATCCACCGCGCGTCTGTACTGGGCCGCTGCCTCGGCGTATCGGGCGTCATCGCGCAACGCATTCGCATAGTTGTTGCGCAGGACGGGGTCGCCCGGATGTGCTTCGATGAGCAACGAGAACAGTCGCAGCGACTCCGGCAGATTTCGCAGCCGGCGCTCCACGACCGCGAGTGCATGCATCGCGTCGCTGCAAACGAGGGGCTCCGCCAGCAGCTTCGACAGCATCCCCCGGGCGTTCGCCAGCTCGCCACGGGCAATCGCAGCCTGTGACTGAGCCAGCCGTGCCCTGGTGTCCGTCACGCGAACCCCGCCAGATGCTGGCGCGCGATCACGATGCGCTGGATCTCCGATGCGCCTTCATAGATGCGCAGCGCACGAATCTCCCGATACAGCGATTCCACCGTCGAGCCACGCACAACACCCATCCCGCCGAACAGCTGAACAGCGGCATCGATCACCCTTTGCGCGGCCTCGGTCGCATACAGCTTTGCCATGGACACCTCGCGCGTATTGCGAACGCCTGCGGTGTCGCGTGCCCATGCTGCTCGATAGACGAGCAACGCGGCCGCATCAATGTCGACGGCCATGTCAGCGAGCATGCCCTGTATCATTGCATTGTCCGCCAATCTTCCACCCAGGCTCTGTCGTCCAATCACCCGGCGCGTTGCCTCATCGAGTGCGCGACGCGCAAATCCCAGCGCCGCCGCGCCGACGGTGGCCCTGAAAACGTCCAGCGTCGCCATCGCCTGCGCAAAACCGGCCCCGCGCTCGCCAAGCAGTGACTGCGCCCCGAGCCGGCACGCGTTCAGGCGAAGCGTCGCCAGCGGATGCGGTGCGATCGCCTCGATTCTTTCCGACGTGTCGAATCCCGTCGCGTCCGCATCCACGATGAATGCGGACAGTCCTCCCGAACCTGGACGCTCCCCCGTGCGCGCGAACAGCACATAGAAGTCGGCGATGCCTCCATTGGAAATGAACGTCTTCGAGCCATTCAGCTCGAATGCCTCGCCGTCCCACGAGGCCCCCGTCTCGATGCCGGCCACGTTCGAGCCCGAGCTTTCTTCCGTCAGCGCGAACGCTGCGATCTTGCGGCCACAGGCGACGTCCTCGAGATAGGCCGCGCGCTGTCGTTCGGTGCCGAAGAGCGTGATGGCGCCCGATCCCAGCCCCTGCATCGCGAAAACGAAATCGGCGAGCGGGTCATATCTGCCCAGCGCCTCGCGGATGACGCACAGTGCCCGCACATCGATCGACGGGTACACGCCACCATACGCCGCGGGTACGACATAGCGCAGCCAGCCGCCGCTCGCCAGCCGGGCAAGGCGCTGCCGGCATTCCTGCTCGACACTGTGCTCGGCTTCAGGCACGGGTGAAGACAGGTTCGCCGCGCACCACTCGTCCACCATCGCGGCGAGGCGTCGGTGGTGGTCCGCCAGAAACGGCCATTGCAGATAGCTCGTGTCGGCCATGGGCTCTCGCGTCAGAAGGTGAACCGGGCGCCGAGACTGAAATATCTGCCGATGGTGTCGTACAGATTGAAGTTCGACCACGCAAGATGCGTACCTGACACCTGCGGCGCGAACGGTGGTTCTTCGTTGAACACGTTGTTGACGGTCAGGTACGCCTCGTACCGCTCGTTATCACCGAATCGAACCGTGCCGGTGACATCGGTGTACCACACGCTGTCGACGGTGTTGTCATTGATCGTCACGCCGCCGATCTCGCTGACGTCGTAGATCCCCGCGTCGATGTAGCGCTCCTGAGCGAAGAGCGTGAAGCGGCCGATACTATAGGTCGCAGAGAACTTTCCCTTCCACTCCGGGTTGTCCGACACACCCACCTCGCCTGCAAGATCATCGACAATGCCGCCGGGTGTCGTTCGCTGGAACTTGAACTGATAGTTGGCCAGCAGACGCACGGCAAGGCGACCTGCACCGACGTCGCGCGCGTAGGAGGCCTCGAAGTCCCACCCGGCGACCTCGAGCAGGTCGAGGTTCAAAAACGGCAGGTCGAGCCGATAGGTCGTACCCACCAGTTCGATGTTGTCACACGCGATCTGATTGCCGGCATAACATTGGTCGAACGTCTCCTGGCGTCCCAACGTGGAGATGGCGCCGGCAATCTCGATGTCGTAATAGTCAGCCGAGATGCTGAAACCGTTCCACGCGGCGGGCTGCAGTACGATACCTGCGGTCAGGGTATCCGCGACCTCGGGATCGAGATCTGGATTGCCACGCGTTTTCGTCACGACATCGACGGTCTGTCCCGTGAATGGATCGCGTGCCGTGCCGATCCCCTGGCGTGCTCCCGTGAACAACTCGGCCACATTGGGTCCGCGAATGTCACGCGAGCGCGTGGCGCGGATACGTACATCCTTGTGCGGCTTGTAGTTGATGCTGCCCTTCCAGGTGGTGACGCCGCCGCTCAGGCTGTAGTCCGTGTAGCGCGCCGCGGCATCCAGTTCGAGCAGATCTGCGAATGGACGGTCCTCCAGAATTGGCAGGGCGAGCTCGATGAACCCTTCCTTTACATCGTAACTGCCACTCATGGGCTGGGGATTGCCGACGATGAACGGCCCCTCCTGCCCCTCGATGCTGGCGTTGCCGCCGCGGATTCCCGTGAAGTCGTTGACTTCCAGCGCAATCGGCGACACGGTCTGATCCGACGTCTCCTCACGCCACTCGACGCCCGCAGCGAAACTCAGATTGTGGCCGCCCACCGAGAACAGATCGCCCTGCGTCGAGGCCGCGACCACCGTCTGCTTCAGCTCAAGGTTGCGCCACTGCGTCGGCGAGATATACGCCATGGCTTCGGCCGACGGAGCGCCGGCGCCGAACGGATTGAAGGGCACGCAGCCAGGATCGTAACCGGAAAGAGTGGAACGACAGACGATCCCGCCGGTCGCAGGATCGATCGCCGCATCGATCGCGGCGTAGTAGCGTCGGTAGTGCATCGTCTGCGGATTGGCAATGTAGGTTTCGCTCTTGCCGTGCGTCGCATACGCATCGTAGGTCCAGCCGTTGGCGAACCGGCCCGACAGACCCAGTGCACCGCGTATGACCTCCTTCTGATTGTCGGCCAGAATGTAGTTCTCGGAGTGGATGCGATGCAGACGGAATGACGTCGCACCCGCATCCACCATCGCTTGCCGGGTTGCTTCCGGCAGGTAGGCGTTGTCGATGAATATCGTTGCCGCGCACGAGGTGTAGCAGTAGTTGTAGTACTGCTCCCACTGCGTATGCGCGTCTGCATACGTGCCTTCGACGAACACATTGAGATCGTCCGTCAGGTCGTAGTCCGCACGCACGAAGGCATTCCAGCGTGTCAGCCCGGCAGAGAGGTTTCGATCGTTGCGGATGCCGTCGCCTCCGACCATGAAGGTGGAAGACAGGTAGTCACCGAACTCGAACGGGATCGGTTCTCCGTCCGGACCGAACTGTGTTCCCGCCAACGGTCCCGATGTGATGAGCCCTCCGAACGTGGCGGCCGACACCGTCACGTCGTCTGGCAGCAGCAATGTCCTGGGCCCGACGCCGGTGGTGTTGTTGATGCGACCTGAACCGCGCGTATTCCAGTCGCGTTTGTCGTCGTACGGACCGATGCCCTCGTTCTCGTAGTACTCGCCGCTCAGCAGCAGATGTCCGCGGCCGCCGGCGAAGGATCGCCCGTGAGCGAGCGCCAGCTTGTAGGACGATGCATCACCATGCGTCGACGTGCCCGCCTGGACGTTGCTCTTCCATCCTTCGAAATCCGCATCCAATATGAAATTGACCACGCCCGCCACCGCATCGGAGCCATACGCAGCCGATGCGCCACCGGTAACGACATCGACGTTGCGTACGAGGTTCTGCGGCAGCGTGTTGATGTCCGTGGCGCCGGAATCCGTTGAAGCGACGAAGCGCCGCCCATCCAGAAGGACGAGACCCCGCTGCGGGCCGAGGTTTCGCAGGCTCAGGAAATTCGATCCTGCCGCGCCGTTGGCCGATACACCACCGGCCTGCGGTGTGCTTGAGCCCTGAAACTGTGGCAACTGATTCAAGCCATCGGAAATCACACCCGGCGCCGCGAGCGCGACATCTTCCGCGCTCACGACCGTCGTCGGCGTCGGCGCGGAGTAACCGTCGCGCTTGATGCGTGTGCCCGTCACCACCACCGCTTCGAGC
Organism: uncultured Steroidobacter sp.; assembly: GCA_964457865.1. Lineage (GTDB taxonomy): Bacteria > Pseudomonadota > Gammaproteobacteria > Steroidobacterales > Steroidobacteraceae > Steroidobacter. The sequence continues at coordinate 39,871 of CAYWHG010000008.1, forward strand.
GTCTCTTCCCCGGGATCCTGACCGTGCGCCGCGGTCGATGCGAGAACCGCGACGCAGACGCTACAGCTCGTTTTCTGCAGGACGCCGCGCACTGCAGCGGCAAGGTTGGATGGTTCGCTGTGCCCATTCTCGATAGTAGCTTTCGACATGTGCTCCCCCTTGTCCGGTCTTGATGCAAGCGGCTCTTGGCTCTGATCAGCGCCACTCTTCGTCGCTTGTGCGCACCGTACGCTTGCACGTTGCGCTGGACGCCCCTCGGTGCGGGCTTGGAGGATAGTAGGCGCAATGTCGCGCCCAACTCACGTGACTAAATTCTCTGAGATAATGAGTTTTGAGAATGGATGGGCAGACACGCGGCTTCGCAGACGAATCAGGTGCGTGTCTGTGCGGCGGCGGTCTGCCTGTGCATGAGCAGCCACTCCGTGAACTCCACAACCTTCTTCTTGCGGCGCGATTGTTCCGGATATGTGAGCCAGTAGCTGCGTCCGCTCGCGAGCGGCTCGCCAAACGGTGTCACCAGCTGACCGGAGGAGATCTCGCGCGTCACGTAGATCGTCGGCAGCACGGCAACGCCAAAACCCAGGCAAACGGCTTCAATCATCATTGAGTAGTTCTCGAAGGTGAGACTCGAGCGCGTGAACGACGACTTTCGCTCCTGCGCCCACAGACGCCAGGCATCAGGTCGTGCCGGCATGTGCAGGAGTTCGTGTCGGGTCACCTCCTTGCGCTCAAAAAGCTCCGGAGAAATGACGGCAACCACCGTTTCATCCAGCAGGTGATGCGCGATGAGGTCCGCTGGTTCGCCGTTCGTGCATTCAATCGCTGCGTCGACGTTCTCGCGGGCGAAGTCCAGACGGCCCAGTCCCTTCACCAGATGCAGCTCGCATGAATCCCGCTGCGCGAAGTCACTCAGCCGGGGCATGAGCCAGCGCGACCCGAATGTAGGCAGAACGCCGAGCCGCAGAACGCGCTCCTCCGCGGCCGGGGTCGTGATCCTGGCGCTCTCTGCCTCCAGTTCATCGAGCAGCCGCACCACCTTCTCAAGATAGCGCTGGCCAGTCTCGTTCAGCACCAGATGTTTGCGATCGCGAATGAACAGTTCACGGCGAACAAATTCTTCCAGATTCGCGACCTGACGACTCACCGCACTCTGAGTACGGCCCAGCTCTTCTGCCGCTCGCGTGACGTTGCCGCAGCGCGCGACTGCTTCGAAGGATTCGAGTGCGCGGATCGAGGGAAGTATGCGTCGCATGAACTCACCATTCGATAAAGTCATCAATCGAGTCGCTTTATTCCTCACAGCAACCGATAGCCTGCGGCATATTTACCCTGAGCAGAACCTAAATCCACTAGGGGGAACGATGCAAATTGATAAAACAAGCGAGCGCGGATCGATCCACAGTGATGAGACACAGGATCCGACACGCCGCGCATTCCTCGCCAGCACCGCAGCGGTGGGCGCAGCCGGCGCGCTGTCTGCAGCCTTGATGGCACCGGCTGCGCAGGCAGCGCCGGCACCGGCCAGCAGCGGGAAATTCGAGAAGCCAGCGAAGCTGTTGCCGGGTGCCCAGTCCGATTCGCGATTCCCCGTCTCTTTCACCGTGCCGGTGAGCGAGGGCTTCCGTCTGGTCACCGAGTACTTCACTGCCCTGTCGCAACGTGATGTAGCGGGCATCGCCAGGACGCTGCACTTCCCGTTCGCCATCTATGAACACATCGAGCCCCTCGTGTTCAACACAGAGGCCGAGTTCCTGCGCAATCCACCGCCCAGCCTCAACGCAACCGGGCGCGGGCCGAGTCGGATCAACCCTGGCTCCTACGACCTGCTGGAAAGCGCCAACGTTCACCTGTATTGCCCCGTGGGTGGCGTCTTCTCGCTGTCCTTCAAGCGCTACACGCCGGATGGACACAAGCTGCTCGATTGCGATGGCATCTACTCAGTCACCAACAACGACGGACGCTGGGCCATCCAGCTCGCATCGACCATCGTGCACGAGCGCGGGTACGAGGGTTATCCTTATCCCGATGCGGAGGTGGCGGAGCGACTGGGAAGTCAGGGATACCTGGCCGCATTTGGCTACCGCGACGAAGCTCTGCTGAACGACCGCAGCAAGGGTCGTGGCTCATTCGAACCGCGCCTTCCCGCTGGAACCAAGGTCGCCAGTGTCAGCTTCGGCTATGGCCCGCGCGACCGCACTCGAAACGCGCGCAACAACGAGCCGATGAAGGGCTGGACGACGAGCGGCGTGAAGAGCCGCCTTGTCGTGTCGGAAGTATCCGATGATCCAGGCGAGCAGAACACCGATCTGCGCGAGTTCGTCGCGCTCGCGGGCGGCACGGTCGGCGAGTATGACTACACCCGGATCAACCCCGAGCGCCCGCTGATCATTCACGCGACGCACGACAAGGCTCACGCGTTGGGCGGCTACTGGCGCTTCACCGCCGACAGCCGGCTGATCTCGGAAACACGCAGCGTTGGCATCAGGATCAGAAAGGCCGGGCATTGGGGTTCGGCTGGAAACCTGGGGCAAGTAACGCATCACGACCTTTCGAACTCGAAAGGCTGAGCGCCAGACCCGCACGATCCCGCGCACCAGGGGCGCTGCCGCCGATCCACAGGCGGCGAGCGCCCGTGCGCTGCACAAGACGCCGCACAAGACGATGATGTCTGACCATGACTGCACCGCCCCATCTCGATCCCCTCGATCTGTACTGCGTTCGCGACGCGCTCAGCGAGGATGAGCGACTCGTCGCCGACTCCGTCGGCAGATTCGTCGACGCGCAGGTGATCCCGATCATCGCCGAGTGTTTCGAGCACGAGCGGTTCCCGCGCGAACTGGTTTCGCAGCTTGCAGCGCTTGGCCTGCTCGGCAGCTCCATCGAAGGCTACGGCTGCGCGGGACTGAACAGCGTGTCCTATGGACTGATCTGTCAGCAGCTCGAACGTGGCGATTCCGGATTGCGCAGCTTTGTCTCAGTGCAGTCGAGCCTGTGCATGCATCCGATCCACGCATTCGGTTCGCAGGACCAGAAGCAGCGCTGGCTCCCCCCGATGGCCAGGGGAGAGGTCATCGGTTGCTTCGGGCTGACCGAGTCGCACGGCGGGTCCGATCCCGCCAACATGAAGACGACTGCGCGCAAACACGGCAAGGATTGGGTCCTGAATGGCGCGAAGATGTGGATCACGAACGGTTCAATCGCCGATCTCGCGGTCGTGTGGGCACGCACCGATCAGGGCATTCGCGGCTTTCTGGTCGAGAAGGACTTCAAAGGCTTCACGAGCCAGTCGATCAAACACAAGATGAGCCTGCGCGCCTCGATCACCTCCAGCCTGTTCTTCGACAATGTGGTCGTTCCCGAGCAGAACGTGCTGCCGGGTGTCGTCGGACTGAAGGGCCCGCTGTCGTGCCTGACGCAAGCGCGCTACGGAATCTGCTGGGGCGTAACCGGCGCAGCCCAGGCATGCCTTGCGCAGCTCATCGACTACACCAAATCGCGCATACTGTTCGGCAAGCCGCTCGCGGCGACGCAGGCCGTGCAGATTCGGCTCGCCGAAATGGCCCGCAAGATCACCACGTGCCAGCTGCTCTCACTGCAGCTCGGTCGGCTGAAGGATGCAGGGCAGTTCACTCCGACGCAGGTATCGATGGCCAAGTGGCACAACACACGCGCTGCCATCGAGGTGGCGCGAGATGCGCGCGACCTGCTCGGCGGTGCGGGCATCAGCACCGAGTATTCACCGATTCGCCACGCCCTCAACCTCGAGAGCGTGATCACCTACGAGGGTGCCGAAACCATCCATCAGCTCACGATCGGCCGGGCGTTGACGGGCATGAGCGCCTTCTGAGCGCCGTGAACCAACCACGCTAAGACGGGGCCACCGCACGTACCGCACCCTCTCGTCCCCGGATGGTGGCAGCGTCCGAATACATTTCTCGCAGCGGGCGTCGCCGTGGCATGCCCGCGATCCTCGCGCCGTAAACTGCGCACGTGCAATAAGCCAAGACTGTCACGCCAACAGAAGTGTCGCCGTTCATAGGCCACGCATCGAACCACAGCGATGTGTGCGCGGCGGTGGCAATTCGCATCCTCGACACTAACCTGTTGAAAACCGGAGCATCGAGCGACGCGGCCATCTGACGCGCAAATGTCTCTGTGCCTGGCTGCAGCCCGCCACCGTGATTGATCCCAGGGATTCTGACCAGCAAGCGCTTGCAGCCAAGTACTGCCTGCTGCAGGGTTCTGTCGCCACCGCGGATGGCATCCATCAACACTGCAACGAGGAGAACTGTCATGAACGACGAACTGACTCTGGTCGACCTGGGCGACGCCACCGTCGAAACGCGCGAAGCCGGACAGCCGATTCGCGTCGACAATCTCGCCGGCGACAAGGGCTTCGTGTAACCCACGAGGCCTGGGGCGTGCTTCGGCACGCCCCTCTGCCATGTCTTCATACCCTGCCCTCGCGCCGCACGTACGTCTCTGCCACGCCGGCGGTGACACGATCGGCCTGGATCTCCAGCGCAACCGCTATTTCGGACTCGGCCTGCAGGAGACACAGGTATTGCAGCACCTGGGACTGCTGGTGGCGGACGAACGGACAGTCCCCGACCGTTCATTGCTTCCCGACAGCAAGATTGCTGCAATCACCGGCGCCCTGATGCGGGCCGGCGTGCTCACTACCTGCCAGGAAAGCGCGGGCCCGACTCTCAAACCGTCGCCGGTCAAGAACATCGCAACGCCGGCGGCTAGTGCCGGCTACGAATACAACGACGCGTTGCCTCTGCGTCCGCGGCACGCCCTGGATCTCATCCGTGCCTGGTGCTGGGCACGAGGGCAATTGGCGAAGCAGTCATTCCTCGAGATCGTGCAACACATCGAGTCCGACCGCCGCCGCCATGGCGATGCCTTCGACGCCGAACGAGCCATTGGTCTTGTGAACACCTTCCGCCTGCTGCGACCGTTCGTATATTGCGCACGCGGTCGTTGCCTGCTGCACGCGCTGACCCTGACGCACTTCCTGGGTCTGCATGCACAGCATCCTTACTGGATCGTGGGCGTGCGCACGCGCCCTTGGGCCGCGCATAGCTGGGTACAGGCGGGCGAACTCGTTCTCGATGCGCGCCCCGACGATGTGTTCGAATACAAGCCGATCCTGATTGCGTGACACTGAGAGTTGAACGTGTTCGAGTACCTGGCGCTGGCGCACGCACCTCACGGCACGCAGGCCGTGCAGCAGGCGAGGCTGCTCGCATCGCGACGCCCGGTACATGACAGCTGGCAGACAGTCTTCGAGAACGGCACGCTTCGCGTGTTCTGCCGACCTCGTCACCTGCTAGCGAACCATGTCGCCGCTCGCGGCGACCTCCTTATCCTCGGCGCCTATTTCCCATGCGGCAACGACCTCGACAACCCGCCCTTCCCACCCGATGGCTGGGGAGATTACGTCGCATTCCGGACCGCTGCTGCCTGCCACCTACATATATATAGAGAGCCCACCGCCACCCTGCCCTGTCTGTACGTGACGGACGGACACGTGCAAGTCTTCGCCTCGAATCTTTCGACCTTGCGCGCCGTCACGAGGCGGCGCTTCGCTGCCAGCGAGCATTACCTCCACCACCATCTGCTCGGTCGCATCGATACCCTGCGTCGCAGCCCGCTGCTGGACCTGACGGCCCTCATCGGCGGCGAGATCCTCGACGTCGATCTCGAACAATCGGTTTCTCCGATACGGCAACTTCATTGGCGTCCAGCAGCCTTCATGACTGCTGCCGCCCAGACTCATGATCCACACGCCGCTCAGGAACTGCTGCATGACACCGTCTGCAAGTGCACCCAGACATGGGTCAAGCACACAGGCACCGCGCTCATGCGGCTTTCCGGCGGCCTCGACTCGTCCATCGTGTTCGGCTGTCTCGCCCAAGCGAACGCGCAGGCCATCCTTCCCTACGTCTACTTCAATCCCAGCGGCCCCGGCACGGAGCGCCGCTGGGCACAGTCCGCCGCGTCGCTGCATCACAGGCACTGCCTGACGATCCCGTTCACGCCGGAGGACATCGCACTTGCCAAGATCGCCGATCTGCAGCCGACGACCGAACCCGTATCAACGCTTCCCTATCTGCTGCGCGCGCCGATCGAACGGCGGCTGGCCCATCAGCACCACGCCACCGCCGTCTTCACCGGCCAGGCTGGCGACGCCAGCTTCTGTCGCGACTGCATCGCACAGATCCCCTTGGAGTACGTTACCAGCCATGGATGGTCTGCCGCCCTCATTCGCCTGTGCGCACAGGTGGCCCGACACACCGAGCGCTCGTTCTGGCAGATCGCGAGCGACCTCGCACGGCGCCGTTGCAGAACCCAACATCCGGCCAATTCCGCCGACGACCTGCCTCTGTCCCAGCTGATCGATCCGCAGGTTCTTCGTACCGAGCCACCACTGGGCACCCCTCATCCCTGGCTCGATCAATCGAACCGGCCTGCAACGTTGCCACGCCGGCTCGGTGCGCTGCTCGCTCCCACCGAGTACTACGACATCTCGGTGCCGCCGCAGGGTGACGCGCCGCAGGTGATCTCTCCGCTGCTGTCACGCCCGGTCGTCGAAGCCTGCCTGCGCATCCCGTCGCACGTGCATTTCCAGGCAGGCGTGGAGCGTGGACTCGCCAGGGCGGCATTCGCACGGGAAGTTCCGGCGGACATCCGCCGACGTTGCTGGAAGGACAGGGCGCCCGGCTTCTTCGATCAACTGCTCGCGCTGCATCGATCCTTCATCCGCGAGTTCCTGCTGGATGGCCTGCTGGTTCGCGACCACTGGCTGTCCAGACCCGCCCTCGAATCTGCCCTTTCGGCCTCCAATGCAGGCTCGCGGACCAGCGCCCTCGAGATCTTCAATCACCTGGATACGGAAGCTTGGCTGCGCAACGCCAATCAGCTACCGGGTTCTCCTGAGAGGATCGGCGAAGTGCCGACAGATAGTTGACAGCGAAGCGTCTGCGCTCCGCGAAGGAATTTCAACGCGCTCTCAGCAAATGTGCTGGAAGCAGCTTTCTGAGTGAATTCAGTTCTGAGAAAGTCGAGGCACGTCGAGTGGCCGCGCGATCGATTACCGTAGAGGCCATGCAACAACGCGTGGCCAATGAGGAACGCGCCTGGCCTTGACGGTACCGTAATCGGCGAAACAAAAAATCCGCTCGCAGCACGGCATCGCAGTGCCGCAGCATGTCTGCTGCGAGCGGCGGCTTACGGCGACGCACTCGGGGTGGTGCCACGCGCTCGCAACTCGACATCCCGCAGACTGCGCAATACCTCCCATCGCGCATACTGCGCCGCCTTGCGGGAATCGGGATCACGCTCGTCCTGCAGCCAGAAACGCCACCAGTCGAACGCCCGCTCCTGCAGGGCCAGCAATTGAGTCGGATTCTGCAGTCCATGACTGCCGTGTTCGATGTCGGGCACGATGAAAAACTCCACCGGCTTTCGCAGGAAGCGCAGGCGACTGAACAGCTCCCACTTGAGCAGTTCCGACCCCGGGGACGTCGCCGTCAGCAACAACGGTGTGCGTATCCGGTCCGCATTGAACGCGGGCGACTCGGCGATCCATTGCGACAACCCCTGCCCGAAGGGCTGGACACCGATCATTTCCTCACCGCCACCAACCAACCAGCCGGACACCAGCGCCTGCGAATAGCTGCCATCCTTGTTGTCATCGGTCAGCGCCGCCGCATACGGAAAGTCCGAATGTGTCAACGCATAGCTGACATCCCACCCCGAGGCGCTGTAGCCCATGATCCCGACACGGTCCCGCTCGACGCGTCCCTCGCGCACGAGTTGCTCGACTACTGCCTCGGTTGCAGCGATCTGCCGGCGCGTCTGCGCCAACAGATCTGCCTCGAACTCGCCGCTGCCGGCCCGTCCGTGCAATACGAAGAACCCGTGACTGGCAAGCGACTGGGCGATGTACGCCGAATGACCCGGCCCCAGCGCGGGTGCCGTCCCGCCGCGTCCATAGAGCGAATACTCAGCGGGACCGGCGAGCGAGTGCGTCTGGATCACAAGCGGATAACGCTGCCCCTTCTCATTGTCCGCCGGATGGTACAGGCGCCCTCGCCAGCGGGTTCCCGCGACCTCGCGCTCGATCCACTCGACCTTGCCGAGCGCAAAGCGAGTCGCGAGCACCGGATTGGGATCGAGTGCGACAGCTTGCTGTCCCGTCGCCAGATCGCGCGCCAGTAGCCGCGGCGCCTCATTCAGCCCCTGCGCCAACCGCACTTCCACTGCGGCCAGGTGCGACTGCGCACATGGACCCGCAGGCACGCGCTGCCACCGACTGCGCTTGCGATAGACAACGCAGCCCTCATCGAGCCGAACCTCGATCTGCGAACCACCTACCCACCGCAATTGCCGGATGCGTCGCGCTTCGGCCGCGACCATCGGCAGCGTCTCCACGCGGCTGTGCTCGATGTCCACCACCGCCACCGCCTCACCTGCAAGTCCCGCCGCATCCGCCGTTGCCACCGGCAGGAACGTGGGTCCCAGGACCACGCGTTTTTCCTCCGGCGACCAGGCCAGGCGCAGTCGCTCATACGGTTCCATGGGCACGGGCCACAACGGCTGCGCGGTGGCACTCGCCACATTGATCACGAACAACTGCTGGAACTGCGAGGCATAGGCGCCGCTCCGTCCCTCGCTCTGCAGTGCCTGCAACATGGTCCGGAAGTGCACGGCCGTGTAGCTCTCCCACTCCCGAGGAATTTGCGAGATCGTGTTGGCGAAAATCGCCTTCGTCCCCGAGGGGGCAACGAGCGCCGCGGGCAGGCGCGGCGGCGATCGATTCACGGCATCACCGCCCCTCATGACTACCTGACGCGCCACGCCCTGCTGCCCCGTCATGGCGAAGAGCGCCTGTTCATCCCGCACCCAGGCCCCGCAGCCATAGAGCAGTTCGAACGCATCCTCGGCCTCGACGACATACCCTTCCGCCTGCTCGCGCACCGCGGGCCGGCGTGCACACGGAATCTTCGCGCCATACAGCAGCGTACCGTCCGCCAGCGCGCTGAAGTGAGTGACATCGCTGCGATGCGAGGTCAGGTAGCGAAGTTCGCCAGTACTCACCGTGACACTCACCACCTGCCGCAGCAATGCACTGTCTTCCCACAGAAGGGCCACGTGATCGTCATCGATCCAGCGCGGCGCATTGCGCCACGGCGCCAGCAGCGTCTCGCTGCCACGGTGACGCTCATAACCACCGCCGCGCGCATGGGTGAAGAGCCGTATCAGCGGCGTCGCTACTGCGCCCTCCAACGAGTCGAGCCGCCCGACCCGCAACTCCAACCACGCGCCATCGCGCGCCACGTCCCCCGTGACCAGCATGACGACATAGCGCTGCCCATCGGGCGAGACCACGGCGGCCTCGCCATTGCGATCGACCATGAAGCGAGTCGTTTCCAGCGCCACGCGCACGGTGAACGGTTCGCGCTCCTGCGGATGGCTCATGCCGTCCATACCCATCACCGTCATCCCCAACATGATGGGACACGCACGACTCAGCCACCGTGCAACCCGCCGCTGCGTGCCGCTCAAAACTCGTACCCGAGCCGTACGTAGCCGAAGCGCTGCCGCAGATCGCCCTGCGAGGGGTCGTAGCCCGACGCAGCCACCTCGGCAAACGGCGGCGACTCATCGAAGACATTCAGTACGCCGACGGTGAGCTTCAATCCCGAGACCCATGTGTCCGCCCCCCACGCCCGCGACACATCCAGCGAGGCCTGCAAATCGACCAGTGTCTGCGCCCCGACCTCGCGACCGACGTCTTCGCCGAAGATCGTGCGGTCGTCGTACGCCGGCACATAGCGCGTAGTCACCGACGCGCCCCACCCCGTCCGCGACCAGTGCAGTGTGAGCACTCCGCGCCAGTCCGGAATGCTTCCGTCCAGATCGGCCACGCCCACACGCTCCACGGCGGGCGTCTCGGGCACCTGCACGACCGAGTAGCGATTCACCCAGGTCGCCGAAAGATCCATGCCGATCTCGCCGAAGGACGTTTCCATCGAGCCCGACGCAGACGCATCGATCCCGTCCGTCGCCACGCTACCAAAGTTGATGCGCGAGATATCAATGCGCGTGATCACACCCGGCAGCCCCGCAGCCACGTCGGCTGGCGATGGCGCCTGTCGCTCCACGCGCTCCGGAAACCGTGCTTCGTTCGCGAGCACCAATTGCGACGAGAAGATGGCCACGCGCCCTTCCAGCACCGTGTGCCAGTACGTTCCCGCCAATCGCCAATGCGCCGACGGCGTGAACACCAGCCCCGCCGTCCAGGACTCCGCCTCCACCGGATCCAGCGTCGGATTGCCGCCTGAGATGAGCGTGACCGGCACCGACTCACCGTTGCGCCGCGGATCGCTGACCGTGTTGCCCACGATCTCCCGCCGCGGTCCATACAGCTCAAACAGTGCCGGGGCACGGAAGCTGGTGCCGCAGGAAGCAGTCACGAGCCAGCTCGCATGCGGCTTCCACTGCAACCCATATTGCGGATTGAAGGTCGTGCCGAAGTCGCTGTAGTCGTCCTGGCGTCCCGCCAGGGTCAGGGATAACTCCTGCAGCAGTGGCCACTGCCATTCGGCACTCACCAGCGGAATGCGCGCCTCGGCGAACAGCGCATCCACCGTGCGATCGTGATCGACGAACACGCTGCTATCGAAGTACAGATCCTCGCGTCGATACTCCCCACCGAGCACGACCTGGACTTCGCCCGCCGGCAAGGTCACCAGTGGCCCGCGCGCAAAGGCGCCCACTTGCCTGCCGCCCGATTCGAGATGGCTGACCGGCTCGTTCACCAGCGAGCGCAGTAGCGCTTCGCTGCCACCCGACCCATCCTGGAATACGTTGAGTGCCAGCGCCGGATCCGTCGACGCGAGCGAGGCATTCACGCGCGCCAGGTTCACCGCATTCTCAGTCCAGACAGAAGCGGTCTCTTCGGTGTAGAGGCCCGACACCTCCCAGTCCCAACGGCCGATATCGCCGCGCAGCCCCAACACGCCGCGCTGCAACTCTGTTTCCGCCACCGTCTCACGCGGTCCCAGCCCCACGAACAGATAGTCCGTGGACACATCCACGCCAAAGGGATTGAAAGGATTCGTCGCCGGCACGCGCGTGCCGAACAGCGTCGCCGGCTCGGACTGCGTCCGCGTCACTCGATCGACATACAGCGCCTCGGCAAACGCGGACGCCCACGAGGCAATTTCGTACTCTGCAGACAGCGACGCGCTGCGCCGCTCAGCCTCCGACACGATCGACCGATAAGCAAACAGACTTCCCAGACTGATCTGCCCCGCCGTCGGCAGAAAATCCGCCGGCGTCAGCCCGATCCCGCTGCTGCCCTCCGGTACCACGGCCACCCGCGAGGGCAGGCCCGGCAGATTGGCTGCCGTGCGCGAGGAGATGTTTGCGGGATTCGTGGTCGGCAATCGCCAGTCAACGCTGCCATAGCGCGTGTAATCCTGGTTTGCCCAGCGCTCGCGCTCCGCACCCAACAAGTAGTCGCGGTCGAAGTAGTCCAGCACGAGCGAGGCATGCAGCCGCGAGCCGGCGTAGCCGCCGCTCAGCGACGCCCGACGCTCTTCCCCGCCGCCCTCCGCCGAGCCGACACTCAGCTCCGCGACCGGCCGCGGAATGTCCCGTTTCAGTACGATGTTGACGACGCCACCGACCGCATCCGCGCCATACACCGCCGAGGCCGCATCCGACAGCACCTCGACTCGCTCCACGGCCGCGAGTGGAATCGTATTCAGATCGAAGGCATTGAGCGCCGCATTCACCGCCGACGGCACCGTGCGCCGCCCGTTGATCAGCACCAGCGTCGAATCCACCCCCAGCCCACGCAACTGCGCGAACTGCGCCCCACCCTGCTGCACCGTCTCGCTGAACACATACGGCGCCTGCGGCACAAACCGCATCAGATCCGACACGCTCACTGCCCCCGACGCATCGATCCGGGCCCGATCCATCACCAGCACCGGCACCGCAGCCTCCCCCGGTGCCAAGCGCAATCGCGTGCCAGTCACGACGATCTCCTCCAGCTGCACGCGCTCACCTAGTGGCGCAAACTCCTCGGCCCACGCCCCCGTTGCGACCACACTCCCCACCGTTACCAGCATCGGCCAACTCATCCGACGCATGGATCTGCTCACCAGCTTCATCATCATCCTGTCCCCCTGTTGTATGTGTTCCTGGTCCATTCGCCAGGTGCGGCGCACGCCTGTGCGTTCGCTGGGAGACTGAGTCGTCCACGCAGCAGAAAGTCGGAATCAAATATTTCTATTCCGACTTTCCCGCTCTATCCCGACATACGTAAATCGCTGCGACACGGTCAGTGAACACGGAAGCGAGTTGCAGGAGTGCTCTCTCAACGATCAACCAGGAACAAGGACACGCGCGCCCTCGCCCCGCAACCAGTGGAGCGAATGCATCGCCTCCTCGTCTGCTATCTATTGAGACACTGGCAACATCCGGCCGGCCTGGACGATCTGGTCGCCGGCGGCTTTGCGCAGTTGCAGCGCTTGCCTCTCGAACGCATCCGCACCGATCCGTGGCGATGTGTCTTCATCAGCCTGCATCGTGCCGCACGACCGATCACGCAAGGCGCCCTGCACGAACGATGCGAACCGTTGCGGCTCGCTCCGCTGATCGATTCGCTACACCAGTCGATCAACCGGCTGCCACGATTGCATCGACGCTCACTGCAGGACGTTGTTGCGACCGGCGGACTCCTCATGGATGACGACAGCATCGGCTATGGACTGCGCCTGGTCTGCCTGACGCAGGCGCGTGCACTCATACGCTGCCAGCGCACGCAAGTCGATTCAGACGCACCTGTTGACGATCCGCTATGGACAGCCGCCCGATCGGCTGCCTTCTGGACACTGAACTTCGCTTCGCTCGACGCAGCCGAAACCGAGGAATTCGGTGACTGGGTACGGAGCAATCCACTGCATCTGCACGAACTGCTCATCGCCTGCGCCGATGAACTGCTCGTACGGCTGCTCACCCAGCGAATGTGGGGTTCAGCGCACGAATAGCGGTCATCGCGATCCCCTTCACGTAGTCACGTAAACATAATCCTCGGATTTCCACCTTCCGCGATCGAGGCTTCGCACCGGACCACCATTTCGCTATGCTATCCGTGCACACGCTGGGATCCATGGAGGGGCCATGCTCATACTCACGCGCCGCATTGGCGAACAGCTCAAGATCGGCGACAACATCTCGATCACTGTGCTCGGCCAGTCAGGATCCCAGATTCAACTGGGTATCACTGCACCCGCGGAAATCAACATTCTGCGAGAGGAGGTTCACCGCCGGAACCTCCAATCCGCGAATTCTGCGTTGGCTCCCGTCACTGCGGACTCTGATGAACCCGCCTGACGCGATCTGTGCTGCACTCGAATGCGCTGGCGAATTCCTCACACGAGTACTGAACTTCGACAACCCCTTGTCTAAGTGGTATCGGCACTTCCAGTGGGGCTGCTAGCAGCGAATCTTCAGGCTCCGCAAGTAGGCCTTGGCGCGTTTCAGATATACCTCCACCGTCTGTTCCGTGAATCCAAGCCGATCGGCGACCTCCCTGTAGGAATAGCCAATGCCCTCGTGCGCAAGGAGCACTGCCCGCTGCGACACAGGCAACCGCCTGAGCAGGACCTGCAAGAGATCGGAGTCGCTGACGGCAGCCGCGGGATCGTGGACAACGGCAGGCCACCAAGCGCCCTCCCCCTCCAGCCCTTCCGTCGAATCGAGCGACACTTCGCGACGCGCACGACGTTGTGCCAGAAAGTCCGCCAGTACGTGCCGCGCAATGCCGAACAGGTAGCGGTCGGCATCAGCCACGCTTCCCCAGTGCCGGATGGCCAGAAATCGCGCGCACACTTCCTGAGTCAGGTCATCCGCGTCCTCACACGAGGCCGGCAGTCGGCGCAGGAAGAAGCGCCGCACTCGTGCCGCATTCAGCAGCAACGCATGGGTGCGTGGCCGGCCCGCCCGCCTTGACACGGCCATCACGGCGCTCATGGTCAGGCCGGCGACGTAGGAACGGTGCCGCCTTTGCGACTCAGGAGCGGTCGCAGCAGCGGATCGACGAACTTCGCATCCAGCCGATCGACGGCCTCCCGCACCAAGGCCAGCGCAATCCCTGCGGTACCCGCGTAGTTCGGATCGTCCTTCGGCTCCCTCTCGCCCGCGTGCAGCAACGCCACATGCAGGCAGCCCACGACGGATTCAATACGCAGCAGCTGTCCACGATGCATATCGAGCATGGCGGCCAGCCGGGTCGATGCTAGTCGCTGATCGGCAGCCGGCGCTCGCGGCTTTCCAGGGGCACGTCCGGCCCCCGCTGCAGACCCGGTCTTGCGAACGGGACGGACAGGTGCCCGTCCCCCTCCAACGGCACGCGCATTGGACGTAGACTGTCGCTTAGCCATAGTCATCCTCTAGTCAGGCTGGCTGTGGTCAGGCGTCCGGCGGTGTTACCGCACCGTCGGATGCCGCTTCCCTGAAGTACGTTGAACCGGTGACTTACCTCTATACTTCCCGCAAGCAATCTATGGCCGAGAGTTTACGCCTGATTAGATTATCGAATCAAGCAACATTCCTGCCGGTGTACTGATGGGAGCCAGCGTGTCTGAATTGAGCAATGAACAACGGGCCATTCGCGATGTGCTCATTGCCGCGAGGGTGCGGGCCAACCTGACGCAACGTCAGTTAGCGAGCCGCATCAAGCGTGGGCAATCCATCATCGGCATGATCGAACTGGGCAAGCGTCAGGTTACGGTCGTCGAGTTCATTCAGATCGCACGGGCACTGGACGTCGATCCAGTAAAGTTGCTCGCCAAGGTCGTGCGAGCGACAAACGGATAGCATCCACGTCCTAAACACTATTCGTCAAACGCACATTCACCGCGCGAAACCATCCTCGGCACGAAGCGTAATTCCCAACTACAATAACTATCCGCGTCGCACCGTCGGAAGGCGCCATGCCCGCAAGACCGTGGACTCCAAACAGAAGTGATTTCTGCCCGATCGGTGCGGCGCCCACCTTGTGCTAAAATCAAGGACAGCGAGCAGGCATGCAGTGCGCCGACAAACACGGGAATACAATCAGCTGCTGCAAGTGCTTGCCGAGACCCGCGATGGGGCAGGCATCAATCAGCGCGAACTGTCGCGCCTGCTCAAGCGCCCGCACTCGTATATCTCCAAGATCGAGTCGAACGAACGCGGTCTCGACGTCATCGAGTTCATCGAAATCGCGCGGGCGTTGCGCATCGACCCCAAGACGTTGCTGGCAGCCGTGCTCACTGCCACGGGCATGTAGTAGACCCACGAGCGCCCGTCACTCAGATCCCACTCTTGGCAGGCACGGTCAGCGCGCCCGCCGAAAAGCACTGCTCAGTCCCTGAACAGTGCAACTACATTCATGGCCTCGGCCCCGACCGAAGATCGAAGTACCATTTCGCTATCCGTACATTCTGGACATCACCGTGGATCGCGGACACGATTTCACCGAAGACAACGTTCGGTTACACTGCTTACGGATCGCAAGACGCTGATCTACGCAGGCAACATGGACTTTGCGCTTTGTCAGGGAGACCGCAATGGAACGCGCTACCGACTCCAACCGATTCCTGGTTCTTACCCGCCGTGCCGGACAATCCATCCGCATAGGATCTGACACGCAAATCTTCGTCGTCGGGGTTTTTGGCACGATCGTTCGACTCGAGATCACGATCGGACCGGCTCACGAGCACAACGGTCCCCATGGCTCACTTGTGTCCTGCAGCTTGAACCAGCGCATCGACCTGGGATGCGAGATCAGTCTCTCGGTTTCACGCATCCGATCTCGCGAAGTACGGCTTGGCATTTCCGCACCGGCCGACCTGCCGATACTGCGCACCGAACTTCTGCGACGGTCCCGAACACATCATGTGACAGGCGCCCCGAATCCCGATTCACGGGAACTCAGTTCCGCTGCCCCGGACTGAGCAGCTCTAAGGCCAAAAGACCAAGGGTCTCAAGCAGGATGGGAAACCGAGAGCGCATGACTGATCGCCCTTCTTGTTCTGCAGCGCCGAATTGCCTTGTCGACCCAGGCTTACCGCTACTACATGAGCCAGCTTCCTTGTCCGGATTGGAAGCTCGGTTCTCTCTGGCAAGGTCAGTGCCCGCGTTCGATTCGAACGCGATGCGCCACTACTTGGGATATGGTCGGCCGGCGATCTTCTGTCCGGGAATGCCGTATGTTTTTCCTTTTGGACTCGGCAATGTGTAGAGCTTGTTGTTGGTGTACAGCCACTCGAAACAGTCCACCGATTTGGCCTGCAACACCCCAGCGTTCCTGATGATCGTTTTCTCGTCACCGAACGGCAAACGCTCTGCCTCAGCATCCAGCTTTGCGAACGCTTTTCCATAGGTCTTGTCGAAATCGCTCCAGTTGGGGTAATTCTTCTGTCGCTTGTCCTTCGCGAACGTCTTGCCACCACCGTCCGTAACCGCAGTATCGCCGTCAAAACCAACCACCACAGTGGCAGGTCCCCCTGCAGTCACCAGGGCATCCGCCAGTTTCTGGCAATAGGGGATGATCTTGCCGCCCGATTCGGACTGGTAGACACCAGAGGCACACACCAGCAGCTTGATCTTCTTGAGGGGCTTCTTGAGTCCCCGCTTTACCAGAAGCTCTGCCAGGTCTTTTGGCACATATCCCTCCACCTGGGCAGGAGAGCCGTGCGCCAACAGATAGAGCGTCTCGGCGGGTGCAATGGTCGACAGATCGCCCCATTTGATGTGGCAGACCCGTTCCGCTGGACGACGCTTCCTCAGATTGAACACGTCGATATAGTTCGCCAGATCAATGGGGTCCGTGATAACGCAAATCATGTTGCCTCCTGCGGATCTGCCACAACAGCCTGTCAGGCCGGTATCTCAAGCGACACAGGTCTACCCGATCGCAATTCTCACGGACAGGACAAGCGCCAGTCGGCGATTTACCAACAATACGTGTGATCTCGTCAGCGATCAACGCATCAGTATCTCTTCGTTTATGTGTCCCCCGGATCGGATCGCACTCGACAACCTCGGGTTGACGGATGACCACCCTGCGCAGCAGACACTGCAGATCAGCGCCCCCTCTCCATCCGCTGCGATCTCAACCTGGCTTGGACGCCTGCCGCCTCATCCCCGACGCCCTGCCCATTCTCATTCGAGAGCGGCAGCAATGCTCCACCGCGCGAATGCATTCCTTCCAGCGCCTGCCTCACCAGCATTACAAATCGTTGCCGGTCCCTTTCATCGTGCAGATGCCGCAGAGCCAATGTGCGAGCTGCGTGTTCAACCCGAAGTTCCTGCTTGAGTCCCGGGCGCTCCCTTGCGAGTGCCTGTGCCTCAAGTCGATCGTCGCGCAGCCTGCGTGCCGCCTGTGCTCGCTCGACCAGGAACGACAGCTTCTCGACGATCCAGCGACTGCGATAGAGCGGCGCCGCGTCATTCACCTCGTGTTGACTCACGAACGGATCGACGCGCTCCTGACCCACCCGGCGCACACCGACCATGTCGCCGACCATCACCTGTGATGCTGACTCACCGATGGCGCGTTGCAGATCCTTGCCCCACAACACGCGCGCTCCCTGAATCGTCTGCAGGCTGACGTAGTACGACGGCTGCTGATCCGCCTGGAACCGATAGTTCGCCGTCCCGTGCTCCATCAACCGCCCTGTGACCAACTCATCGCGCAACCGCTGTGCCATGACTTTCTCCGCTGGTCGGGCCTCAGCGTTCGCGCCCCCTGCCCGATCGTTCCTGGGACTCGCGCACTGATGTCCCACCACGCTCGTCGGCGCGTCGCTGCACTTCCGCCTGCCGCATCCGCACGGCCGGCAACGCCTCGCCGCGTGCGACCGAGTCCGCCAGCGCACTGCGCACCAGCGCCACGAACCGCTCGCGATCCTGCGGATCCCGGAACTGCTTTGCGGCCAGTTCCGCCGCATGCACCTGCAGGTACGCCCCCACCAGTTCCGGATGCGACCGGCTGCCCTGCGCCGGTGCCACCGCCGGATCGCGCAGCACCTGCGCCGCCTTCTCCCGTTGCTCCAGGAACTGCCGCTGCTCGACCACCCAGCGATTGCGATGCGTCGCCACCTCCTTCTCGATCGGCGGACCCTCACCCGATTCCCGCCGAGATTTCACCGTCACCGGCTCGCGCTTCACGGCGCGCAGCACAACTTCATCGCCGATCTGCGGCCGCGACAGCGACTCCTTGAACGCCCGCTCCAGATCCACACCCCACACCTCGCGAACACCGCGGTCGGTCTCGATCTTCACGAAGTACGACATCGCTTCATGCGGATCATGCTGATAAGGCGCAATGCCGTGATCGACGAGCCGCCCGCTGTGCTGCCGTGGCGCAGCTTCACGCGCCCGCGATGGCACGGGCTGCGGTTCACGCACGCCCTCCATCGCATGCTCTTCCCGGTACGACTGGCTTCGCTTGCCTGTCGCAACCGACGTGTCTTCATGTGCCTGCCGGCGAGCCAGACGCGCCTCCTCCACGGCACTGGCCCGATACCCTGTCACCAGAAGTCCCGCCTCGCGTGCCGCCGCCCACGCCTGTTGACGAAAACGGTCGCTGCCACTCACCTTCACTGTCTGCCAGCCACGCGCCTGCGCGATGGCGATCAGATCCTGGATCACCTGCGTGTTCTCGCTCGGCGTGGAGAGTTTCCGGCCGCGGTCCGTGAAGGCGCGCGCGCCATCAGAGAAGAAAAAATCCCGTCCCACCTGCACGAAGTGATCGCGCACCTGCGTCGGAATCGCACGCGCACGTTCCTTAGGCGGCGTCCGCGGCTTCGACGGTGCGACCGCCACGTCGGCCTCCGCGCCACGACCCGCCGCGCTTCGCCGACGACGAACGGCATCACGTCCGGCCGGCGCAGCCGCCTCCGACTCCGGCCCGGCCGGCGCCTGCACCCAGCCAATCGCGTTCTCGGCCGGCGTCGAGACCTGTCGATCGCTTGCCGCGGTCGCCTGCGAACGTGATGACGCCTGTCCCTGCGCCGACGGTGCTCCCGCTGCCGCCGCCGCACCCGTGGACCCGCCACTCCCCGCACCTGATGCTCCGGTTGCCATCGTTCCTCCTAGCTTTCACGCAGGCTCTGCACGAACTGTTCGGCCGCCATCCGCAGATCCTCCTCCGTGAAGGATCCGTCGAGCGGCAGGGCGATCTGCCCGACATCCGTCGCATAGTCCTCCAGCGTCAGCGACTCGATGCGATCGATGTCCGCAAGCGTCGCCTCGCGCGTGCGCGCGGACGACGACTCTTCCCCAGACGACCCTGCGGCATTTGCATGACCCGCCTGCGCATCTTTCGCAGCGGCCATCACCGCTTCACCGGCCATTGCCTGCCGCGCCACACACGGCGCGGGCAGCAGCCGGTCCATGAACCGGCGATCCCAGAAGTAGCGCAGCTTGCGGCAGCGGATGGGCCGCAATCCCTCATAGAACACGATGGCTTCATCGCCACCCAGTTCCTTCACTTCCTGCGGCAGCAGCAGCGCCCGACGCTGCTCGCTCACGTTCACGCTGCGCCCGCGCCGACCCTTCACCGTCAACCAGTCCGCCACCGGCCGCGACCAGCTCTTCACCTTCACGGTCGTGTAACCCAGTTCCTCGGAGATTTCTCGCGCATCGGGAAAATCCTTCGGCGCAAACACGATCCGCGCCGCAAGCGACTTCAGCATCGTCTCCGCGCCATTCGCTCCATATACCTCGCGCAACTGCGCCGGCGTCTGGATGACCAGTACGACCCGCACGTTATAGCCCGGCAGGTACGAGATCGCCTCGGCGATGATCGGAATGCGCCCGAGCGCCGTGAACTCATCGAGCAGCATCATGACCTGGAGCCCGAGCTGCGGATTTCGCTCCGGCAACTCGCGCGTCTGCAATCCGATCGCCTGCTGGAAGAACAAACTCAGCACCGGGCGCAGCCGGTGCAGGTCATCCGGATTCACGCCGACATAGATCGACATCGCCCGACTGCGCAGCTCACGCAGATCGAAGTCATTGCCGGAGGTCGCCGCATCCAGAATCGGGTTCAGCCACAGATCCAGGCGCGAGGTGAAAGTCTTGCGGATGCTGGAGGCGGTCACGGGCGCCAGATCGATGACGTCATACAACGCCCGCACGCACTGCGGCGACAACGGGAACCGTCCGCTGTTCCTGCCCTCGACCAGGCGCTTCCAGTGCTGCCCGAATCCCTCATCATCGGAAGCCATTCCCTGGCGCAGCACCTCGCCGATCGTCGCCGGCAACGACGGCGTCTCGAACAGGTACAACGCGATTCCCAGAAACAGTGAACGCGCCGACGCCGTCCAGAACGGATCGACATTCGGCGGGTCGGGATAGAGCATCTCGGCAATGCGCTGCAGATCATTCACCCGCCGCTGCGGATCGGCGGATACATAGAAGAACGGATTCCAGCGCGCCGTCGCGCGATCTTCCGCGAACGGATCAAACAGAAAGCACGGCTGCCCCTGCTGCTGCCGATAGCCCGCCGTCAACGTCCAGTTTTCCTTCTTGATATCGACGCACACCAGTGATCCCGGCCAGTTGAGCGCGTTCGGAATAACAACGCCCACACCCTTGCCGCTGCGCGGCGGCGCCGCGAGCGCCACGCCCTGCTGTCCATCCAGCATCAGGCATCGACTGCGCCATTCCCCCAGAATGATGCCGTGCTCACCCAGCAGTCCCGCTCTGGCGATCTCGCCTGCGCTCGCAAACCGTGCCTCGCCATGCAGCGAACGCTGCTTCGGCCACCATAACGGCGCGGTCACCGCACCCACCACGCCGGCTGCCAGCGCCATGCTCGCGACCGCACGCCGCCGGACTTCCACGCGCTGCGCATGAAAATAGACATACCGCAGCACGGTGACCGGTGTCGCTGCGGACGGATCAAGCCGCATCGACCACAGAAAGACATACCCGCCGAGATACGCACACACGAGCAGCGAGCCCAGCGCGAGCGCCGGCACGCGCACCGACGTGCGCTCAGCCCACCTGCGCCAGCGAGCGCTGCCGACGGGCCGGGTCATACCAGATCTCCTTGATGTAGCGTTCGTGCCCCTGCACGCCGAACTGGATCACGATGTCGACCAGCAGGTACAGCAGCTGCTTGATGTCAGCGCGCGCCAGTTCCTGCCCGCCGCGACTCTGCTTCACCAGCAACACCAGCTGCTCAAACGCAAGCTCGGCACTCGCCGCATGAATGCTCGTGATCGACCCGGGATGTCCGGAGTTCACATTGCGCAGGTAATCGAACGCCTCCTCGCCCCGCAGCTCCGCCAGCAGGATGCGGTCGGGCCGCATCCGCAGGCACGATTCCAGCAACTGCCTGGCGCTGACTCGCGCCAGTCCCTGATCATCCTTGCTGTAGAACAGCCGCACATGATTGGGATGCGCATCGAGCACGAGTTCCTGTGCATCCTCGATGGTGATGAGTCGCTCTTCCGGTGCGATCTCCCGGATCAGCGCCTTCGTATACGTCGTCTTGCCGCTGCCCGTCGGCCCCGACACCAGGATGTTCTTGCGCGAGCGCACCGCCAGCCGCATGAACGATTCATAGGCCTGCGTTTCCAGCAGCTTCAGCAGTTCCCGCTCCGTCGCATCGAGTTCAGTGCTCGCCCGGCGCGTCGCACGAAACACTCCGCGCTGCGCCAGTTCCGCAAGCGTCCAGACCTGATCCGACGGCCGGCGGATCGTGATCGCCACACAGCCACGCGTCGTGGCCGGGGGCAGCACGATCTGCACCCGCTCCCCGTTCGGCAGCGATGCCGACAGCAGCGGCGAGGTTTCATCGATGCGCTGTCGCGTGGCATTGGCGATCAACTTTGCGAAGCGCCGGCACCAGTCGAAGTCCGCAAACGGCAGCGCCTCACACTGCCAGCCGCTGCGACGCTCCAGGTACGCCTCGCCTGGCCGGTTGATGCACAGCTCGGTGACTTCCGGATCGGACAGCCACGGACGCAAGGCTCGCACGTTCAGTTCCAGCGCCGACACATCGGCAGCACTGACCGGCGCAGTGCCTTCACCATCAGCGGGCAAACGTCCCTGACTGCCCGTCTCTGCCTGCGCTCGCATGCGTGCTCCTCGCCTAGTCTCCAGGGACCCAAGCGAAGCACAAGCGGACCGCGAACCCTGTTCGGGTTTCAACGCAATCCGTGTCGATACCCGAGGACAGACATCCAGCGACGGCAGTCGCAACAACGCATCGGCCACGTGCGGAGTCGGGCAAACGCGAACAGCCGTGCCATCTCTACAAGATCAGCCGCTGTCTGTTCCGACTCCATCGGCGCCACCCACAGATCCATACCCCAGGGCGTGAGCAACGAGCTGCGCCTGCAGATGCCCGGATCCGGAATCACGCCGGTCCCGATCCGCTTGAGCGAATTGCCCGATGAGCCCGCCATGCCGGCCAGGTCAGCATGCCTCGGCCCACCCCGATTCGGGCCTGCCCCGTCTGCGTCAGCTCCGCGATTCGCATGAAACGCGCACCAGCACACCCATATGCAGCTTCAATCCTGCCCACTTGCGATATAAAACATTAAAATCAATTGCTTAGGTACTTTCAGCCACAGCCGGCGAAGGACGCCCAGCCCCTACGGGTCGATATTGGCCTTCGCACACATACATATGTGTGGGCGTTGCCCGCCACGCCTGGCAGGGCAGCGCCTGGCAGACCCATGCGGAGGTGCTATTTGGTTGCCATTAGTTGGCAAGAGGTTGCCACCTCATTAGCGTTGAGGCATGGCGTCCGCACTTTCACAAGCATCGCCGGAAGAGGTGGCCGAGAAGCTGGCGCAATCCCACGATTCGCAATGGCTTCGGTCGGTCATCGCGCTGCTGGACAAGAAACTTCAGCGTACTCCCCTCGAACGGTTGGTCAGTCTGTGGGACCTGACAGGCACCGAAGCGGGACAACTGTTCGGCATCTCGCGCCAGGCCTTCGATAAGTGGCTGGAGGCGGGCCCTCCCTCCAATCGCCTTCTGGCGATTGCATCGCTGTCGGATGCGACCGATCTGCTGGAGCGCCATCTGAAGCACGAGCGCATCCCTGTCGTCGTGAGACGCGCCTCTGCCATCGCAGAAAACAAATCGCTCATCGAACTGGCAAGCGCAGGCAAGTACGACAAGGTGCTTGAGTGCGCACGTGAAATGTTCGACCTGCGTCGGGTTCAGCCCTATCGCCACTGACGGCGCGACAGCCGGCTCCGGCTTCATGGCCAATCCCGGACTCGGACTCCACCCTGGTTCTCTACAAGGCCGAAGAGCGCGGCTTCTGCCTTTGGACACAACACACGTGCGTGCACTCTGGCGTGCGCTACAGGCAAGGATTGTGACGGTCCAGAACAACATGTGTCGCGCCAGCCGGCGGACGACCGCGCACGCGAATCAATGAACTCGTGCTCGCGCTAACGAAGTTCTCGTTGAACACAGCGAGACACAACCGTCCACCTTGTTGCGAAGGGTATAGCAGAGCCTCGAAACCCGCCTCCTTGGCCAGATAACCGAATATCTGATTCGGTGCAGGAATACCGAAACTGGATGGCTCGGCGCGCCACGTAGACGGCGCGGCCAGCAACCGCTTGTGCAATTCGCGCGTGGTGGTGATCAGCGAGCGCGTCGGAAACCCGGCCGCCTTGCCGAGTTTGATCGTGTCCGGCGATAGCTGGAATCGCTTGATGATGTCGACGAACCTCTTGAGCGGCTTCGGGTCTCGCAAATCAAGCACGGTATCGACGCGGCCCTCCAGCGGGAAGGTCACGAATGCATCGGCCCGACGCAATGCGAAATCCCAGGTCGAGAGCATGCGATCGGAGCCGCTGCTCGACCTACCGAACTTTTCAGCCCGCGCTGTCGCCTCGTCTTGAGCAATGTACAAGCAAGGAAACGCTTGGCTACGTGCGCGGTCGAGCTGTCGACCAATATTGAAGCGTCCGCCGATGCCGAAGAGGCTGCCTGCCGGCGACAGCGGCGTGAGATTCCATGTCCAGTCCGTGACACGACACCACGGCGGATCGAGTGCAACGCTGACCGGATCGAGGTCGTGCAAGGCTCCGCAGAGCGCGTCGTGATGCGCGGCGCGCTGGCGCTCGAGGTCGTAATAGACGCGATCGTGAAATGTCTGCTCAGACAGCGACAACTGATCCCAGCGGTCAAGATCGGCGGCGGAGAACTGGTCGAGCACCGCCGATGTGCGGCGGGTCGGTGACCTTGATCGCCTGCGGGATGCCTTCTTACGCGCCAAGCAACACCGACTAGGCGGTCACCGGCCGGGAGGCTGGTTCCTGCTGGGCCTCAGCCTTCGCCTCGGCCGCGGCCTGCTCCGCCGCACGCGCCTCGAGCACAAAGTTCAGCAGTCGCTTATAGCGGCCCGCGCGAATCATGGTGCGCGGCGAGATTCCACCCAGCTGCGGGTTAGCGAGTTCGAACCACAAGCCAACTTTGTGCACGTCACCCTCGAAGAACTCGCCGACGAGGTTGGCAATGTTGGCGATCTCTCGCAGGCGTTCGGCCACCGCCTGCGGAATGTTTTGGTCGAAACGTACCGAGGCAAGTGAAACGCCTCCAAGTTTGCTCAGATCTTTCTTCGAGAGCTGAACCAAGTCCGCAATCTTTTTGTAGTCCGGCTCGCCCGCGCGCCAAAGGCCCAGCACATCGCTGGCGATATGCGAGGCGAACTGCGACCGACGCTCGCTTAGCATTCTGGCTGCCGTGTTCATTGCCGTTCTCCCGTTGCGAACAGATCATACCATGAATGGACCACGATTGGACCACACTCGGGAAGGGGAGTCCTGCTCCCAACGTGGGGTGCCCCCCCAGGTTTTCAGATTTTCAAAAACCTCAGGATCCTGATCCTATAAAACAATAACTTACGCAGCTGATTATTTGCCCGGCGAACGTCAAAGCCATCATGGACGACGTCACTCAAAGCCCCTCACACTTCTGCAATTCCTCTTGCCCGGATTCGCAGCCACTTGGGTCTTCTACGGCGTCTCTTCTCACCCGAAGCCGAGTCAGTTCGAGC
>CAYWHG010000009.1:0-28259 GCA_964457865.1 uncultured Steroidobacter sp.
CGTCACTTTCGTGACCCTCGTGACCTGCGTCACTTTCTTCCGAGTTCCTCAAGCACTTCCTGCGTGTTCTCTCCCAGTTCCGGCGCCGGACCGGCGACGCGTCCCGGCGTGCGCGAGAACCAGGTCGGTACGCCGGGAAAGCGCACGGGACCATGCTTTGTCTCTACCGTCTCGAACAGCCCGACGGCATTGAGGTGCGGGTTGTCGAACAGTTCTTCCGGCGTGCGCAGCGGCGCGGCCGGAATGTCGAGCGAGCGCAGCAGGTCCAGCCATTCCTGCGTCGTTCGTTCGGCGAAAGTCTGAGCGAGCAGCGAATAGACCTTGTCGATCTGCTGCGCACGCTGCTTCAGTGTCGCGAAGGCATCGCTGGCCCATGCGGGTTTCACCGCGCCCATGAATGCAGACCACTGCTTGTCGTTGTAGACCAGCGCCGCGATGTGACTGTCTTTCGTACGATACGGCTTGCGATTCGGCGCCACGGTGCGCGGGTAGACGGCGGGACCGAGGCGCGGCGTGAACATCGCGCCGTTCGCGTGTTCGACGAGCATGAAGGCCGCCATGGTTTCGAACATGCTGACTTCGACTTCCTGGCCCTCGCCGGTGCGCTCGCGATGGAACAGCGCCATCATCGTGGCGTACAGCGCCGTCATGCCGGCGACCTTGTCGGCGACGATGGTGCCGACGAAACTCGCTTCGCCCGTCAGCATCTGTTGCACGGCGGGCAGGCCGCATTCCGCCTGGATGGTGTCGTCGTAGGCGGTGAGATCCTTGTCGGGACCACGACGGCCGTAGCCGTAGCAGTTCGTGTAGACGATGCCCGGATTGATCGCGGCAACGTCTGAATAGCCGAAGCCGAGTTTCGCGATCGCCTTGGCCCGCATCGAGTGAATGAAGACATCGGCTTTCTCGATCAGCGCCCGCAGCGTCGCCTTGCCTTCTTCCGAACGCAGGTCGAGCACGATGCTGCGCTTGCCGCGATTCACGTTCACGAATACGCCGGCCATGCCTGGAACCGGGCCGACAGAAATATTGCGGGTGTTGTCGCCCTCGGGCGGTTCGATCTTGATCACGTCCGCGCCCATGTCGGCCATGATCTGGGTGCAGTAAGGCCCCATGACCATCGCCGTCAGATCGACCACTCTTACGCCGGCCAGCGGGCCGGTGCCCTTCGCGGGGCTACCCATTGCTCGAATCCTCCAGGGCTACGTTGGCGGCTGATTCTCCACGGGACCCCGTACGGATTCCAGCCTATTGAGCTAATATCCGGCCAATCCTGAGGCCCGCCCAGCGGGTCACCGCACCTCCATCAGAATTTCTGGTTGCAAATCATGGACTTCGAACTCACCCCCGACCAGCAGAACATCCGCGAAGCCGTGCTGAAGCACTGCAGCCAGTTCACCGAGGACTATTGGCTCGAGCGGGACCGCGAAGGCGTGTTCCCCGAGGATTTCTTCCGTTCGATGGTCGATGCCGGCTGGCTGGGCATCGCGACGCCCACGGAATTCGGCGGCGCGGGGCTCGGCATCACCGAGGCCGCCGTGATGATGCAGGCGGTGGCCGAATCGGGTGCCGGCATGAGCGGCGCATCGGCCATCCATCTGCCGGTCTTCGGCATGCAGCCCGTGGTGCTCTTCGGCACGCAGGAACAGAAGGACCGCATGCTGCCGCCCGTCGTGCGCGGCGAACACAAGGTCTGCTTCGCGGTGACCGAGCCCAATGTCGGACTCAACACGACGGAGTTGAAGACGCGGGCCGAGCGCTGCGAGGGCGGCTATCGGGTCAATGGCGAGAAGATCTGGATCTCCACCGCGCAGGTCGCCAACAAGATGCTGCTGATCGCGCGCACCACGCCGCTCGATCAGGTGAAACGCAAGACCGAAGGACTGTCGCTGTTCTACACCGACCTCGATCGTTCGAAGATCGACGTGCGACTGATCCACAAGATGGGCCGGCATGCCGTCGATTCGAACATGCTGTTCATCCAGGATCTGTTCGTGCCCGAGGCGGATCGCATCGGCGCCGAAGGCGAGGGCTTCAGGATCCTGCTGCACGGCCTCAATCCGGAGCGCGTGCTGGTGGCTGCCGAAGCAGTCGGCATCGGTCGCGCCGCGATCACGCGCGCGGCGCGTTATGCGCGCGAGCGCATCGTGTTCAACCGGCCGATCGGCCAGAACCAGGGCATCCAGCATCCGCTCGCAAAGTGCTGGGCACAGCTCGAAGCCGCGAACCTCATGGTCATGAAAGCGGCCACGCTGTTCGATAAGGGAAAAGACTGCGGCGTCGAAGCGAATGCAGGTAAATATCTCGCCGGTGAATTCGGCTTCGAGGCGTGTCACACCGCGATGCTGACGCTGGGCGGCATGGGCTATGCGCAGGAGTATCATGTCGAGCGCCTGCTGCGCGAAGTCCTGATTCCCAGGACGGCGCCCGTAAGCCCGCACATGATCCTGAACTTCCTCGCCGAGAAAGTTCTGGAGCTCCCGAAGTCTTACTGAGATCGCCGCCGCGATCGTCGAGGAACGTTGATGTCTACGGTTTTCAACGCGCGTTCGTGGTTGTTCGCACCGGGCGACAGCGAACGCAAGATGGAGAAGGCGACTGCGAGCAGCGCAGACGTCGTGATCTTCGATCTCGAAGATGCAGTGGCCGAAGCGGAGAAGCCGAAGGCCCGCTCGCTGGTGGCGAATTTCCTGAAGGCGAACGCACTGCATCGTGCACGCCTATGGGTGCGCATCAATCCGATCCAGGGTCCGCACGCGCTCGCCGATCTCGCCGCGGTGATGCCTGGCGCGCCGGCCGGCATCATGTTTCCGAAACCGCGTGGTCGCGCCGATGCCGAACTGCTCGATCACTATCTCTCTGCGTTCGAGGCGGCATTCGATCTCGAAGTCGGTTCGACCAAGGTGATGCTGCTCGCCACCGAAGAGCCGTCGAGCATGCTGGCGATCGGCAGCTATGCCGGTCTGCCCCGCGTCGTCGCCATGTCCTGGGGCGCGGAGGATCTCGCGACGGCGCTCGGTGCCAGTGACAATCGCGGCGATTTCGGCGGCTACGACTTCACCTACGAACTCGCGCGCAGCCTCTGCCTGGTTGGCTCGGCGGCGGCGGGCATCGCCGCCATCGAAACCATTCACGGCGATTTCAAGGACGAAGCTGGCCTGCGCAAGCGCGCGACCACCATGCGTCGTGCCGGCTGGCGCGGCATGCTCGCGATTCATCCGGCGCAGGTCGACGTCATCAATGAAGCGTTCTCGCCGGGCGCCGAGGAGATTGCGCACGCGCAGGAAATCGTCGATGTGTTTGCCGCGAATCCCGGCGTGGGCACCATCGGCCACAAGGGCGCGATGCTGGATCGGCCGCATCTCGCGCGGGCGCAGGCGCTGCTGGCGCTAGTGAATCGCAAATGACGGTCAAGCTCGATGCCGCGAGTCTCGATCTCGGCCGGTTCCTGCGCCGCGGCGACCGCATCGTCTGGGGCCAGGCCTGCGGTGAGCCGACGACGCTGGTCGAGGCGCTGATCGCGCAGGCGGAAAACATTGGCGATCTCTCGGCCTTCGCCGCCACGAGTTTTTCGGGAATCCTCACACCCGATGCAGTGAGCACGTTCAGGTTGTCGAGCATGGGCGCGATCGGCGCGCTGCGCACGCTGACGGCCGTGGGCAAACTGGGCGTGATTCCGTGTCACGTCAGCCAGGTGGCGCCGATGATCGAGACGGGCGTACTCGGTTGCGATGTCGCGTTCGTGCAGGTCAGTCCGCCCGATGAGAATGGCAATCACAGCTTCGGGCTCATCAGCGATTTCGTCGATGCCGCAGTGAAAAAGGCGCGCGTCGTGATCGCGGAGATCAACGACCAGGTGCCGTTCACGCATGGTGACTATGTGCTGCCGGCTGCGCGGATCGATGTTGCGGTCCCTGTCTCGCGCACGCCGGTGGAAGTGTCGCCGGCGAAGATCGGCGACACGGACCTTGCGATTGCAAAGATCGTTGCCGGCTACATCGAGAATGGTTCAGTGATTCAGGTCGGCATCGGCGCCACGCCCGATGCGATCCTGCGTCTGCTGCACGACCGCCGCGATCTCGGCGTGCACTCCGGCATGATCGGCGACGGCCTCGTCGACCTGGTCGAGAAGGGCGTGATCACGAATGCACTCAAGACCATCGATGCCGGCATCTCCATCACCGGCGCGCTGATCGGCACGAAGCGGCTGTACGAGTTCGCCAACCGCAATCCGAAGATCGGCATGCGCGCGACCTCGTACACCCATGCCGAGACGACGCTGTCGCAGCTCGCGCGACTCGTCACCATCAACTCGGCCATCGAAGTCGATCTCACCGGCCAGGTGAATGCCGAACAGACCGGCGACGCCTACATGGGCGGCACCGGCGGCCAGGTCGACTACGTGCGTGCGGGCATGCGTTCGCGCGGCGGCCACTCGATCATCGCGCTGCCGGCCACGGCGAAGGGCGGCAGGATCAGCCGCATCACGCCGACGCTTTCCGGTCCGGTGACCACGGCGAGAACCGATGTCGACGTGATCGTCACCGAATTCGGCGCCGCCGAACTCAAGGGTCAGATGCTGGCGGAGCGCACGCGCCGCCTGATCGCCATTGCCCATCCCGATTTTCGCGAAGAGCTGGACAGGGCGGCACACGCCATTCAGCGCAGAGGTTTCTGATGAGCGACGCCGTTCTTTTCGACGCCCGAGCCGATGGCATCGCCATCATCACCCTGAATCGTCCCGAACAGCGCAATGCGCTGGGCAAGGACATTCGCGACGGACTCTTTGCCGCGTGGGACCGCTTCGAGCGCGATCCGAACCTGCGCGTGGCGATTCTCACCGGCAGCGGCGACAAGGCTTTCTGCGCCGGCGGCGATCTCAAGGAAATGGTGGAGCGCAAACTGCAGGTGCCGCCGCGCGACATGTTCCCGGTGCCGGGCGACAACATCGAGCTGACCAAGCCGACGATCGCGGCCGTGAACGGCGTCGCCTTCGCCGGCGGCTGGATGATCGCGCAGGCCTGCGATCTGTGCGTCGCGAGCACGGCGGCAAAATTCGCCATCACCGAAGTGAAGGTCGGCCGCAGTTCGCCGTGGGCCGCGCCGCTGATCCACATGATTCCGCAGCGGATCATGATGGAGATCATCCTCACCGGTAAGCCGATCACCGCGCAGCGCGCCTACGAGATCGGCCTGGTCAATCGGCTCGCGGAACCGGACAAGCTTATGGAGGTCGCACTGGAACTGGCTGCGGAAATCCTCGAAGGCGCGCCGCTGTCCGTACAGGCAGGACGCGACACCGTGATGCTGGCGACGGAGATGGGCCGCGCGGCAGCCCTGCAGGCCGCGCGCCATGCGTCCGTGCAGACGTATTGCAGCGAGGACGCGCAGGAAGGTCCGCGGGCCTTCGCGGAGAAGCGCCGACCACAGTGGAAGAAACGCTGAGATTCAGAGACGCGTCATTCCCGCGCAGGCGGGAATCCATCTTGTTCATTCGGATGGACCGCCGCCCAAGCGGGGGTGACAACAGGATGAGGAGATTGTCATGACGTTCGAAACCAAAGACCTCACAGCCCGGATCGCGACCGAGATCCGTTCGGACAAGCAGACGCTGCTGAGCGGCGAGTACGCGACGAAGATCCGCGAACTGCTCGAGATGCGTGGCGTCCTGGTGTTCCCGAAGATCAACTTCACCGACGAAGAGCAGATCGCGTTCACGCAGACGCTCGGCACGTTCGCGCCGGAAATGCGCGGCGAGAAAATCTACAAGGTCAGTCTCGACACCAAGGTCAACGAGCAGGCGGATTACCTGAAGGGTTCGCTGTACTGGCACATCGACGGCACCATGAACGACGTGCCCATCCTGGCGTCGTTGTTGTCCATGCGCGTCCTGCCGCGCAGCGGCGGCCGCGGCGATACCGAGTTCTGCAACACCTATGCGGCGTACGACGACCTGCCGGACGCCGAGAAGCAGCAGATCGAAAAGTTCAGGGTGATGCATTCCGCCTGGAACACATTGTTCTACTACGACCCGGAGCCCAGGATCGAAACGCTGCGCGGCATGATGCGCATCGGCGATCGCGAACTGCCGCTGGTGTGGACGCATCGCTCCGGACGCAAGTCGCTGGTCATCGGCGCGACGGCCCGTCACATCGTCGGCATGGACGACAAGAAGAGCGCCGAATGGCTGGTGCAGCTGCGCGATTGGGCGACACAGCCGCAGTTCGTGTATCGCCACGAATGGTCGATCGGCGACCTGGTGATATGGGACAACACCGGCACGATGCATCGCGCCACGCCGTACGATCCGATGTCCGGCCGCGAACTGCATCGCACCAAGCTGGAAGGCGAAGAAGCCTTCGCCTGAGCCGAGACGGGTTCAACAAGTAAGGGGGAGACGATGGTCGCGACGAAAACTGCTGCGGCGGAATGGCGCACCTACTGGTTTCTGCCGGTCGCAGCCGCGCTCGGCTATGCCACCTCCGTCCTGCACGTCTATGCGCTCGGTCCGTTCATCGCCGCCTTGCAGGACGAATTCGGCTGGTCGCGCGCCCAGGCTGCGGGGGGATTGACTGTCGCGGCACTGATCAGCGCGGTGGGCTGCATTCCCATCGGGATGATGGTGGACCGGATCGGACCGCGCCGTGTCGGGCTGATCGGCATTCCGGCGATGTGTGCGTCCTTCGCACTGCTGAGCACGGCCAGCGGCGGGTTCTGGAACTGGCTCGCGCTGTGGGTGGTCATCGCCGTGGGCACGTTCTGTGTCCAGGCCACGGTCTGGACGAGTGCTGTTGCCAGCCGCTTCGAAGCCTCGCGCGGACTGGCCTTCGCTTTCACGCTGTCGGGTGCGTCGGTGGCGACCGCGCTGTATCCGGTGATCGCCACCTGGCTGATCGGCAGCTACGGCTGGCGCAATGCATTCGTGGCGATGGGCGGCATCTGGTGCGCCATCGTGTTCCCGCTGGTGTTCATCTTCTTCCGCGGTGCGAGGGATGGTGCACGCAAGCGGGTGGAGGCACAGTCGGCGCCGGCCGTGCTGACCGGCATGACCCTCGCCGAAGGATTGCGTTCCGCCGCGTTGTACAAGCTGCTGATGGCTGCCGGACTCTTCGCCTTCACCATCATCGGCGTCGTCGTGCATTTCGTTCCGATCCTCACCGACAGCGGTGCGACGCCGTTGTCGGCGGCGGGTATCGCGTCGTTGATCGGCATTTTCTCGATCATCGGCCGGCTCGGCACGGGCGTGTTGCTGGACCGGTTTCCCGGACATGTCGTCGGCGCCGGCGCCTTCCTGATTCCGATCGCCGGCTGCGCGCTGCTGTTGACCAGCGGCACAAATCCGGCGAGTCAGGCGGTCGCCGCGGCGATTTTCGGGCTGACCGTCGGTTCGGAAGTCGATGTCATCGCCTACCTGGCGGCGAAGCATTTCGGTCTGAAGAGTTTCGGCGCGCTGTATGGCGTATTGCAGATGGCGCTGGCAGGCGGCACCGCGTTCGGTCCGCTCGCGGCCGGTGCGGTGTTCGATCGTTACGGCAGCTACGCGCACTTCCTGGTGCTCACGATCGTCCTGATGGCCATCAGCGCGGTGGCGGTGTTCACGCTGGGGCCGTCGCGGCTCGACGAACATCGCGCGGCCGCATTGGGCGCGTCGGGTGCTGACTGATGTGCAAAGCGCAGAATTTCACACGGAGGTCACGGAGAAATGAAATGTGTCCTTCGCCTTCCGAACCCTCCGTGTACTCCGTGACCTCCGTGTGAACTCTTTCTCCTGCAAGAGACTTCCATGACTGATCTCAGATTCGACAATCGCGTTGCAGTGATCACTGGCGCCGGTCGCGGACTCGGCAAGGCCTACGCGCTGTTGCTCGCGTCGAAGGGCGCGAAAGTCGTCGTCAACGATCCGGGCGTCAGCCTCAAGGGCGAGGGCGTCGATGTCGGTCCGGCGCAGGAAGTCGTGAACGAGATCAAGGCAGCAGGTGGCGAAGCGGTGGCGTGCACCGAATCCGTGGCGACGCCGGAAGGCGGCAAGGCGATCGTTCAATCCGCGATCGACAACTACGGCCGCATCGACATCCTGATCCACAACGCCGGCAACGTCCGCTACGGTTCGCTGAAGGAACTCTCGTACGAAGACTTCGAGTCCGTGCTGAGCGTTCACCTGCGCGGCGCATTTCATGTCGTGCGGCCTGCGTTTCCGCTCATGTGCGCGGCGGGCTACGGCCGTATCGTGCTCACCTCGTCCATCGGCGGGCTCTACGGCAATCAGCGCGTCACCAACTACGGCGTGTCCAAGGCCGGCATGATCGGCCTGTGCAATGTCGCTGCACTCGAAGGCGCGGCCGAAGGCGTCAAGTGCAACGTCATCGTGCCCGGCGCGGTGACGCGGATGGCGGAAGGCATCGATATTTCGCAGTACCCGCCGATGGGGCCGGAGCTGGTGGCGCCCGTCGTGGGGTGGCTGTCGCACGAGTCCTGTTCGGTCACGGGTGAAATGTACGTGTCGATCGCCGGTCGCATCGCCCGGGCATTCATCGGCGAGAGCGAAGGCGTGTACCAGCCGTCGTGGAGCATCGAGCAGGTGGGCGAGCGCATCGACGAGATTCGCGATGCAGCCGCGCCGTGGATCCTGCCGGTCGTGCCTTCCGGTCACATCGATCACATTCGCCGCAGCTTTGCGATGGCAACGGCCGGGGTTAAGTCGAAGTAATGGACGGAAACGGCGCGCGGTATGTCGCCTGAAGTCAAGCATCCGCGGATTTGTTTGCAGTAGTAGTGATCTGCTTTTCGGTGGCAATAGTAAACAGGCGCTCTCGCCCACAGTCGGGCAGGGCAGAACATAGGGGAGTTTCATGAAACCTGGACTAAGTCGGCCTCTGCTGTATTCCGTGATGACGATGGGCGCTGCGTTCACGCCGCCCGTGTCTGCTCAGGAAGCCACGCTCGAAGAAGTCACCGTTACCGCGCAGCGACGCGAGGAAGCCTCGCGCGACGTGCCGATCACCGTGACGACGCTGGACACCGCACAGCTCACGACAGCGAACGTCAACGTGCTGTCCGACACGGCGAAGCTGACGCCGGCATTGCGCTTCGATACGCAGGGCGCGGCCATGCAGCCGACGATCCGCGGCGTCGGCACGGCCGTGACGACGTCCGGCGGCGGACCCAACGTCGGCATCTACGTCGACGGCTTCTTCCAGTCGAATCCGTACGTCGCCGACTTCGATCTCATGCGGGTGAAGAACATCCAGGTACTGAAGGGCCCGCAAGGCACGCTGTTCGGCCGCAACACGACCGGCGGCGCCATTCTGGTGACGACGGACGAGCCGAGCGCGGATCCCGCCGCCGAAGCCAGGATCACCTACGGACGCTTCAACTCGCTGACGGCGCAGGCCTACGCCACCACCGCGCTCGCCGATGACCGGGTCTCTTTCGATATCGAAGGTCTGTACCGCAGCGGCGACAACTACTTCACGGACGTGCTCACCGGCAACGACAGGATCGGCGAGTACGAAACCTGGTCGGTTCGCACCGGGCTCAAGATGCAGATCACGGATTCGGTGTCCGTGCTGCTGCGCTACACGCACGTCGACAAGAGCGATCCGACGACGCTGATGACCAATGCCTTCGTCGACGACGGCGACGCCGGCTTCCTCGATCTCGTATCGCCCGCTGGCAGGTCGTTTTATGGTGCGCAGACTTCGGAAGGATTGCCGCTCGTCTATTTCTATGCGCCCGCCGTGGTACCGGTGCCGACGAAGGCAGGCGATGTCGCGCTGAACCCGCCGCTCAGCTTCGAGAGCAAGTCCGATGTGCTGCAGGCGACGATCGAGGCCGATCTGGGCTTCGGCACGCTGACGTCCTATACGCAGTATCGCGAAGATGATTCGCCGAGCTACGCTGATCTCGATTCGACCGCGGTGCCCATCTTCGGCATCAAGATCGGTCCGGACGACAAGAGCTTCTCGCAGGAATTCCTGCTGAACTCCACCGGCGACTCGCGTCTGCAGTGGACGGCCGGTCTCAACTACTACCAGCTCGAGGACACTTGGGACATCGATGCCGCACTCGGACCCAACCCGTTCATCGACTACGGCGGTTCGACGACCAATACGAAATCGTATGCGGCCTTCATCGACGGTACCTATGCGTTCAACGACCAGTGGTTCCTGACGCTCGGCGGCCGTTACAGCGACGATCGCGTCGAGGACGCGAGCTTCACGACGAATCCGTTCACGTTCTTTTATACCGGGCCGGACGGCGAAATGATCTTTATCGACCCCAGCCAGAATCCGGTCATCATTCCTGTCGATACCCTGAAGAACAGCGACTTCACGCCGCGCGTCGTGCTGCGCTACAAGCCGAATGACGATTCGAGCGTGTACGCGTCCTACACGCAGGGCTACAAGGCCGGCATTCTCAATGTCGGCGGCCTGTCGCAGCAGCCGGTGAAGCCGGAAGACATCGACGCCTTCGAAGTCGGCTACAAGTTCGACAACCGCACGCTGGCGGTCGATCTCGCGGCGTTTTACTACGACTACAAGAACCTGCAGGTATCGAGCTACCAGTTCGGCGCAGCCCAGATACGCAACGCCGCCTCGTCGGAGATCTACGGTGCCGAAGCACAGGTGCGCTACCGGATGACGAGTGCGTTCAACGTCAGCGGCGGCGTGGCGTACACGCATGCGCGTTACAAGTCGTTCGAGAACGCGCCGTACTACAGCTGGTGTGACCCGGCGG
This sequence comes from uncultured Steroidobacter sp., assembly GCA_964457865.1. Classification (GTDB taxonomy): domain Bacteria; phylum Pseudomonadota; class Gammaproteobacteria; order Steroidobacterales; family Steroidobacteraceae; genus Steroidobacter. The sequence goes on from CAYWHG010000009.1 coordinate 10,738, forward strand.
CGGCCGATACGAGCATGCTCTACTGCACGCCGATGGAGCTGGGTGGAATGGGCGTGGGCGGACTGGTGCAGCCGCTCACCGATGCCTCCGGCGGCGAGATGCAGCGCGCACCGGAGCTCACCGGCAATCTCGGCGCCAGCTACGAGATCAATACCGGCGCCGGCGACATCACGCTCTCGGGCAACCTGTACTACACGTCCGACTTCTATTTCGATCCGAACCAGCAGTTCAAGCAGGACGCGTACGCGCTGCTGTCGCTGCGCGCGCAATGGACGGATTCGAGCGGTCGCTTCAACGTCGCCGTCTTCGGCGACAACGTAACGGACGAGCGTTACCGCACGCAGGTGCTGTTCAACACGCTCGGCATCGGCTCGGTGTGGGGACCGCCGGCGATGTACGGCGTGTCCGCGGGCGTGAAGTTCTAGGGGCGCCGCGCCGCAGAAGAGGCCGCAAAGACCGCAAAAAAGAAGGGATAAAATCGTCCGAAAGGATTTATCCCTTCGTTTCTTTTATGCGGTCTTTCGCGGCTCTCTTCCTCTTATCCGATCCGCTCTTTCCAGTTCGTGGGCAGCTGAATCTTCTTCGCCACCGGAAAGCCCAGGTGCCCGTTGTGCGTGAACGCATAGGCGTTGGTACGCAACGGATCGCCTGAAACCAGCACGATGAAGTCGTCGGGCTCGACCACGATCGGCACCTTGCGGTTGGGATCGTCGGATTCGTGGAAGGCCCGCGGCAGGCGACCGAGATTGACCTGGCGCTGCAGCGAGCCGATCTTGAAGTCGACCCACTTCTCCATCATGGTTTCCACGCGCCATGCCTCCATGCGCGCGTGCTCGAACAGATATTGCTTCACGTCCTTCTTCTTCCAGCCGGCCTTCGCCATGGTCTCGGCGAGAATCGGACTCAGGATGAGGATCGGCCGCAGCGTGCCGATGCCGAGGCCGCCGACGGTGAACGCGATTTCCCAGCCCGTCTGCTTGGCTACGCCATCGGCGAGGTAGGGCATCATGGTCTGCGGCGTATTGCCCGTCACCGAGGGCAGCACGCCGCCGCCGGTCAGGCGCGTGATGGTGACCGTGTTGTCGCCGGCCTGGAATCCCATGTCGACGCTGTGCGGCTGCCAGCCGATCTTCGCGATCGCATCTTCGTTTTCTGCCAGCACCACGCGAAACGTGTTGCCGAACGTACCCTTGTCGGTCTTGTGCAGCAGGAAGCCGGCGATGTTGCGCAGGGCGAGTCGCCAGAAGCGGCCGACCGAGGTGTTCGGCATGAAGCCGTCGCGCATCGCGCCCTGGGTGTAGTTGAACTTCAGGTCCTTGATGATCGGTCCGTTGAGGATGATCAGCGTCTCGGCGCCCGGCGTGTTGCCGCTGTGTTCGACGCCGTAGTGCGGATCCGCCATCGCCTCGCCGAGTGCAACCAGGATGGGCATGTATTCCGGACGGCAGCCGGCCATCACGCCGTTCGCGGCGATCGACCAGATCGTGACGGCGCGACTTTCCGGCAGCACGATGCCGAGCGATTCCTCCGGCTTGCGATCGGTGTACTTGAGGAAGGCTTCGATCCTGTCGATCGTCGGCGGCACGATGGGCAGGCCATCGCTCCACTCGTGTTCGTAGTAGTGGGCGTTCACTTCCTCGAACGTGCCGCGGAAGACGATGTCGCGCGCCGCCGGTTCCGGCGGCAGCACGGTTTCCACAGGCTGCGTCAGCAGATTGTCGATTACCTGCGCAGCGGTGATTTCCAGCACATTGTGCCGGATCTCCTCGACGCTCTGCGCGCCCGGATGGCCGACGATGGTCGCCACCGGCAGATCGGGCATGCCGAGACCGACCGAGGTCGCCGCCGCCTGACCCAGGAATCCCTCGCAGACTAGTGACGAGGTTGGATAACCCGCTCTTTCACACGCTTCACTGGCCCGCAACACGGCGGGTGTGCAGCTGCCTCAGCACGCCATGCAGGATATGGCGGCGTCGACTCCCAGCTCCTTGAAACGTTGCGGCAGCGAAGCGAGCAGTTCCTTTTCGTTGACGGCGTGGGTCGAGCCGAACTCGCGCCAGCTCACCCACTTCACGTCCGGATACTGCTCGCGCAGCTTCTCCTCGAGTGCCTTGAACACTTCGTCGCCGGCAAACAGGTAGTCCCACAGCTGGGCCACCGTCTTGCCGTTGAGCGTGTCGAGCCGCTTGGCGAGCGGTCGCTGTTTCAGCCGGCGTTCGCCGCACGGCCAGACGACTTCGCAGGTCGTTCCTTCGGCTTTGGTCACCATCGTGCATTCCTTCCCGTTGCTGACTGTATCAACCATAGGTGAGCGTCGACCCGCAGCACAAGCGCCGCGAAGAGAAGAGCCGGATTTCACACGGAGGGCACGGAGATCACGGAGAAATAAAAGCAGTTTTTCGCGCTCGAACCTCCGTGTACTCCGTGCCCTCCGTGAGAAATTCCTTATTCCGGCTTCCCCTACTGCAGATTCTCTTTGAAGAATCCGACGATGGCGTCATACGCATCGCGCGATTCCGGCAGCTGCGGCGAATAGAAATAACAGTGCCCCATGGCCTCGCCGACGATCAGCGTCGAAGGCCGCCCGGCCTTGATGAGCTGCGAATTGGTGAAGATCGCCGGGCTCATGTCCATGGCGCGCGTGCCGGTGATGATGAGAGTCGGCGGGAACTTCTTCAGCACCTCGGGGTGCAGGGCCGGAGAGACGATCGCATCGGACATGTCGGCCTTGGCGAAATAGCCGCGCGTCATGTCGATGTCGGGCCCGCCTGCCTTCGCCGGCGGCGGGAAGGTGCCGTCGATGTAGCCCGCGACGTAGGCCGAGTCGCCCGCACCGAAGCGCACGGCACCGGCGCCGAAGATGCCGATCGCACCGGCCTGCGGCAGATCGTGCGCCGGTAGCCAGGCGGCCGATTGCGCCGTCAGCGCGCCGCCCGCGGAGCAGCCGAAAATGCCGACGTGCTTCGCTTCATGCGTCTTGAGGATTTCGCGATACACGGCGGCAACATCTTCGACACCGGCAGGATGCGCAGCTTCCGGCGCCATGCGGTAGTTCACCGACACCACCTCGTAGCCGCTCAGCGCGGCGATCGGTGCCGACTCGATCAACGAACAGGATTCCCAGCAGGTGTTGAACGCGCCGCCGTGCAGATTGATGAGCACGCGCTGCGCATCGGGCTTCTTGTCCTTCGCCGTGACGATGCGTGTGGGCACGCCGGCGATGGTCTTCTCTGTCACGTCGACCGGATAGGCCTTCAATACCTGCCCGACCTGCGGCGCCAGCATGTCCTCGAGCGCCTTGCGTGATTTCGCGATGTCCGGCTCCATGGTCGGCAGCTCGGTCGGCATCTGCGCGCGCAGCTTCATGAACGCCTGCGCCTCCGGACTCGAAAACTCCGACGGCGGCAATTCGAAGGCCGGCACGCTGACCGTGCCGCTCGGCTGGATCGTCGGTCGCGCGGGTGCACCGGCGGCGCCACTCACGGCCGCGGTGTATGCGATGCAGGCCGCAGCGAGGCGGGTCAGTTTGCGAGTCATGTCGTCCCCTTTTTTTTCGTTGGATCGTTGGTCAAATTGACAGTAGGAAATGGCCGCAAAAGGCGCAAAAAAATCGATTCCGACTTTTGCGCTTTTTGCGCCTTTTGCGGCCATTCTCTTACAGCGATCTGCACACAGCTTCCGCGGCGCCCACACCTTCCGCCATCGCCTCGACGATGTTGCCGCCGTAGTTCGCGCGTGCAGCGCCCACCGCGAAGACGCGCGGGTCCGTGCTGGCGTAGTCGGGTGTGGTCTGGATATGTCCGCTCGCCGTGCGCAGCGCGGCCGGCACGTAGGCGGTGTTCGGTTCGACGCCGATGAAGGGAAACAGTCCCATGCATTCGATGTCGGTGGTCTGGTCGTTCGTCACGTTGCGGACGCGAATGCCGCTGACACCGTCGTCGCCGAGAATGGCGCCGACTTCGCTGTCCCAGATGAAGGTGACGTTCTCGCGCGCGGCGAGTTTTTCCACGTAGTCGCGCTTCGCTTTCAGCGGACTGCGACACACCATGATCACGCGGCGGCTGGTCTTTGCCAGCACCAGCGCTTCCTGTGCGGCGCTGTCGCCACCGCCGACCACCGCGACATCCTGGCCGCGATAGAAGCCGCCGTCGCAGGTTGCGCAATGCGACAGGCCGCGGCCGACGAAGTCGGCTTCGCGCGGCACGCCGAGTTTGCGCAGCGACGCGCCCGAGGCAACGATGACGGCTTCGGGATGAAACGATCTGCGATCTTCGTCGGTGAGTGTGGTCCGCTCATCGAGCGTGAGACTCGCGACGCTCGACTCGACGACGTTGACGCCGACCTTGCGGACCTCGTCGAGCAGATGGACGGCCAGATCCTGGCCGGAGAATTTTCCGGGCAGCAACAGGCCGTCGACTTCGTGCGTGGTGGCTACCTGGCCGCCGAACATGCCGCTGCCCTCGAACAGCGTCACCAGATGCCCGAGGCGAGCGGCGTGACGCGCGGCGGCCAGTCCGGCAAGACCGCCGCCGATGACAGCGATCTCGCAGGGATTCCTGAGGGGTCTCATCTGTCCGCCAACCTCGCACCGTGCCTGATCCGAGTCTAAGGGGGTGCGCCGATCCCGAAGAATGACATTGCACGACGCAAACGCGGTCGGGGGCGAACCTCCCGGTCTCGCAGCGATGGCGTGCGGGGTTCTGCTCCTAATCTTTTCAGGAGGGAGACCGACGCATGGATGGATCGCTGATCGCGTTCGGGCGCCGTCCGCCAGCAGCAAATTCAGTCACTTGCCTCGAAGTCCGGCGGCGCAGAGGGATGTTGCGCTGCAAGACATGCAACGCTCGCGTTGACGCCTCGTTTGCTTATAATCAACACTGTCGTTGACTAACAGATTGAGCGGGGGATTCTCCTTCATGAAATGCGCGCCGACGCGGACGCCGGTTGATGTCGATATTCCTTCGCTGCGCGAAAAGTATCGTGTTGAGCGAGAAAAGCGTCTCAGGAAGGATGGACAGACGCAGTATTTCCGACCCACGGGGGAAGTCGCCGCGAACTATGCGGCCGATCCTCACAAGCCGGTCGAGCCTCGCCAGCCGATTGTCGAAGACATCGACGTGGTCATCCTGGGGGCGGGATGGGGCGGCATCCTGGCTGCCTACCATCTGACGCAGGCCGGCGTGACGAACTTCCGCAATGTCGACACTGCCGGCGACTTCGGCGGCGTGTGGTACTGGAACCGCTACCCGGGCATCCAGTGCGACAACGAGTCGTATTGCTACCTGCCGCTGCTCGAAGAAATGAACTTCCTGCCCTCGAAGAAATTCGCCGATGGCGCGGAAATCTTCGAATACGCGAAGTCCATCGCCTCGAAGTTCGGCTTCGCCGACAAGGCGCTGTTCCACACCCACATCAACGCACTGCGCTGGGACGAGAAGCTCGACCGCTGGCATGTCCGCACCAATCGCGGCGACGACATCCGCGCGCGCTTCGTGATCATGGCCTGCGGCGTGCTCAACATGCCGAAGCTGCCGAGCATCGAAGGCCTCGACACGTTCAAGGGCAAGCTCTTCCACACCGCACGCTGGGACTACGGCTACACCGGCGGCAGCTACAGCAATCCGGTGCTCGACAAGCTGGGCGACAAGCGGGTGGCCATCGTCGGCACTGGCGCGACCGCGATTCAGGCTGTGCCGTACCTCGGCAAATACGCCAGGCATCTGTATGTCGTGCAGCGCACGCCTTCGAGCGTCGACGAGCGTCCGAATCCGCCGACCAGCGCCGAGTGGGCGCAATCGCTGCAGCCGGGCTGGCAGAAGGCACGGCAGGCCAACTTCCATCGCGCGGCGATGGAATTCCTCGCACCGGGCGAAGCCGATCTGATCTGCGACATCTGGACCGAGATCACCCGCAACCTGGCCGCCGAACTCGCAGCCGAAGGCTGGCCGCAGCTCACGCCCGCGGAATTCATGGCGCGTCGCGAAGTGGTCGACTATCGCGTGATGGAGCGCCTGCGCCAGCGCGTGGATGAAATCGTCAAGGACAAGGATGCGGCCGAGGCGCTCAAGCCTTACTACCGTTTTCTCTGCAAGCGTCCGCTGTCGAGCGATGAGTTCTATCCGACCTTCAACCGCCCGAACGTCGAGCTGATCGACGTGTCCGAAACCAAGGGCCTGCAGAAGCTGACGGAGAAGGGCTTTATCGCCAACGGCAAGGAATACGAAGTCGACTGCGTCATTTTCGCCAGCGGCTTCGAAGTGACCAGCGACCTCGATCGTCGCTGGGGCATCGATGTGATCGTGGGCCGCGGCGGCAAGTCCATCTACGAGCACTGGTCGGACGGCTACGAAACGCTGCACGGCACCATGACCCACAACTTCCCGAACCAGTTCTACATCGGCTACATCCAGGGCGGCCTGAATGCGTCCGTCACCGAGCAGTTCGGCGAGCAGGGTCATCACATCGCCTACATCATCGGCGAAGCACTCAAGCGCGGCGTCACTGCCGTCGAGCCGAGCAAGGAAGCGCAGGACAGCTACGTGAAGCGTTTCCGGGAACTCGAGATCGACCTTTCCGAATTCCAGGGCTCGTGCCCACCGGGCTACTTCAACAACGAAGGCGAGAGCAAGCCGAAGTGGGCCTTGTTCCGCGGCTGGGGTCCCGGCTGGGATTCGTTCCAGAAGATGGTTGGCGAATGGCGCGAGAAAGGCGATATGGAGGGTCTCGTCCTCAAGTCATAGACTTGGGCAGGCATTGATTAAGTCGTCATCCCCGCGCAGGCGGGGATCCATCTTCGTGATTCAGATGGATTCTCCCGCGGGATTTCCTTCGGTCACCGCCTACGCGGGGATGACAGATTCAAGATGGGCGTCAGAAGCCGGACAGCGCATACGCCGGATAGTCGGGCTTCAAAATCGTGTCGGAGGGGGACGTCGTGGATACGTTGGTCAATGTGAGTGTTGAAGATCTGAATGATGCGGTGACCTACGGCACCGAAGCCTTCCTGTCGCGGGATTATGCGAAGGCCGAAGCCGAGAAGCTGTGGCCGCGCGTCTGGCAGATGGCCGGCCGGCTCGAAGAGCTGCCCGAGGTCGGCAGCTTCCTCACGTACGAGATCGGCGATGACTCCATCATTGTCGTGCGCACGGCGACGGACAAGCTCAAGGCCTTCCACAACGTGTGTCCGCATCGCGGCCGCCGCCTGATCAGCACCGAGCCGAATCAGGTTCACGCCTGCGGTCACAAGAACCGCTTCGTCTGTGCCTTCCACGGCTGGGCCTTCAATCTCGAAGGTCAGAACGTCCACATCCTCGACAAGCAGGACTGGAAGGGCGCGCTGACGGACGAACACACCAAGCTTTCGGAAGTGAAGGTCGACACCTGGGGTGGCTGGGTCTTCATCAACATGGATCCGGACTGCGTCCCGCTGCGCGAATTCCTGGAGCCGGCCGCCGGCATTCTCGATGCCTTCCAGTTCGAGAAGATGCGTTACAAGTGGCGCCAGTGGGTCATCTATCCGTCCAACTGGAAGACGGCGCTCGAAGCGTTCATGGAGCCGTACCATGTCGCGGGCACGCATACGCAGCTTCTCAAGTACGGACAGTTCTATGCCTACTCGAAAGCCTACGGCCTGCACGGCGTCAGCGGCTTCGACGAGCGCGACAAGAGCATGAAGATGAGCCAGAGCGGTTCAGTCACGCGCGTCGGCGCGGGCGCCGATCCGCGCGTCTCCACGTATGAGCTGGCGCGCGAAAATTACGAGACGGTGAACTACGCCGCCTCGACCGAGACGCTGGTCAACGCGGCGAAACGCCTGGTCGACGAACTGCCCGAGGGCACGTCGCCGCAGGACGTCATCAAGCACTGGCTCGCCTCGGCGCGCGCCGACGATGCGAAGCGCGGCGTCATCTGGCCGACGATCAGTCCGGAGAACATGGCGGAAGCCGGGCTTGCATGGCATGTCTTCCCCAACATGTCGGTGCTGCAGGGCGTGACCTTCGCGCTGTGCTACCGCGCGCGTCCCTACGGCGACGATCCGAATCAATGCATCTTCGAATCGTATGCGCTCGAGCGTTTTCCGGAAGGCCAGGAACCGAAGACCGAATGGGTCCATGCCGAACCGACCGCCGAAAAATGGGGTGCGGTGCTGGCGCAGGACTTCTCCAACATGAGCGAAGTGCAGAAGGGCATGAAGTCGCGCGGTTTCCGCGGCACCCTGCCCAATCCGCACCAGGAACAGAAGGTGACGAACTTCCACCGCAACCTGGCGACGTTCATGGGAACAGGCGCGCCCCGCAAGCTCAAGTAAGCCGATCCGGCCGATCCGATCGCGCTGCCGGCCATCGGCGGCGCGGCCGGTGTCGGCGCCAACGAATCTTCATTGCGATCAACACCAAGTGAGATGTGACCATGGCCGTGAAAGTCTATGAACGAATCCTGCAGCTCTTCGAAGCGGAGGGCGTCAACACGCTGTTCGGCATTCCCGATCCGAACTTCGTTCATATGTTCCTCGAAGCCGAGAAGCGCGGCTGGACGGTCATAGCGCCGCACCATGAAGCGGCTGCCGGTTTCATGGCCGAAGCCGCCTCGCGCATCACGGGCAAGCCCGCTGTCTGCATCGGCACGCTCGGCCCCGGCATCGCCAATGCGGCGCCGGCGATCCAGTGCGCCCTGGTCGAGAACTCGCCGGTCATCTTCCTGAGCGGTCAGCGCGCTCGTGTGACCGAGCAGCGCGTCCGCCGCGGCCGCATCCAGTTCGTGAAGCAGATGCCGCTGTTCGAGAACTCGGTGAAGTACGCCGCCTCGATCGAATACGCCGATCAGACCGACGAAATCATCCGTCAGGCGATCCGCACCTCGATGTCCGGCACGCCGGGCCCGTCCTATATCGAATATCCCTCGCACATCATCAATGAAGAGCTGGACCTGCCGGAACCGCTGGCGCCGGCGCGCTATCGCCTGGTCAACCAGGGCGCGGACATCGACCGGGTGGCCGAAGCCGCCAAACTGATCCGTGAAGCAAAGAACCCGATCCTGCTCGTCGGTCACGGCGTGCACACCTCACGCACCGGCGAGGCGGTGAAGGAACTGGCGCTGCTGATGAACTGCCCGGTCATCCAGACCTCGGGCGGCACCTCGTTCATCAAGGGTCTCGAAGACCGCACGTTCCAATATGTGTTCCAGGACGCGACGCTCGACGCCGTCGAAGAATCCGATCTGTGTCTCGCGCTCGGCACCGAACTCGGCGAGCCGGTGCACTACGGCCGCTGGCGCTACTGGCAGAAGAACGAAGCCATCCGCAAGTGGATCTATGTCGAGCAGGACGCGAGCGCCATCGGCGTGAACCGTCCGATCGACGTGCCGCTGGTGGGCGATCTGCGCGGTGTCGTGCCACAGCTTGTTGCCGCGCTCAAGGACACGCCGCGCAAGCCGACGCCGGGCTTTGAGAAGTACAAGAAGGACTGCCAGGCCGAGATCGAATCCTGGGCCGCCGAGTCGCTGAAGAAGAGCGATGGCACGGCGGGCACGCCGATCCACACCTCGCGCTTCGTCGTCGAAGCCACCAAGGCGTTCCCGAAGGACGGCATCCTGATCCGCGACGGCGGCGCCACGGTGATCTTCCAGTGGACCTACTCGCAGTGCAAACCGCAGGACGTCATCTGGAACCAGAACTTCGGCCACATCGGCACGGGCCTGCCGTATGCGACGGGCGCGATGCTCGCCGATCAGGCGGCGACCAGGAAGAAGCGCCCCGGCATGCTGATCACCAGCGATTCCTCGTTCCTGTTCCACATCGGTGAACTCGAAACGGCGGTGCGCACCCAGCTGCCGCTGGTCTGCGTGGTCGGTGTCGACTATCAGTGGGGTCTGGAAGTCGGCGTGTACAAGCGCACGTTTGGTCAGGGCACCGCGGAAACCGGCACGCACTGGGGCAAGGTACGCTTCGACAAGATCGCCGAAGGCTTCGGCGGTCATGGCGAATACGTCACCCAGGCGGCAGACATCGGTCCGGCGATCCAGCGCGCCTATGCCAGCGGCAAGGTCGGCGTGGTCCATGTTGAAATCGATCCGAAGGCGAATTCGGAAGAGATGCCGAAGTACGAGAAGTTCCGTACGTGGTATGCCGAAGGCACGCAGTAACGGTAATCTGGTTGATAGTGGCCCCCTCCCCCCGCTTGGCGGAGGGGGGGGCCAGAGAGACTTCCACATGAGGGGATGATGAAGTCATGCGCGAATATCTGAAGTTCTACATCGACGGCAAGTGGGTCGATCCGATCGAGCCGAAGATCGTCGAGACCATCAACCCGGCAACGGAGCAGGTCTCCGGCAGGATTGCGCAGGGCTCGACGGCCAACGTCGACAAGGCGGTCAGTGCGGCACGCAAGGCGTTCGAAACCTGGTCGAAGACCACCCGCGAAGAGCGGCTCGCTGTCCTGCAGCGCATCCAGGCGGAATACCAGAAGCGCATGGGCGATCTGGGTGCCGCGGTGCTGGAAGAAATGGGCGCGCCGAAGGGACTCGCGAATGGCTTCCATGTCGGTCTCGGCGCCGGCCATCTGAACACCGCGATCGAGATCCTCAAGAACTTCAAGTTCGAGGAGCAGCGCGGCGGCACGATGTTCGTGAAGGATCCCATCGGCGTCGTCGGCATGATCACGCCTTGGAACTGGCCCATCAACCAGGTCACGGTGAAGGTGTTTCCGGCGCTCGCGACCGGTTGCACGGTCGTGCTCAAGCCATCGCAGGAATCGCATTTCTCCGCGCACATCCTCACCGAGATCTTCGATGCCGCCAAAGTGCCGCCCGGCGTGTTCAACCTGATCCAGGGCAAGGGCTCGGTCGTGGGCGCGGCGATGTCGAGTCATCCCGGCATCGACATGATTTCGATCACCGGTTCAGAATCGGCCGGTATCGAAGTGGCCAGGAACGCGGCCGCCACCGTGAAGCGCGTGTGTCAGGAACTGGGCGGCAAGAGCGCCAACATCGTCCTCGACGACGGCGACTTTGCGAAGAACGTTGCCAAGGGTGTCGCCGGCATGATGGTCAACTCCGGCCAGACCTGCAGCGCCACCTCGCGCATGCTGGTGCCGAAGTCCCGCATGAATGACGCCATTGCCGCGGCGAAAGGAGCGGCGGCGTCCGTCACCGTGGGCGATCCGAACAGCGATGTTGCGATGGGCCCCGTGGTGTCGAAGGCGCAGTTCAACTCGATCCAGCAGTACATCAACAAGGGCATCGAAGAAGGCGCCACGCTGGTCGCCGGCGGCCCGGGTCGACCCGATGGGCTCGACAAGGGCTGGTATGTGAAGCCGACCGTGTTCGCGAATGTCACCAACCAGATGGTCATCGCGCGCGAAGAGATCTTCGGGCCGGTGCTGGTGATCATCGGCTACGACACGGTCGATGATGCCGTGCAGATCGCCAACGACTCGGACTTCGGTTTGGCGGGCAATGTCGCGGGTGCGGATCTCGAGAAGGCCCGTGCGGTCGCCCGGCAGATTCGTGCCGGCTGGGTGTCGATCAACGACGGCTTCGATTTCAACGCCGCCTTCGGCGGCTACAAGAAGAGCGGCAACGGCCGGGAGTGGGGCGAGCACGGTTTCCACGAATACCTGGAGATCAAGTCGCTGCTGGGTTACGCGCCGGCGTAGATCGGAAGAAGAACAAGATTTCACACGGAGTGCACAGAGAACACAGAGTCAAGAACAGAAGAATCTCCACGGGGGACACGGGGATCACGGGGGGTCGGAACAAGAGGATTTTCTTTTCCCCGTGTTCCCCGTGCCCCCCGTGGAGATATTTCTTCTCTTTTCCGAACTCCGTGCCCTCCGTGATCTCTGTGTGAAATCCTCGTTTCGGACAAGGGGGAACTGACGTTGGCGGCTGTGCCTTCAACCTCGACCGCAAACGCCGCGACCATCGATGTCGAGCGGCTGTTCCGCGAACACAATGCCGCGCTGCTGCGCTTCATCTCGGCGAAGGTCGGATCGGAGCAGGAAGCACGCGAGATTGCGCAGGAAGCCTATGTCCATCTGCTGCAGATCGACCGGCCGGGCGCGGTCAGTTTCCTGCAGGCCTTTCTTTTCAAGACCGCCGCCAACCTGGCCATCGATCGTCTGCGCCAGCGCAGCCGGCGTTCGCACATGCTGTCCATGCCCGAGGTCGATTTCGCCGCCTTCGAACTGACGCCGGAACGACAACTCTCCGGTGAGCAGGCCATGAGCGTGCTCGGCGATGCGATCGCGCAGTTGCCGCCGAAATGCCGACAGGCCTTCCTGCTGCACCGGGTCTATGAAATGAAGATCGAAGACATCGCCGAGCGCCTCGGCATCGGCGTGTGCATGGCGCGTCGCTACGTTGCGCGCGGCCTGGAATACGTGCGGCAATGTCTCGATGCGGCAGGTCATCCGGGCTACGGGGTGAAGTCATGAGCGCTTCGATACTTCCGTACACGGATGCGCAGCGCCAGGAAGCCGCGGACTGGTTCGTCGTCATTCGCGACGAGAACGATCCGAATGCGGAATCGGTGCAGGCGTGGCTGCGATGGATGGAGCAGCACGAAGGCAATCGTGCGGCCTTCGATGCAGTCGCGCGGGCCTGGCATGCGTCCCCGGCTGCGGCAGCACTGCAGATGCCGGATGCAGACGCGGTGCTGGCCGACGACTATGACCCGGATGTGCCGGTCGCGGAATGGCTGCGACAACAGGCCGCATCCGGCGATACGCGCCGCCGCGCCGCTGCTGTGGCGGGCAGATCGCGCAGGCCGCGTCGTGCCTGGTTCGCCGCGGCCGCGGTGCTGGTGGCGAGCCTCTCGGGTCTGCTGCTGTTGAATCGGGATGCGCAGCGCAGTCCGCAGGCGGATGAGTTCACTACCCGCACCGGCGAACAGATCGAGATCACGCTGTCCGACGGTTCGCATGTGTGGCTCGGCCCGCGGTCCCGGCTGCTCGTCGATTTCAGCGACGCACAGCGCCGCATCCACCTGCCCAGCGGTGAAGCGTTCTTCTCCGTGAAGAAGGATGCGCGGCGTCCCTTCGTGGTGGGATCGGCGGGCGGCGAGATCGTCGCGGTGGGTACCGCCTTCAATGTGCGGGCCATCAATGACCACATCACCGTAGCCGTGGCCGAGGGCATCGTCGCTGTGACGCCCAGAGCATCGATCACCGCATCGATCACCGCGCCGAAGGCGCCGAGCGTCCGCGTCGCCTCGGGCCAGCAGCTCACGTTCATGGCGGAGCAGCCGGTCAAGGCGCTGGCGGTCGTCGAATCGCCGACCCCCGGCGAGCGCGGTCGCTGGCGCGATGGCGTGCTGGTCTATCGCAACGAGCCGCTGCATGAAGTCGTGCGCGACGTCGTGCGCTACTCCGACATCCAGATCGAAATTGCCGACGCAGCCGTCGGCGAAATGCACTTCAGCGGCGTCATCTATGACGATGCAGTGCGCGAATGGGTCTCGGCGCTGCCCGAATCCTTCCCCGTGACAGTCGTGTCCGACGGCACCCGCGAAATAATCAGCGCGCGATGAGTATCGAAAAATGACCGCTCAGCGTCTTAGTCGCTGGGATCGGTGGTTGGCGGGGGATATCAGAGCCACCAGGGTCACGGCACTGGCTGTTGTCGCGTTGAGCGTCCTACCGCTCGACACGGCGCTGTCGGCGGATGCCACGACAAACCTGACGGTCGATATTGCCTCGCAGCCGCTGGAAGCTGCGCTGGTGGAACTGTCCCGGCAGGGGCGTCTGCAGCTGGTGATCGCGACGAAGTCGCTGCCGGCCAAGACGTCCGTCGCATTGCGGGGAAGAATGCCTCTCGGCGAGGCACTCGATCAGTTGCTCAAGGACACCGGACTCACTTACCGACTGGTTGGCGATCACACGATCGCGATCGTCGGCGCAGGCGAGACGGCACGCCAGTCATCCGATCCACCCATGTCGCCAGGGGCTTCTGGCGGTACGAGTTCCGGTTCAGCCGCCGCGGCGGTAGCCGGATCAAACAACTCAGACAAGGGGGATTCCTCTGTGAAGCATCGTAGTTTCAAGCACCGTCTCGCTGCCTTCTTCGGCGTTTGCGTCTCTGCCTCGGTGGCGGGGCCCGCCTGTGCACAGGACGCACCGGCCGAATCCTCGCGCCAGCTCGAAGAAGTCGTCGTCACGGCGCGCAAGACGGAGGAATCGCTGCAGAACGTGCCGGTCGCTGTGGCGGTCGTCTCCAGGGAGCAGCTAGAGAACAATGCCGCGACCGATCTCACCAAGGTTGGCGAACTCGCGCCTCAGGTGAGTATGTCGCAGAGCGGCTCCGGCACCGGCGCCGTCATCACGGTGCGCGGCGTCAGCTCCGGCTCGAACGATGCGGGCCTCGATCAGAGCGTCGCGATCGAAGTCGATGGCGTACCGCTGAGCCGCGGCCAGGTGATTTCCTCCGCGCTCTTCGACCTCGATCAGATCCAGATCCTGCAGGGTCCGCAGGCGCTGTTCTTCGGCAAGAACTCACCGGCCGGCGTGATCTCTCTCAATTCGGCGAACCCGACCGACACGTTCGAGGGTTATGCCACCGCGGGCTATGAGTTCGAGGCGGAACAGAAATTCTTCGAAGGCGCCGTGTCCGGTCCGCTGTCGGATACGTTGAAGGCGCGTCTCGCATTCCGCGGCAGCGAAATGGAAGGCTGGCTCAAGAACAGAGCGGAGCCCGCTCCGGACATCGTCAATCCCGATGTGACCGTTCCCGGCGCAACGATGGGTCGTACGGGTCCGGACGACGCGATCTACGCAGGCCGTCTGACGTTGCAGTGGGAGCCAACCGAGGATTTCGATGCGAACCTCAAGCTGACCGTCAATTCGCAAAACCGCAATGCCGGCAACGCCAGCTCGGAACCGTTCTGTATCGGCGGGCAGACAGAGCCGGTGCTGCTCGGAGTCATTCCGCTGCCGAACGCCGATTGCGCGAAGAATCAGGTGAAGGCGCATGGCTCGGTGGCACCGGAATATGCCGTCAACATTCCCTACGCCAACGGCGGCGTGCCGTATCTCGACTCGAAGTACGTGCTCTCATCGCTCACGCTGAACAAGCGGTTCGATGCGCTCACGTTGACGTCGACCACGGGTTACTACGATCAGACCGTGCAGCAGATGAGCGTGTCGGACTGGAGTCCGTACGCAACCATCTGGGCAGCGAGCAAGGAAACCTACGAACTGTTCACCGAGGAACTGCGTCTGAACAGCGAGTTCGACGGCCCGGTCAATTTCATGGCGGGTGTGTACTACGAAACCTTCGACCGCACGTTCTTCAACGTCCCCGACCTGTTCCACGTCTACAACCCGGTGGCACGGAACTATGCCACCGTGCTGATGGACTCGAATTCGGACGGCGACTACTTCTCGGCCTTTGCGCAGATCCGCTGGGACATTCTGCCGAACCTGGAACTGGCGGGCGGCGCACGCTACAGCCGCGATGAAAAGAACATGAATATCCAGAATCTGGTGACGGGGCCCGCGCCGGCGTACGCGACGCTGCTGCCGGTCGGTCAGGTGCTGCGTTCCGAATACAGCGACGAAAACGTTTCTCCGGAAGCAACGCTCAGCTGGCATCCCACCGACGACCACACGCTGTACGTGGCGTACAAGACGGGCTTCAAGGCCGGCGGCATTGCGAATCCGTATCTGGTGTTCACCAGCTCGACGCCGGAGAACGTTCAGTATCAGCCGGAAGAGGCGAAGGGCTTTGAAGCGGGGTACAAGGCGACATTGCTGAACCGCACGCTGCGCCTCGACCTGGTTGGCTACCAGTACGACTACGAAGATCTGCAGGTGGCTGCGTACAACGCTGACACCATCAGCTTCACCATCAGCAATGCGGCACAGGCGAAGATCGAAGGTGTGCAGGGATCGTTCGAATGGTATGCACTGGATGCGCTCACGCTGCGCGGCAACGTCGGCTACAACCGTGCGAAGTACGAAAGCTATCCGAACGCACAGTGCTACACGGGACAGACTGCAGCGACGGGCTGCATCGGTGGCCAGCAGGATCTTGGCGGCAAGGCGCTGCTGCGTGCCCCCGAGCTGGCCTACAGTCTGGGCGCCGACTACTCGCCACGATTCGTGGCGGGCTGGAACACGACGCTCTCCGTGCAGGGCACGTTCACCGACGACTTCGAAACCGCCGCGGACTACGCACCGGCCGGCCATCAGGAATCCTACTGGCTGGTGAACGCTGCGCTGCGGGTGGGGCCGGACGACGAGCGGTATGAGGTCGCGCTGATCGGCCGCAACCTGGGCGACTCGTACTACATGCTGAACTCCAACGGCTGGTCCGGCAGCGGCAGCCCGAATCAGTTCGTCGGCTTCTTCAATCGTCCGCGCGAAGTGATTCTGCAGGGAACTGTGCGGTTCTGAGAGATGGGTTGACGGTTGGCGGTTGAGAGTTGACGGTCGGAACGCTGCGGTTCCCCTCCGGCTGTCAACGGTCAACTGTCAACCGTCAACTGCCTGGGTTTCGTAGCAGTCGAGTCAAGTTGCAATGAAGTTTGGTCTGGCGCTGCCTCTCGGCCGCATCGTTCCCCAGGGTGATTTTCAATCGGCAGCGGGCGTGCGCGAGATCGCGCTGGCCGTGGAGCGGGCAGGCGTGGCGGCGGCTTCGTTGTCGGAGCATCCGATTCCCGATGCGCACTGGCTGCACAACGATCCGGCGGCTCACGACGCACTCGATCCGCTGACGGCCCTGGCGTTCGTGGCCGCGGCGACGACGCAGTTGCAGGTCTTCACCAATGTTCTGGTCCTGCCGTTCCGCAATCCTTTCCTGACGGCGAAGGCGGCGGCGACGCTGCAGGTGCTGTCCGATCATCGCCTGATCCTCGGCGTCGGTGTCGGTTATCAGAAGGCCGAGTTCGAAGCGCTCGGCATCGAGTATCGCGAGCGCGGCGCGCTGATGGACGAAGCACTCGAAACGATCGCGCTGGCCTGGAAAGGCGGTGCCGTCGTCAGGCAGGGCAGGCATTTCAATGCGGTTGGCAACGAGCCGCGACCGGTACCATCACCGCCGCCGCCGATCTGGATCGGCGGCGCCAGCGACAAGGCGCTCGAACGCGCCGCGCGCAGCGGCGACGGCTGGATTCCCCACTTCAGCGTGCCGACCCACGATCCCGTCGTGATGCGCT
The DNA here is from genome assembly GCA_964457865.1 of uncultured Steroidobacter sp. Classification (GTDB taxonomy): domain Bacteria; phylum Pseudomonadota; class Gammaproteobacteria; order Steroidobacterales; family Steroidobacteraceae; genus Steroidobacter. The sequence goes on from CAYWHG010000009.1 coordinate 27,887, forward strand.
CGTCGATGGTGTCGATGGAGGACTTCTCGCGCAGGGTCGCGGAACTGCAGGCGGCGCGTGCCAAGCTCGGCAGGACAGGCCCGTTCGATATCGCACCCGGATCGTTGTTCCGGCCAAAGACCACGACGAAGGCGGATGCCGAACAGTTTCTCGACGGCGTACGCCAGGTCGAAGCCCGCGGCGCCAACTGGATCTGGACGCCGCTGCCGGCACCAAGTCGCGCGGCGTATCTGGAGAACGTGGCCTGGTTCGGCGAAGAAGTGATCGCGGCCTATCGCCGCGGCGGATGAGTCGAGAACGTTGACCGTGAACCGTTGACTGTTGACAGCCGGAACAGCGGTCTCCGACCTTGACCGATTCCCGATTCCCGATT
>CAYWHG010000009.1:28359-60147 GCA_964457865.1 uncultured Steroidobacter sp.
CCGATTCCCGATTCCCGATTGGCGTATCGGCCACGCAGGAGCAACCGATGAAGGTGATCGTGATGTTCCGGCGCCGGCAGGATCTGACCCCCGAACAGTTCCGCGAACACTACGAAACGAAACACGCCCCGCTCGCGCTCAGCCTGTTTCCGTACCTGAAGGAATATCGCCGCAACTACATCCGCCACGATCTCGTGCACCGCCGCGCGCAACCGGAAGGCGCACCCGCCGCGCTCGATTTCGATGCGATCACCGAGATCTGGTTCGAGAGCAAGGCCGACTACGAGCGCATGGTGCGCGACATGACGAACCCTGCAATTCGCGATCGTGTCATCGAGGACGAGAAGAAATTCCTGGATCGCACGGCGACCGTCGTTTTCCTCGTGGACGAAGCGCGGTCGTAAGAAGAGGGCCTACCGCGCCTCGATTCTGCGCAGTGCCCCTGCACGTCATCTGCGGCGGTCTGACCCGGCCCGCCCTACGTCCTGTTCCCATAGACCTGATTCGGCAGCCAGAGCGCGATTTCGGGGAAAACGACCACCAGGGCCAGCCCGACGATCAGGATGAGCACGAACGGGACGATCGACTTGTAGATGTCGATCAGCGTGACGTCCTTCGGCGCCATCGCGCGCATCAGGAACAGGTTGTAGCCGAACGGCGGCGTGATGTAGGCGATCTGGCAGGTGAGCGTATAGAGGATGCCGTACCAGATGGGATTGAATCCCAGCGCGATGACCAGCGGTATGTACAGCGGTGCCACGATGATCAGCATCGCGGTGTCGTCGAGGAAGGTGCCCATCACGATGTACGTGAGCTGCATCAGCACCAGCACGTGCCAGGGTTCCAGTCCCCATTTCTCCAGAAACAGCACCTCGATGGCCCTGACCGCACCCAGGCCGTCGAACACCGCCCCGAAAGCCAGTGCCGCCAGAATGATCCACATGAACATGCAGCTCACGCCCAGGCTCTTGCGCAGCGTGTCCTCGAGCACCTTGCGCGTGAGTCGGCCCTTGTAGCCGGCGACGAGCGTGGCTGCCAATGCGCCGACGGCGGACGACTCCACCATGCTGGTGACGCCCATCACGAACAGGCCGGTCATCGAGAAGACGATGAGCAGCGGGAGAATGCCCGCCTGGAGCAGCCGGATCTTCTCCCGCCACGTGATCTGCTGCCGCTCTTCGAGAGGCAGCGGCGGTCCAAGGTGCGGCTGCAGGTGGCAGCGGATCACGATGTACAGAATGAACAACGCCGCCAGCAGCAGCCCCGGTCCGACGCCGGCCAGCCACAGCTGGCCCACCGGCTGCCGGGCGATCATGCCGTAGAGCACGAGCACGACGCTGGGCGGCAGCATGATGCCGAGCGTGCTGCCGGCCTGGATGACGCCGGTCACCATGATCTTGTCGTAGCCGCGCTTCAGCAGTTCCGGCAACGCGATGGTCGCGCCGATCGCCATGCCCGCCACGCTCAGTCCGTTCATCGCCGAGATCGCCACCATGAGCAGCACTGTGCCGACGGCGAGTCCGCCGCGCATCGGCCCGGCCCAGACGTGGAACATGCGGTACAGGTCGCTCGCGATTCCCGATTCGGACAGCATGAATCCCATGTAGACGAACATGGGCAGCGTCAGCATCGGATACCAGTTGAGCAGCGTGATGGTCGAGGCGAAGGGCATCTCGACCGCGCCTTCGCCCCAGAGTGCCAGCGCAAACACCGTGGCCACGAACCCGATGGCTCCGAAGACCCGCTGCCCGGTGAGCAGCAGGAGCATGAACGACGAGAACATCAGCAGGGCGATCGCCTCGTAGCTCATGCGATCTCCCGGTGGGTGACCTTCGCCACGTCCTTGAAGAAGATCGAGATCGCCTGCAGCAGCATCAGCGCGATGCCCACGGTCATGATGATCTTGATGGGCGCCATCGGCGGGGCCCACGCCGAGTAGTTGGTCTGGTTGTACTTGAGGGAGTACGCGGTGCTCGCAATGCCACCCTGCATCATGAAGACCAGGTAGAAGACCAGGAAGAATGCCGTGATCGAGTCCACGAACGCCCGGGTCTGCGGTTTCCATCGCTCATAGAACACGTCCATCCGCACGTGCGCGCCGAGCTGCATGGAGTAGCCGCCGCCGAGGATGTAGTACGCGGCCATCAGGAACTGCGTCATTTCGATGATCCAGACGAACGGCACATTGAAGACATACCGTGTGATGGATCCGAACAGCAGCAGGCCCATCATGACCAGGGTCAGGTACATCACGCAGTTGCCGAGGACGCGGTTGACCGCGTCCACGTATCGCACGTAGAGCCTGATGACTTTGGGCATGGCCGCTCCGCTCATGATCGACACCGCACGACGTCCGTCGGCAGGCGCCGCAGCCGACGGACGCCGTGCGCTTTGCCGCTCGGCATGTGCTCAGCCGTAGCGATAGGGAGGGCCGGACTTCGCCATGAGGGCGTTGTAGTCCTTGAAGATCTGCACGACCTTGGCGCAGCGCGGACTCGTCGCGGCGATTTCGTCCCAGAACTTGTGCGCCTCCGCCTCGACGCCCGCCCATTCGGCGGCCGGGATGGTCGTCAGCTTCATCTTCGGGCCGTTGACACGCAGGTCGGCTTCGCCGGCCCAGTACCAGTGCTGACGGTAGTAGTGGGAGCTGTCGATGCACAGCTTGAAGAGCGTCTTCAGGTGTTCCGGCACCTTCTCCCAGGACTTGGTATTGGCGAAATACGAGCCGATCCAGGCGCCGGAGATGTTGTTGGTGAGCAGGTACGGCGTCACGTCGGCCCAGCCCACCGTGTAGTCCTCGGTGATGCCGGACCAGGCCAGGCCGTCCAGTTCGCCGGTCTGGATCGCCACCTGCACATCGCCCCACGGCAGCGTGACCGGGACGACACCGAAGCGCGTGAGAAACTTGCCCGCGGTCGGAAACGTGAAGATGCGCAGGCCCTTCAGGTCCGCGAGCTTGTTGATCGGCTTCACCGTGTTGAAGTGGCAGGGGTCCCAGGAGCCGGAACTCAGCCAGGTGACGTTCTCGACCTCGTTGTAGGCCTCCTGCCAGATCTCGTTCAGACCCCACTTGTGGAACAGTGCGGGGACGTCGAGGCTGTAGCGGGTGGCGAAGGGAAAGTAACCGCCGAACACACGCACATCGGTGGGCGCGGACATGGAGTCGTCGTCGCTCTGCACTGCGTCGATGGTGCCCGCCTGCATGGCGCGGAACAGTTCGCCGGTCGGCACCAGCTGATCGGCGAAGTACAGTTCGATGACCATCTCGCCGTTGGCAGCCTTGTTGAAGGCTTCGATGGACGGCTTGATGACGTGCTCGGCCAGTGCGGCGCCCGCGTAGGTCTGCAATCGCCATTTGATGGTCGTCTTCTTGGCCGTTGACACGGCCGGGGCGCCTGCTTCGTCTTTGTTGCTGCAGCCGGCGAGCATCGCCGTGGAAGTCGCAGCGGTGGCCAGCGCCGCCTTGGTCAGGAATGATCGTCGCAGCATCGCGTTCTCCTCTTGCGGGCAGTTGATGAACGGTGAAGATGCCGCAGCCTGTTCTCGTTCGACGTGAGGACTGCGCTCTCAATCGCAACGTCGCTGGATTCTTGCACGCCCGCAACCGGACCATCAATTCATATCGGGCGTCCACCCGGGCCTGCTCCGGCACGGTGCGCATCGAGCTGCGGCTGCTTCAGAACAGTCCAGATGTGGCCAGGTCTCCTCACTCCGAATCGATCTCCCCCGACAACTGATTCGACATCGACTGCGCCGAGGTGAGCAGGGCGCTCTGCAGTGCTGGCATGCCGGCGCGTTTCAATGCGCTGCCGATGCCGATCGCGACGAGTGCGTGGCTCAGTTTGCCGCGCGCCCGGAACACGGGCGCTGCGACCACTGTGACGCCGGAAATGTAGTTGCCTTCGTCCATGGCGAAGCCCTGGACGCGCGTCTGGCGTACCTGTGACTTCCATTCCTCGAACGTCGGCGGCTCGTCCCAGCGCAGTTTCTTGAAGCGGCCTTCGAGGTCGTCCTCCGTCTGCTCGCCGAATGCCGCGATGCATCGTCCGGTGGCGCTGATGAGTGCCGGGAAGCGGCTGCCGATCTGGGTGCTGAGCTGGAAGTTCTGGCCCGATTGCGAGGTCGCGACCACGATGATGTGGTCCAGGCCGACGATGTGTACGCCGAGCACGGTGACGTCGAATGTGCGGCTGATGCGATCGAGGGCGGGTTGCGCCAGATCGTTGAAGCGATTGCGTCGCAGCCAGTGCCGGGCGAGCGTGAGTACGCCGGCCTCCAGCGCATAGCGCTTCGTGTCGGTATCGAACGAAACGAATTCCTCGGCGACCAGGGCGCGCAGCACGTGCAGGCAGGTGCTCGGCACCAGTCCCAGTTCGCGCGCGATGGTCTGCACACCGAGCGGCGCATCGCTCTTTCCCAGCAGTCGCAGCACGGCCGCGGCCCGCGAAATCGCAGGGGCCTTACTGGCTTGTACGGCTATCGCAAGCTCGCGTTCCGGTGATGAAGTGCGCTGGCGTTTGGTGTTCATGGCCTATGACTCGACAATCAGGATGTTCTATATATCGAATATTGTTCTATTATTGCAATAGGGGCGGGCATTGTGGCATCGTGCCGCCCGCTGCGAAACACCCGTTCTTTCCATGCCGAAGCTCACCGACTACACCCTTTATGCCGATGCCCTGCAGCACGCCAACTCCAGGGCGCTGTGGGAGCTGTTCGACGGCAACACCGACTACCTGAACATCGCGCACGAATGCATCGTGCGGCACGCGGACGGTTCGGGCCGCACGGCCGTGCGCATCGCCCATGCCGACGGCAGCGATGAAATCCTCAGCTTCGACACGATTGCGGCGGGCTCGGCGCGCTTTGCGCACTGGCTGGTCGCGAACGGCATCCAGCCGGGCGATCGCATTGCCTTCATGCTCGATCCGTCGTTGCCGTTCTATATCAGCCTGTTCGGCGCGACCATGACGGGTGCGATCAGCGTGCCGCTGTTCACGCTGTTCGGTCTCGATGGACTGCGCCTGCGCGTCGATGACTGCAAGCCGAAGCTCCTGATCACCAATGCCGAGAAGGCCGAGATGGCGCGGCAGGTGGAAGGCCTGAAAGTCGTCGTTGCCGACGAGGCGCTGCTCGCCGAGATCGCGCGCTTTCCGACGACGTTCGAAACGAAGACGCGTGCCAACGATCTCGCCGTGTTCCAGTACACCTCGGGCACGACGCGCGAACTGCCGGCAGCGGTCAAGCACACGCACAAGGCGCTGGTGACGCTGATGTTCGCCGCGCTGTACGGCACCGGCATCCGTCCGGGCGACGAATTCTTCTGTCCGTCATCGCCGGCCTGGGGCCATGGCCTGTGGCACGGCACGCTCGCGCCGCTGGGCCTGGGCGTCACCACCGGCACGTTCTCGGGTCGGTTCGATGCGGTACGCCTGATGAAGGCGCTGTCGGATTACAAGATCACCAACATGTCGGCCGCCGCGACTCACTATCGCATGATGAAAAACTCCGGCCGGGCAGGTGAGTTCAAGTTTCATTTCAGGAAGCTGTCGTACACGGGCGAGCCGATCGATCCGGCGACGCTCGAGTTCATCGATCAGACCTTCCACGTGCCCGCCTGCAGCATGTACGGCACGACCGAGATCGGCGTCGTGCTGGTCAACTATCCGGGCGCGACCGACTACGTGGTGAAGCCCGGCTCGCTCGGCAAATCCGTGCCTGGCCTGAAGCTGCAGGTGCAGAAGCCGGACGGCACGCCGACGGAACCGGGCGTGGTCGGCGAGCTGATGCTGTGGAAGCGCGATCGCTGGGAAACCACCAAGGATCTCGCCAAGATCGACGAGGACGGCTACTTCTATCACTGCGGTCGCGCCGACGACGTCATCATTTCCGCCGGCTGGACCATGAGCGCCGTGGAGATCGAGAACACGCTGCTCAAGCATCCGAACGTGAAGGAAGCGGCCGTCATCGGCGTTCCCGACGCGACCCGCGGCCAGGTCGCGAAGGCGTTCGTCGTCAGCGATCGCGTGGCCAGCGACGAGTTCATGGACGAGCTGAAGAAGTTCACGCGCGAACGACTGAGTCAGCATGAGTTCCCGCGTCAGTTCGCCTTCGTCAGCGAGCTGCCGAAGACGCCGGCCGGCAAGGTCCATCGCAAGGTTCTACGCGATCGCGAAGCTGCGGCTGCCGCGAGCGCCAACTGAGATTTGAAGGAGAAGCACATGTCATCGGTCCTGAAAGAGAGCACCAACAAGTTCCCCAAGATCACCGAAGAAGGCCTTGCCGACCTGCGCAAGCGCATCGGTGTGAAGATCGAAAAGACGGTCGAACCGTGGAACTACGAAGCGACCCGCGATGCGATCCGTCACTACGCGCACGGTATCGGCGACGACAATCCGCTGTGGTGCGATCCGGCCTATGCCGACAAGAGCGTGCACGGCTCGATCCTGGCGCTGCCGAGCTTCCTGTTCACGACCAGCCGCATCATTTCCGGTTACTGCGGCGGCCTCTCCGGCGTGCATGCCATGTGGGCCGGTGCCGACTGGACCTGGTACAAGCACGTGCGCCGCAACGATGCGATCAGCACGCAGGCGCACCTGAAGGACCTGGTCGAACACAAGACCAAGTTCGCCGGTCGTGCCTTCCAGCAGATCTATCACGTCGAGTTCTTCAACCAGTCGGGCGACCGCGTCGCCGAAGCCGACAGCTGGGTGTTCCGCACCGATCGCGACGAAGCGCGCGAACGCGGCACCAAGTACACCGAAGCGCGCGGCCGCGTCGAGAAGTTCACCGACGAGCAGCTCGCCGAGTTCTACAAGCTGTACGAGAACGAAGAGATCCGTGGCGGCAACAAGCGCTACTGGGATGACGTGAAGGAAGGCGAGGCACTGCCGCGCATGATGAAGGGTCCGATGACGGTCACCGGCTTCATCTGCTACGCGCAGGGCTGGGGCGGTCTGTACATCCGCGCCAACAAGCTCGCATGGCAGATGCAGCAGAAGCATCCGGGCACGGGCATCAAGAACCGCTTCGGCGTGCCGGATTGCCCGGAGCGCGTGCACTGGGACGAAGACTTCGCGCTGCAGGTCGGCGCACCGGGCGCCTACGACTACGGTCCGGAGCGTTGCTCGTGGCTGACGCACCAGCTCACCAACTGGATGGGCGACGACGGCTTCCTGCACAAGAGCAAGTGCCAGATCCGTCGCCACAATCCGGACGGCGATGTGATCGTCATCGACGGCACCGTGACCCGCAAGTTCGTGGAAAACGGCAAGCACCTGGTGGAGATCGCGCAGAACGCGCAGACCCATCGCGGTGAGGCGTCGGCGCACGGGTCGGCGATCGTGGAGCTGCCGAAGCGCGGGTAAGCTCTGCGACAGGATGAGGTGTGTGGGTCAGGCTTTAGCCTGACTCCGAAAAGAGGCCGGCTACGACCGAAGGAAGTCCCGCGGGAAAGCCGGCCCCACAGCCCCCACCCCAACCCTCCCACCTCTACGGGTGGTTTCCGCAAAGCCTTCCCCCGCGTCGCGGAGGAGGGGGCGAACAGGTCGCCTATTTCAGAGTCAGCTCCCATGTCCGACACGAACTGGGCCGGTCCTCTGCAGGGAATTCGCGTCCTCGATTTCACGCGCGTCCTTGCAGGACCCTCTGCCGCGCTGGCGCTGGCCGATCTCGGCGCCGAAGTCCTCAAGATCGAGCCGCCCGACACCGGCGATGAAACCCGCATGTTTCCGCCGCGACGCGACGGCGAGAGTCATTACTTCCTCAGCATCAACCGCGGCAAGAAAAGCATCGTCGTCGATCTCAAGACCGAAGCCGGCGTGAAGCTGGTGAAGGATCTCGCGGCGAAGTGCGATGTGCTGGTCGAGAACTACCGCCCCGGGGTCATGGATCGGCTCGGTCTCGGCTACGAAACGCTGTCGGCGATCAACCCGCGTCTCATCTACTGCGCGATCTCGGGTTACGGCATGACGGGCCCGCTGCGCGACCGTCCCTCGTTCGACATCGTGCTGCAGGCCATGTCGGGTGCGCTGAGCGTCAACGGCGAGCCCGGTCGACAACCCACGAAACTCGGTATACCGCTCGGCGATCTGGTCGGCGGCATCAACGGTCCGATGGGAATTCTTGCTGCGCTCTACGAGCGCACGCTGACGGGCCGCGGCAGACTCATCGACGTCAGCCTGATGGACGGACTGATCAACATGCTGGGCTACCTGGCGCAGCTCGCGTTCTTCAAGGGCGAAGACCCGAAGCCGCAGGGCTCGGAGCATCCGAACCTGGTGCCGTATGGAATCTTCCCGGCGAGCGACGGCTCGATCGTGGTCGCGTGTCTGATGAACAGCTTCTGGGAGCGCATCTGTCAGGCGCTTTGTATGCAGGACTGGATCAAGGACGCGCGGTTCGACACCATCGAGAAGCGGCGCGACAATCGCGCCCTGGTGAACGAGCGGATCGCCGGAATCACGAGCCAGAAGACCGTGCAGGAACTCCTCGACATCTTCACGCAGCACCAGGTGCCGCATGCGCCCATCCTCGGCATTCAGGCGGCGCTGTCGCAGCCGCAGGCCGTGGCGCGCGAGATGGTGGTGGAAACCGAGCATCCGGTGCTGGGAAAAATTCCCATCGTGAATCGGCCCATCAAATTTCCAGGCGACCGTCAACCGGTGCCGACGGCGCCGCCGGTGCTGGGGCAGCACACGGATGAAATCCTGCGCGATGTGCTGGGGCTCTCGCCGCAGGAAATCGATCAGTTGCGTGCGTCGAAGGTCGTTGCTTGAGAAATTCGTGCGCGGTTGAGCTGTTATGTTCCGTCATTCCCGCGCAGGCGGGAATCCATTCCGATGGACCCCCGCCTGCGCGGGGGTGACGCCATGATGTCAACGGTGGGGGGAACGTCCGGTGCCAGAACTTCGCTTCGATAATCGCGTCGCCGTCATCACCGGCGCGGGCCGCGGCCTGGGTCGCGAATACGCGCTGCTGCTCGCTTCGCGCGGCGCAAAGATCGTCGTCAACGATCCGGGCGCCAGCCTGAAAGGCGATGGCGTCGATGTCGGTCCGGCGCAGGAAGTGGTGAATGCCATCAAGGCGGTGGGCGGCGATGCCGTGGCCTGTACCGAGTCCGTCGCGACACCGGCCGGCGGCAAGGCCATTGTCCAGTCGGCGCTCGACCACTTCGGTCGCATCGACATCCTGATTCACAACGCCGGCATCGTGCGCCGCGGCTCGCTGGAGGAGCTGTCGTACGAAGACTTCGAACTCGTGCTCGATGTGCATCTGCGCGGCGGCTTCCATGTCGTGCGCCCGGCGTTCCCGGTGATGGCGAAGGCCGGCTATGGACGCATCGTGATGACTTCGTCGATCAACGGCATCTACGGCAATGCCAATGTGGTGAACTACAGTGTCGCCAAGGGCGGCCTGATCGCATTGTCGAATGTCACGGCGCTGGAAGGCGCGGCGAAGGGCATCAAGAGCAATGCGATCCTGCCGGCCGCGGTGACGCGCATGTCGGAAGGCGTGGATACCAGCGCGTTCCCGCCGATGGATCCGCAGATGGTGGCGCCCGCAGTGGCGTATCTCTGCCACGAGACCTGTGCGATGTCGGGCGAGCTCATGATCTCCGCGGCGGGGCGCGTGGCGCGGGCGTTTCCCGCCGAGTCGCGCGGCGTGTACCGTCCGACGTGGACGGTCGAGGACGTGGCGAACAATATCGACGCGATCCGCAGCACGGCCTCGCCGGAAGTATTCCCGGTGCTGCCGCATGGGCATATCGATCACCTGCGTTACAGCTTCGCGATGACGAAAGGCGACGCGGGCAAGTAAGCAGACGCGAGGAGCGTTTACAGAGTGTCTACCATTCAGTCCAGGCTGGAAGTACGCGGCGCCGAGTTCGCTGCGAACAGCAAGGCCATGCGCGATCTGGTTGCCGACCTGCGCGCGCGGGTCGCCGAGGTGATGCAGGGCGGCGGCGAAGCGGCGCGCGCCAGGCACACGGCCCGCGGCAAACTGCTGCCGCGCGAACGCATCCGTCAGTTGCTCGATCCGGGCTCGCCGTTCCTCGAACTGTCGCAGCTCGCTGCTTACAAGGTGTACGAGGACAATGTGCCGTCCGCCGGTGTCATCGCCGGCATCGGCCGCGTGTCGGGTCAGGAATGCATGATCGTCGCCAACGATGCGACGGTGAAGGGCGGCACGTACTATCCGCTGACCGTGAAGAAGCATCTGCGCGCGCAGGAGATTGCCGCGCAGAACCGTCTGCCGTGCATCTATCTCGTCGACAGCGGCGGTGCCTTCCTGCCGGCGCAGGACGATGTGTTCCCGGACCGCGATCATTTCGGCCGCATCTTTTTCAACCAGGCGAACATGTCGGCTGCGGGCATTCCTCAGATCGCCGTCGTGATGGGCAGTTGCACGGCCGGTGGCGCCTATGTGCCGGCGATGTCCGACGAAGCCGTGATCGTTCGCAATCAGGGCACGATCTTTCTCGGCGGTCCGCCGCTGGTGAAGGCCGCGACGGGTGAAGTCGTATCCGCCGAAGACCTGGGCGGGGCGGACGTGCACTCGCGCATCTCCGGCGTCACCGATCACTACGCGCACGATGATCCGCATGCGCTCGCGATCACGCGGCGCATCGTGAGCAATCTGAATCGCAGCAAACAGATCTCGCTGCAGATGGCGCCGCCCGAAGAGCCGCTGCACAGCGCGGAAGAACTGTACGGCATCATTCCGGTCGATTCGCGCAAACCCTTCGACGTGCGCGAAGTGATCGCACGCGTCGTCGACGGCAGCCGGCTCGATGAATTCAAACCGTTGTACGGCACCACGCTGGTGTGCGGTTTCGCGCGGCTGTTCGGTTATCCGGTCGGCATCATTGCCAACAACGGCATCCTGTTCAGCGAATCCGCACTGAAGGGCGCGCACTTCGTCGAGCTGTGCTGCCAGCGCGGCATTCCGCTGGTCTTCCTGCAGAACATCACGGGCTTCATGGTCGGCCGCAAGTACGAGGCCGGCGGCATCGCGAAGGACGGCGCCAAGATGGTGACGGCGGTGGCGTGCGCGAAAGTGCCGAAGCTCACAGTCGTGATCGGCGGTTCGTTCGGTGCCGGCAACTATGCGATGAACGGCCGCGCCTACGGGCCGCGCTTCCTGTGGATGTGGCCGAACTCGCGCATCTCGGTGATGGGCGGCGAGCAGGCCGCGGCCGTGCTGGCGCAGGTGAAGCGCGACAATCTCAAGGGCAAGTCCTGGAGCGCGGAAGAAGAGGAGGCGTTCAAGGATCCGATCCGCAAGCAATACGAGACCCAGGGTCATCCGTACTACGCGAGCGCGCGCCTGTGGGACGACGGCATCATCGATCCGGTCGATACGCGCACCGTGCTCGGCCTCGGGCTGTCGGCGGCGCTCAATGCGCCGATCGAGAAGACCACGTTCGGCGTGTTCCGGATGTAGGCGAAATGGCACTGGGTCAGGCCGATTGTGGTTGCCTTCTTCCTGTGGGTCAGGCTTTAGCCTGACGGTTCGAGGCCGGCTGAAGCCGGCCCCACAGGCAGAAGGGATGCCCTGATGGTGTGCCATGGGATGTAGGCGGCGCTGGGCGGAAGAGAGTATTCAATGAGCATGTTCGAAAAGATTCTGATCGCGAACCGTGGCGAGATTGCCGTCCGTGTCATCCGCACGGCCCGCCGCCTCGGCATCCGTACCGTCGCCGTGTACTCGGAAGCCGATGCGGGTGCGATGCATGTGCAGATGGCGGACGAGGCCGTCTGCATCGGCCCGGCGCCGGCGGCCGAGAGCTATCTGCGCGGCAACGTGATTCTCGATGTCGCCAGGCGCACGGGCGCACAGGGCATTCATCCCGGCTACGGCTTCCTCTCGGAAAATGCGCCGTTCGCAAAAGCCTGCGCCGAAGCCGGTGTGGTCTTCATCGGTCCGCCCATCGAAGCCATTCGCGTCATGGGTTCGAAAGCCGATTCGAAGCGCATCATGAGCACGGCCGGCGTGCCGCTGGTGCCGGGTTACCACGGCACGGCACAGGATTCCGACACGCTGCGCAAGGAAGCCGATCGCATCGGCTATCCGGTGCTGGTCAAGGCCTCAGCCGGCGGCGGCGGCAAGGGCATGCGCATCGTGCGCGAAGCCGGTGAACTCGATGCGGCCATTGCGGGCGCCAAGCGCGAATCGCTGGCCTCGTTCGGCGACGACACGCTGCTGCTGGAGAAATACCTGACGCAGCCGCGACACGTGGAAATCCAGGTGTTCGCCGACACGCACGGCAACTGCATCTACCTGTTCGAACGCGACTGCTCCCTGCAGCGTCGTCATCAGAAAGTCATCGAGGAGGCGCCGGCGCCAGAGCTGCCCGATGCATTGCGCAAGCAGATCGGCGAAGCCGCCGTTGCCGCCGCGCGTGCCGTGAACTATGTGGGCGCGGGCACGGTGGAGTTCATGTACGCCGGCGGCGAGTTCTATTTCATCGAAATGAACACGCGGTTGCAGGTCGAGCATCCGGTGACGGAAATGATCACCGGGCAGGATCTGGTGGAATGGCAGTTGCGCGTTGCTTCTGGCGAATTGTTGCCACTGAAACAGGAACAGCTCACGCGCCGCGGTCACGCCTTCGAAGCGCGTCTCTATGCCGAGGATCCACAGCGCGAGTTCCTGCCGGCGATCGGGCGACTGACGCATCTGGAACCGCCGGCACAGGGACCGCACGTGCGTGTCGACACCGGCGTGCGCTCGGGCGACGAGATCTCGATGTACTACGACCCGATGATCGCCAAGCTGATCGTCTGGGACGAGGATCGTCCGTCGGCGCTGCGCCGCCTGCGCAATGCGCTGGCCGATTACCAGATCGCCGGCCTCACGACCAACATCGAATTCCTCGGCGCCATTGCGGCGCATCCGGCATTCGCCGCCTGCGAGATCGACACGGGATTCATCGAACGGCATCGCGCCGACCTGATTCCGCCGGAGCCGCGCACGCCGGAGGAAGTGCTGGCGCTTGCATCGCTTGCGTTCCTGCTGCGCCAGTCGGCGGAAGCGCATGGCCGCGCGCACGCCGATCCGTACTCGCCCTGGCATGAGGTGAACGGCTGGATCCTCAATGCCGACAGTCACTACGACCTGCGCCTGCGCGATGCCGGCGAGCTGTATGGCATCACGCTGCAGTTCCGCACCGATGGCTACGAAGTCCTCGTGCACGAAGGCCGGACGGTCAAGGCAGCGAACGTCGCGCTCGAAGGCAATGTACTGAGCGCCACGCTCGACGGCGTGCGGCATCGCGCCACGGCCGTCTTCGGCAGCGGCTCGCTGACGTTGTTCACCGGCGGTCGCACCTGGGATGTGAAGCTCGACGATCCGCTCGCGCGTGCCGAAGAACAGGAAGGCGGCTCAGGCCGCATCGTCGCGCCGATGCCCGGTGCCGTGGTTGCCGTGCTGGTCGAGGAAGGGCAGGCGGTCGAAAAGAATCAGCCGCTGATGGTCATCGAAGCGATGAAGATGGAGCACACGCTGCGGGCGCCCACCGCCGGCAAGGTGACGAAGATCAAGGTCGCGAAGGGCGATCAGGTGAACGAGGGCGTGGAGCTGATCACGGTCGAGGGTGCGGAAGGGTAGCTACTGCGTCTTCACCTCTCCCTCCAAGGGAGAGGTCGCGCGCGGCGCGGGTGAGGGTCTGCGATGTTGGAGCCAGGATGACGCTTCATCGCGATGGGAATATCTCAGACCCTCACCCCGCCCTCTCCCTAAGGGAGAGGGAAAGAAGCTCTTCGCCTCTCCCCCAGGGAGAACCCCAGATCACTTCTTCAGCTTCTTCGGCGTCCCCGTCCCCATGTACTTCGCCAGGTTGCGATGCAGGTTGGCGGTCGTGCGCTCCATGTACGGATTCGGTCGCGGGCCGCGGAAGCGAAGTGACTTCATGCCCTGCTGCACGGCTGCCATGTTCGAGAAGTCCTGGCTCAGCACATAGCACCAGGCTTCTTCCGTGGCCGGCGAGAACGTCCACTGCGTCTGCGGTTCCTGACCTTCCGGATACAGCTCGTACACCGCGCCCTCGAAGATGCACTTGTTGGGATCGTTGCCGTAGGGGCGGGCGCTGTAGCACAGCATGTTGTTGACGGCGTGCCCGATCTGGAAATTCGGGAACACCTGCCAGGCCGTACCGCTCTTGCCGACGTGCTGCGGATCGACGGTGGGCCAGACCACGCCGCGCGCTTCGTCATCGCGTCGCGCCGACGCCAGCCAGTGCTTGAGCACCTGATCGCCCGGCGTACCTTCCGGCAGTTCGTCCTTGAGTCGCAGCGCGGCGTTCACCAGCGTCTGCGTGGTGTTGGTGTTGGCCTTCTCCCACGTATAGACCTGCATCTCCGCGGTGGAAAGACGCGGATCGCCGTTCGAGCCGAGACGCAGCTTCGCCTGCTGGTTCGCATCCATGTCCTTGGGCGCGTCGTAACCGATGTTGCTGTGCCTGTCATGCGCGCGCGCCCAGCCGCGGAAGGCGCCGTACTTGTTGAATTCTGGATGCGTCGTCTCGACGTGATAGGTCTCGTTGAAGGCTTCCATCGCGACCTTCCAGTTGCAGTCGAAGATGCCCCACTTGCGCCAGCGCACGCGCATGTTCTGCAACTGGAACGGATCGAGCATCTCGGGAATCACGCCGAGGTACTCGCGCAGCGATTCCGAATCCGGATCCATGTTGACCCAGATCCACCCGCCCCAGGTGTCGTGCTTCACCTCGGAAAGATGCGTGTTCTCCGCCGTCAGACAACCCTGCCAGTCGTCCTTCTGCGGAATGTGGGTGTTGTTGCCATCGAGATCGAAGCGCCAGCCGTGATACGCGCAGATGAACATCTTCTTCTTGCCGCAGCCATTGCGTTCGCCGGCGGGCGTATCGACGAGCCGACGACCACGATGCGGACAGACATTGTGGAACGTCTTGATCTTGTCGGCCGCAGTACGCACCACGACGATCGAATCATCGAGAATCTCAAATGTGATGTAGCTGCCGACTTCGGTCAGATCTTCGAGGCGCCCCACCTGCAGCCACACCTTGCGCCACAGCTTGTCGCGCTCGGCACGCGCGTACTCCTCCGACGTGTAGGCCTCGACCGGTATCACGACCGGCTCGACCAGTTCTTCGGCGGTAATGATCGACTCTCGAACGATTCCGGCGGGTTTGCTCATGGCGTGGCTCCGATTTCTCTGCGGCGGCGCGATCTTATTTGTACGGACAAATAAGATCTGATGACGCCGGGTTCAGTGGAAATCGTTATAAACCAAGGTGGGTTTCGAAGTACAGGCCAGAATTTGTCTGGACGAGAGGAGTGCTATCGAACGGCTGCGGGAATTACGTTTGCCAAGAGGATTCGACGGAAGGCAAGGGTTTTTATCTTTTGTGGGGCCGGCTTTAGCCGGCCTCGGAGCTGTCAGGCTAAAGCCTGACCCACAGGAAGAGGGGAGTCCCTCTTAGTCCTCCACCGGCACCCAGCGAAAAATCCTGTTCTCCGGCCCGACCGGCGATTCATGCTCTTCGACGATGCACACCGGATTGCTGTTCGATGCGAACAGCACGCGCTCGTCTTCCAATCGCTTCTGCAGAAACTCGGGATTGGCGAGGCCCTGCATCGCGGCCTCGAAATCCTCCCGCGTGTTCCACCAGATCTCCATGATGCAGTCGTAGCCCGGATGTATCACTTCACCGGTCAGCGGATTCTTCACGGGCGTGACGTAACGCCGCACATAACGCTGCGCATTCGGCAGCGACGGCTTCGCACCCATGCGCTTCGCCAGCTGCGAATGCTGCGTTTCGTAATAGTCCATGAACTGCTCCATGGACATGTCGTCGCGCTTCTTCAGGAAGACGACCTGCTTGATCACCGTGATTCTCCTGTCCGGATCGCCAGCACGCTGCCCTCGGCATCCGCCGATACATAGAGCGTGCCGTCCGTGCCGGCAGTAATGGCGGCGAACGGGCCCATCGGCCCCGACATGTTGCCGATGGCCTTCAGGAACTTCGGCGTCGCGCCGGCAGGGGCGCCGACGGGCAGGTCGGCCACGAGCGTGCGACGAACGCCGCTCGCCAGGGTGTACTCGATCAATTCCTTGAGTCCCGCATCGACGATGTACAGCACGCCCTCGCGCACCAGGACGCCCTGCGGTTGCTGCAGACCATCGACCACGGTTTCAGCGCGACCGCCCGACACCTTCACGACACGGCCGCCGGCCGACTCGGCGACATAGCACGTGCCGTCCGCACCGATCGCCACGCCCGACGGCTGCTTGAGACCGCTGGCCAGCGTTTCGACATTGCCCGATTGCACCGACAGCACGCGACCCGTGCCTTGCTCCGCAAATGCCACTACGCCATTCGCAGTCGCAACGCCGTAGAGCTGATCGAAGCCGCTCGCGATCACCTGGCTTTCCGACTTCGCCGGCCAGTAGCGCGCGACATCGCCGTTCGCCGTGGTGACGATGAACTCGCCTGGTCCCGCCGCCGCCACGCCGCGCGAATATCCCGGATAGCCCGGCGTGAACAGGAAGCCCGCGCGTTCGCGCGGCTGTCCTGGCCTCAACGTGTACGAGAACGGACCGTCGGCGACGTACAGCACGCCGTCGCTGCCCATCGCGATGCCGAGCGGCCAGTTGAAACCATCGGGCACCAGATCTTTGGTCCTGCCGCCGTCGAGAATCTCGACGACGTAACCGGAGATGTTGGAAACGAATGTGCGCTGGCCGACGAACGTCACGTTGTCGAGGCCGGGAGAAAGATTCGCGAGTACCGTCTGGCTGCCGGTGCGCGGATCGATGCGCAGCACCTGGCCGCTGTGCACCTGCGTCGAGACGATCTGACCCTGCGCATCGAACTTCACCGAGTCCGGCACACCGAGATTGTCGGCGACCTTTTCCGGCGTGCCGCCTTCGAGGCCGACGCGCCAGATTTCATTCGTGCCCATCACCGGGATGTACAGCTTGCCGTCCGGGCCCACGTCGAAGGCATTGGGCATCGGCACGTTGTCGAGGATCACGCGCGGCGCGCCGCCGTTCAGATCCAGTTCCATGATGCGTCCGCCGACGCGGCACTCGCCGGCAATCAGTCGGCCCTGATGGAAGGTGATCGGATTCGCGACCGGCATGTCGCCGTAGACGACTCGCGTGCGACCGTTGGGCTCGCGCACGCTGACGCGGCCTTCGGTGATTTCCGTCGCGTAGAGGTTGCCCTGCGGGTCGAAGACCAGGTCGTCGGGTGCCACGATGTCGCCGCCCTTCGGGCTGATCGCCTCGATCGCCCCGCTGTCGACATCGATCGCCGTGATCTGGCTGCCCGACACCTGGGCCACGTAGATGCGACCGTCCGGACCCGTGCGCAGACCGTTCGCGCCGAACAGGCGGCTCGGCGGCGTCAGACGTTGCACGGTCCATCCCGCGGCGGGGCGGGTCGGTGTAGCGGCGGTATAGCGGCCGTTGTCGGACGACATCCTGAAGTCTCCTGCGCGGGGTGCTTGATCTCAGCGGGGCGCCTACCGTACTGCACTCACTGTCCGGGATAAACCTCGCCACGGGCATAATTTGTCTGGACAGATCGAGATTGCGCTCTTTTAATCGCGCCATGCCGCCGAAAGCCGCCACCAGACCCAGAGCATCGAAAAGCGCGCAGCGCAGTGCCGACGAAGCGAAGCTCGAGGAGCCGCTTTATCAGCAGGTCGCGCGCGCCCTGAAGAAGGAAATCGTCGGCGGGACGTTTCCCGTGGGCTCACTCCTGCCCACCGAGGATGATCTGTGCCGGCGCTTCGACGTCAGTCGCTACACCGTGCGCGAGGCGTTGCGACGATTGCGCGACGACAACCTGGTCGCGTCGCGACAGGGTGCGGGCACGGTGGTCGTGCCGCGGCAGTCCTCGGGCGCGTATGCGCAGGACGTCATGTCGATCAACGACCTGGTTTCCTGGGCCGCCGGCCGGCTTTTCGCCATCGAATCCATGCAGATGCTGGCGATCGACGCGGAACTCGCGGCGCGCAGCGGGCTGCCGCAGGGCCAGCAATGGCTGGTGGTGCGCGGTTACGGGCACGTCGAAGGGGCCGACAGTCCGTTCTGCTGGGCCGAGTACTTCATCCATCAGGACTTCGCCGCCGTTGGCCGGCTGCTGCCGCGCCACAGCGGCCCGATCTTCCCGCTGATCGAGGACCTGTTCGGACAGAACATCGTCGAAGTCCACCAGGAGTTCGGCGCCACGCTCATGACGCCGGCGCTGGCGCAGGGGCTCAAGGTGGCCGCAGGTAGCGCCGGGCTCGAAGTGCGACGCTCCTACAAGACGTCCGAGGGGCAGATTGCGCAGGTGACGGTCAGCATTCATCCGGCCGCGCGCTTCCGTCATTCGACGACGCTGCGTCGCGTCCGGCGGGAATCGTCAGGGCAACCCTGAGATTCGGCGCTGCCTATTGGCAGACGCCGGGGGAAGGGGGCTAACATGCCCGGTGTCCGGGACTTATCCGGACGAGTTGTTGCAGGTATCGAATTGCGATGAACCGTCGCAATGCCGATCCGAGACCCAGAGAGGTTTTGCGCATGATGAACCGGGGGAAGCGTGAACGTGCGGGTGCGCGCACGACCAACAACGCACGCGCGATCAACCTGTCACGGTCCGTGAGCGATGACGCCGCCCGCGTGCGCACCGATTCGCTGCGTGGCTTCAAGGACCTGGTGACCGAACTGGGGGGCGATCCCGCCGCGCTGCTCGCCGGTGCCGGTATCGATGCCTCGCTGGTCGATCGCAGCGGCAACGAGATTCCCTACCGGCAGATGGTGCAGCTGCTGGAAACGGCGGCGACCCAGCTCGCCTGCCCGGACTTCGGCATGCGTCTCGCCGCGCTGCATGCAGCCCAGGGCGCGACCAAGGTGCTCGGCCCGCTCGACATCGCCATGCGCAATTCGCCGACGCTCGGCGAGGCCTACCGCTACTGCGCCGAACATCTGAATGCCTACAGCAGCGCGACCCGTATCTGCTTCGAGAAGCTGCCGGACGATCCGCGTGTCTTCATGCTGTTCGAGATCATGCTGGTCGGCGGCATGCATCAGCGTCAGTCCGTGGAGCATGCGCTGGCCCTGACGCAGCACGGCATCCACGCCATCAGCAAGGGACAGGCGCGTGCGCGCGAAGTCTGGTTCACGCACGAACCGCTGGCGCCGCTCGCCACGTATCGCGCCAGCTTCAATGCCACGGTCCGTTTCGGTCAGAGCATGAACGGGCTGCTGTTCGATCAGCAGGATTGCGACCTGCCGCTGCCGGACACCGATCCGCAGCTCTACGAAATGGCGACCAGCTTCATCGATCACCGTTTCCCCACGGCGGCCATGCCGTTGCGCACGCGCGTGCGCATCAACATCGCGCGGCTGCTGGTGGAAGGCAATTGCACGCAGGAACACGTGGCGGCGGCCCTCAGCCTGCACCCGCGCACCCTGCAGCGCCGCCTGCGCGACGAAGGCGAGTCATTCGAAGCCATCAAGGATTCGGTGCGTCGCGACGTGGCGCTGCGTTATCTGCAGCAACCCGATGTCTCGCTGGTGCGGGTGACGGAAATTCTCGGGTACTCGGAAACGTCCGTGCTGTCGCGCAGTTGCCTGCGGTGGTTTCGTGCGTCGCCCAGGGAATTGCGCAATGGTTTGAGTCGCGCGGGTTCTGCTTGAAGAGTCAATAGCCGCAAAAGGCGCAAAAAGCGCAAAAAAAGAGCAAGTCAGAACTCGAACTTCTTCTCCGGCCTTTTTGCGCTTTTTGCGCCTCTTGCGGCCATTCTCTTCGCTCGCGGCTACGCACTTTCCTGTGACTGATCGTCGCCAGCTTTTGGCGTCGCGCCGGCGCGCAACTGCCGCGGCGACAGCGAAAACCAGCGATAGCAACTGCGCGAGAGCGTCGAGGCTTCTGAATAGCCCAGCATCTTCGCCACGCGGATCAGCGGCACCGTGGAATGCTTCAGATAACGCAGTGCGATGTCGCGCCGCACGCCGTCCTTGATCGATTCAACCGACTTGCCTTCCGCGCGCAGCCGCCGTTGCAGCGTGCGCGGGTGCATGCCGAGCATCGCGGCCACGCCGCTGTAGGTGCAGTCGCCTTCGAGCAGCAGGCGCTCGACGATCGTACGCACCCGCGGACCGAGCACCGCATCCGCCGAGGGGAAGCGGGTCTCGATGAAGTCCGTGCTCAGTTCGTAGATCTGCGCATCGATGTCCGGAATCGGCAGGTCGAGATCGCTTTCGGCGAAAAACAGGCCGCTCATGGGCTGCCCGAAACGGACTTCGGTGCCGAAGTACTCGCGATATTTTTCGATCGGCGCCAGAGCTTCGTGCTCGATCCAGACTTCGCGCGCCCGCACCCGGCCCTGACTGATGGTCAGTGCGATGTCCTGCGTCAGCAGCAGCGCGCGTTCGATGGCCTGCGGATGCGGCGGCAGTCGTCCGAGCAGGATCTCGAGCTGGAAAAACAGCGCATCCGGTGCGAAGCCGGTTCGCGCATGCATCTGCGACGCCGTGCTGTACACCTGAATGTGATCGGCGCAGTAACGGAACGCCTCGCGCAGCGTGCGCGAATTGTTCATCGCAAACTCGAGCGGCCCGAGCACTTTCACGCCGCCCTGGGCCGTGGCCAGGCGCATGCCGAAGTCCGGGCAGCGCAGTTCGGTCGCGGCGCGTTCGAGCACCAGCACCAGCGAGCGATACGGAATCACGGCATGGCGATTGTTCAGGATCGCCGGATCGATCTGGAATTTCGCGAGCAGGGCGGCGGGATCACCGCCGAGCTGGGTCACCACCTCGGGAAACTTGCGCAGGGCATCGACACGGACCATGGCCGTGCCGCCCTCCTGCATACCTGGGGTTGTCCCCTGGGGCATTCCCTGATCGGCTGCGAGGTCGTCTGTGTGCGTCGGCATTGCCGGACGAGCATAGCCACGCTACCCGACGCGGACAATGGAAAAGGACGACACCGCGGGACATTCGCGGCGGCTTTTGCCGCGATTCGTGGTTGAGGCCAGGATTCGCAGTTGAGGTATTTGCGCAACGCAATATCATCGTCGCCGCCCGCGTCGGCCTTGCCGTCTTACGTCAAGACATGCCGTGCGGCGCGGACTACCTTCCGCGGCAAACACCGCTCAATCCGCCAACAGAGCATCCGGATGGATTTCACCTGGGACGTCGATCAGCAGGCTTTCCGCACGACCGTGCGGGAATTTCTCGCGGCCCATCTGCCGCCCGACTGGGAAGCCATGGCGCACGGGCCCGGCTCCCCCTCGCAGAGCGCCTTCTCCAAGAAATTCTGTGCCGAACTCGCGCAGGCCGGTCTGCTCGTACCGCACTGGCCGCAGCGCTGGGGCGGTCGCGATGCCGATCCCTGGACCGCATTCATCCTCGCCGAGGAAATGTGGGAAGCCGGCGAGCCGCGCGGCGGCCAGTACATGAACGTGAACTGGATCGGCCCGACGCTCATGCGCTGCGGCACCGAAGAACAGCAGGCCCGCTACATCCCGCCGATGGCGCGCGGCGAAACGATCTGGTGTCAGGGTTTCTCCGAGCCCGAAGCCGGCTCCGATCTCGCCTCGCTGCGCACGCGTGCGGAACGGCACGGCGATGACTATCGCATCAACGGCCAGAAAATCTGGACGTCCTACGCCGGCGATGCCGATACCTGCTTCCTGCTCGCGCGCACTTCGCCGGGTCGCGACGGGATTTCGATCTTCCTGCTGCCGATGTCTACGCCCGGCATCACGGTGCGCTCGATTCCCAGCGTGATCGGCGAGGGCGACATTCACGAAGTCTTTTTCGACGACGTTGCCGTGCCCGCCAGCGCGATGCTGGGTGAAGAGGGCAAGGGCTGGTCGGTCGTGCGCACGGCACTCTCGCTCGAGCGCGTCGGCATTCCGCGTTTCGCGCTGGCGTCGCGCATGTTGCATCGGGCCGTCGATGGACTGAAGAAGTCGGGACGGTTCGGTCACGGCGCGGTCGAACAGGCAGCGCGTGCACGGGCCGCATGCGAAGCGGCGCGCTTCTACAGTTACAGCATCGTCGACCAGCGGCGACATGGGTTGACCGTCGGTCCGGAAGCGAGCGTCGCGCGCTATGCCACTGTCATGGCGGAGCGGCTGGTCGGCGAGTTCGTCGTCGAGCACGCGCCCGAGGCCTTGTCGGGCGCCGATCCGCTGCTGCTCGCGCATCACCAGCGGGCGATCGTCGCCGGCATTGCGTCCGGCGCCGCCGAGATCCAGCTCAACCTGATTGCCACCGAGTTCCTCGGCCTGCCGCGGGAGCCCCGCTGATGGATTTCCGACTGACATCCGATCAGGAATCGCTGGTCGAAGCCATCGACAAGCTCGCACTGCAATTCCAGCAGAAGCCGACGGAGTTTCACGGTTTCGCACTGGTCGGCGACGGCCTCGAACGCGAACTGGACGAAGGCGGTTATTTCGACATCGCCCAGGTACCGGAACTCGGGCCGCTTGCAGCCGCGATGGCCGTCGAGCGTCTTGCGCGCCTGCCGTTCGCCTCGGAATTTTCGCTGTCGATGCTGGTGCGCCCGCATCTCCCCGTCGACGTGCCGCGGCCGCTGGCGATCGTCGAGAACGGCCGTCCGGCCCGCTTTCTGACGACGGCGAAGACGGTATTGGTGATCGAAGGCGACAGCATCGGCATCGCGCATCCGTCGGCGGATGCGGTCGAACCGGTCGAGTCGATCTATGCGTATCCAATGGGCAGGCTCACTCGCAAGCTCGATGTCGAACGACTGTCGGAGGCGGACGCCGCGAACGTCCGTACCTGGATTCGTGTTGCACTCGCTGCGGAAGCGAGCGGCTTGCTCAAGGCTTCGCTCGACTCGACCGTCGAACATCTCACGCTGCGCAAACAGTTCGGTCGCCCGCTCGGCACCTTCCAGGCACTGCGCCATCGCATGGCCGAATGCGCCGTGCTTGTGGGCGGCGTGCGCTGGCTCGCGCTCAAGGCGGCCGGCACCGGCGACGCAGGCGATGCCGCGCTCGCCGCCTCGCATGCCCAGGAAAGCGCCACCCGCATCGTCTACGAGGTGCATCAGATGTTCGGCGCCATGGGCATGACCCTCGAAGCCTCGCTGCACCTGTGGACGTATCGACTCAAACTGCTGCTGTCCGAACTGGGCGGCCGCGGCGGCCAGGCGGATGCGGTGGCGCGGTACGTGTTCGAGAAGAAGCAATAGCCGCAAAAGGCGCAAAAGGCGCAAAAAAAGATCAGAGAATTTTTGTCTTCACCTTCTGACTTTGCGCCTTTTGCGCTTTTTGCGGCCAATCCTTTCTCATTCCAAAGACTCCGGGGATATTGAATGAGTGCGAAGACTTACAAAGTGGCCCAGTGGGCGACGGGCAATATCGGCACGAAGTCGCTGCGTGCCGTGATCGAACATCCGCGCATGGAGCTGGTCGGGCTCTGGGTGCATTCGAAGGACAAGGCCGGGCGCGATGCGGGTGAGTTGTGCGGATTGCCGCCGGTTGGCGTCAAGGCCACGAATTCCATCGACGACATCATCGCGAGCGGGGCGGACTGCGTGCTGTACATGCAGCAGGGCGCGAATGTCGACGATCTCTGCAAGCTGCTGGCCGCGGGCATCAACGTGGTCACGACTCGTGTCGAGTTTCACGAGCCGAGCCTGCTCGATCCTGAGGTGAGGACCCGCATCGAGGACGCCTGCCGTCGCGGCAACACGTCGCTGCACAGCACGGGCAGCAGTCCGGGCTTCAGCACCGAAGCACTGCCGACCGTGCTGCTGTCGCTGCAGCGTCGGCTCGATCGTCTGACGATCGATGAATACGCCGACGTGTCCAGCCGCAATTCCCCCGAAATGATTTTTCACATCATGGGCTTCGGCAAGGCGCCGGCGGCATTCAACGAACACATGCTGGCGCACATCAAGGAAGGCTTCGCGAAATCGTTCACCGCGCTCGCGAATGCGATTGGTCTGCCGCTCGAAGAAACGACGGTGCAGGGCGAAGTCGGGTGCGTGCTGAAGCGCACGGAGATTGCCGCGGGTGTGCTCGAAGCCGGCACCGTCGGTGCGCAGCGCATCACGATCTCCGGACTGCGCGGCGGCAAGACGCTGATGCAGATGCGCCTGAACTGGTATGTCAGTCGCGAAGTCGATCAACCGTCGTGGAACCTGCGCGAAAGCGGCTGGCGCGTGCTGGTCGAGGGCGACGTGCCGCTCGACGTGGCGATCACGTACCCGGTTGCGCCGGAGGACTACGCGGCGATGACGCCGGGGCTCACGGCGCACCGCGCGGTGAATGCAGTGCACGTTGTGTGCGAAGCCCCGCCGGGGATTCGCACGACGGGGGATTTGCCGCAGGTGATTACGCAGCTCGGCTGACACCGAACGCAAGAGAAGACCAGGAACCGGAGAAGAATCTCCACGGGGAACACGGGGTAACACGGGGCTCGGAAAAGGACTATTTCTTGTCCCCGTGTTACCCGTGGAGAACTTCTTCTTCCGGAACTCTTGATCCTGCCTACCGCGGTCCCTTGGGCAGGCCAAGCACACGCTCGGCAATGATGTTGCGCTGGATCTCGGCAGTGCCGCCCGCAATCGTCTCGGAGAACGCATCGAGATAGTCGTGGCCGATGCCCATCGGGGCGACGACTTCCGGCGCGTCGATGCCGTGCAGATCGATGGCCGCGGCGGTGACCTTCTGCGCGAACTCCGCGAACGCCAGGCGCATGATCGAACCGCTGGCATCGGGCACCGAGTTCTCGGAATCGAGCGCGAAGCGATACGTCGAGGCGCGGATCGAAGCGCCCTCGGCGCGCAGGCGGCCAAGGCGCAGTCGCAGGTCGACGCGGTCGCGCGGGCAGGCGGCGAGCAGAAGCTCGACGTGATTGATATGCGTGAGCAACAACGACAGTGCGGCCGTGCCGCGTTCGAAACTGAGCGTCGACATGGCCGTTGCCCAGCCGTTGTTCAGTCCGCCGACCACATTGCTCAACGGGATGCGCACGTTCTCGTAGAACACTTCGCAAAACTTGTGCGGGCCCGCCATCGTGCGGATCGGTCGCACCGTGATGCCGGGCGTGTTCATCGGGCAGATCACCCACGACAGCGCGCCGGAAGTTTTTGCCTGCGGATCGGTGCGGATCAGCAGTTCCTGGTAGTCGCCCACATCGGCGAAGCTCGACCAGATCTTGTGACCGTCGATGACGAGTTCATCGCCTTCGACGCGGCCGCGCGTGCGCAGGCTGCCGAGGTCCGAGCCCGAGCCGGGTTCGGAGAATCCCTGGCACCAGATCACTTCGCCGGCGAGGATCTTCGGCAGATGAAACTGTTTCTGTTCGGGCGTGCCGCAGGCGATCAGCGTCGGGCCGGCGTGATTGAGGCCGACGAACGAGGCATTGAGCGGCGAGGGCGCACCGGCGCGGGCGTATTCCTCGAACCAGATGATCTGTTCGAGCACCGACAGACCGCGGCCGCCGACTTCCTTCGGCCAGGCGATGCCGGCCCAGCCGCCTTCGGCCTGCTTGCGCTGCCAGGCGAGCACGTAATCGCGTGATGCCGGACCGTCCTCGGGCGAAAGTTTCTTCGGTACGTTCGCTTCCAGCCATTCACGGGCGGCGCGTCGGAATTCGGAGAGTGCTTGGGTCATCGCAGTGAAATCCGGAAGTCAGAAAAATGGCCGCAAAAGGCGCAAAAAGCGCAAAAGGCCGGAATGGGGAATTTCATTTTTGCGCCTTTTGCGCTTTTTGCGGCCATTCTCTTCCTCATGACTGGGACAGCGTCGCGCGCAACTGATGCTTCAGCACCTTGCCGGCATCGTTCTTAGGCAGTGCCTCGACCAGCACGACCTGCTCGGGAATCTTGAATCTGGCGACACGGCGTTCGTCGAGGAACGCGCCGAGGCTGGCGACGTCCGGGCCCGGCTGCTGCTTCGGCACGATGACGGCGCAGGCACGCTCGCCGGTGCGCGGATCGGGCAGTCCGACGATCGCGATCTCGGCGATGGCCGGATGCCCGACGAGGATGTCTTCGACTTCCTTCGGCGAAATATTCTCGCCGTTGCGGATGATGATGTCCTTGGCGCGGCCGGTGACGACGATGTAGCGATCGTCGATCCAGCGCGCCAGATCGCCGGTGCGGAAGTAACCGTCGGCGTCGAAACTCGGCACGTCGTCCTCGGGATGCAGGTAGCCGACGAGCATCTGCGGACCGCGGGCGCAGATTTCTCCTTCGCCGGCAACGGCGGCGTTGTTGTGATCGACGAGTCTGATGTCGGCGAGGCCCGCGCGACCGTCGGTGTCGGCGCCGTACGCGGCCTCATCGCGACGTGTGGCGCCAACGGTGGTGACCGGCACCTCGGTCGAACCGTAGACGCGCGTGACGACGGCGCGCTCGAAGTAGTCCGCAGCGTCGCGGATCAGCGAGGGCGGCACCGAGGCGCCGCCGCACACGAACAGTTTCAGGCTCGGCAGCCGCGTGCCGGCGGCGCGTGCGGCTGCGAGTATCTGCTGCAGGAAGGGCGTGGCGCCGGCCATGTGCGTGCATTGCTCGGCGTCGATGATCTTCACCGCTTCCTCGGCGTTCCAGTGTTCCATCAGTACCGCCGTCGTGCCGCCGAGCAGCGGCGTCTCGAAAGCATAGATGGAACCGCCGATATGACTGATGGGCGAGGGCACCAGGAACTTGTCGCCGGGTTCGACCAGCCAGTGTTCGCGGATCTGCGAGATCAGTGCATGCAGCGTGTTGTGGGTGTGGAGCACACCCTTCGAACGCCCCGTCGTGCCGGAGGTGTACATGATCATGCGTACTGCGTCGGGATTCACCGCGGGCAGCTCTATTGCGGGCTCGACCGGCTGCAGCAGCGATTCGTAAGGCGTGTGCCCGTGAATATCGCCACGCACCACGACGATTTCCGGGACGATTTCCGGCCGCGAGGCCAGTTGCGCACAGACCCGGCCCAGCATGGCGGCGTAGTCGTGCTTGCGGAAAACCGCGGGCACGAACACCAGCCGCGTGTTCGCATCCTTGAGGATGAACTGCAGTTCGCGATCGCGCATCGACGGCAGGATCGGATTGGCCACCATGCCGGCCAGCGTGCTCGCCATGTAGATGACGGCCGCTTCGTGCCAGTTGGGCAGCAGGAAGGAAACGACGCTGCCGGTCGGCGCGCGCTTCAGCATCGCCTGCGCCATGGTACTGGCCTGCGCGTACAGCGTGCGGCAGTTCATGCGGACGGCGCCGTCGACGAGGATGACGCGCTCGGGCGTGCGTTGTGCGGCATCGCGCAGGGAATCGGCGATCGTGTGCCTGATCCACAGGCCGCGCTCATAGGCCTGCGCTGCCCGTGCCTCGTTCCAGCGAATGGCGCGTCCTGCGATGAGTTTGCGATCCTGCAGGGGTTTACTCGACATGCGCACGACCCAGTCAGACGAAGCGATCCGATGCGCCGGTCACGCCATTGCGGCATGAGCGATTTGCGTCGTCGCTGCCGGCAAGTATCCTCGCCCGCAGCGCGCAAAATCCGGCGCGCGAACGGTACAGACTTGAACGTGGTTTGTCACCGCGCCGCGAGGCTGCCGGAAGCGGTATTGTCGCGGTGCGACGAGGCTGTCGCCCGGGGTTAAACGGGCGTCCTTGTCGATCAATACGGCGCCGGTCCACGGCGCTAGCGTGTAACAAGTTCCAGAAGAGGCGGTGAAGAGTGGAGGCTGAGTCTCGCTATCATCCCGGCGCCGAGCAGATCGCGCTGGCCGACACGATGGATGAATCGCTCGCGACGTTGCTGCCGGTGTCCCGCCTGCACCAGTCCGTCGTGGAAGATGCCCAGACCTGGTCGAACCTCGAGGAGATCGGGATGTTCGGAATCGGCGTCAGCGAGCAGCGCGGCGGCAGCGGTCTCGGTGCGGCGGAAGAAACCCTGATCGTCATGGGGCTCGGACGACGTCTCGCGGCACCCGCCGTGCTCGCCACCATCGGCGCCACGCACGCGCTCGCGAATGACGGACCCGTCGATCTCGGCAGCCGCAAGGTGGCCGCGGCGTATCAGCGCGGCGAACGCATCGTTGTCGTCGACGATCCCGAAGCCGATCTGGTGCTGGTCCGCTACGCCGCGGGCGCGGCGCTGTACGAGTTGCGCGATACGCAGCCCGCGCAGGTCGATCATCGTCTGTGGCTGGCGAATCTGGGCACCGTTGCCAGCCTCGGCGAGCCGCTGGGGCGTTTCGGCGCGACCCAGTTGCAGCGGCTACGTCTCATCGATGCGGCGGCCCTCGCCGGCATCGCGGAAGCCACGCTCGACATGAGCGTCGCCTACGCGGGCATGCGCGAACAGTTCGGCCGGCCCATCGGCACTTTCCAGGCCGTCAAGCATCACTGCGCCAACATGGCCATCGCGGCGCGCTGCGCGCGCGATCAGGCAAGCTTTGCCGCAGTCGCCGTCGACGAACAGCGCGATGACGCGGCATTGCAGGTCGAGAGCGCCTTGTTCGTCGCCGGCTCGGCGGCGCTCGGCAATGCCGCGAAGAACATCCAGATTCACGGCGGCATGGGATTCAGCGACGAGGCCGATCCGCATCTCTTCCTCAAGCGCGCACAATTGCTGATGACGATTGCCGGCGGACTCGACGCCGCGAACGAGCGCGTCGCCGACACACGGGCAGGTGGCTGACATGCAGGTGGCAATCGTTACGGGCGCCAGCAGCGGCATCGGCTTCGGCACCGCGGTCAAGCTCGCCGCGTCGGGCATGTCGGTGGTCGCCACGGGGCGCGATGCGAGCAAGCTCGCGGAGCTGGAAAAGGCGATCGGCGATCCGCAGCACATCGCGACGCTGGCCGTCGATCTCACCGCCGACGAGGCGCCCAGGCAGATCGTGGACTTCACGCTGTCGCGCCGCGGCCGCATCGATTTCCTGGTCAACAACGCGGGCGTCGGCAGTCCCAAGCCGCTGCACGAGACCGACGATCAGATGCTCGACTACTTTCTGAACCTGATGCTGCGTGCGCCGTTCCGTCTGGCACGCGATGTCATTCAGCACATGAAGCCCGGCTCGGCGATCATCAATGTCACTTCGACGTTTGCGGTCATCGGCGGTCGCCGCGGCGGCGCCTACTCCGCGGCGAAGGGTGGACTGCAGGCGCTGACGCTGCACATGGCCTGCCAGTACGGTGCGCAGGGCATCCGCTGCAACGCGGTCGCTCCCGGCGTGACCGTCACGCCCATGACCGAAGGCCGTCTCGACGATCCGCTGTTCAAACGGATCAATGTGGAAATGACGCCGAACACGCGGCTGGGCACGGTCGAGGACATCGCCAGCACGATCGCCTTCCTGTGCTCGCCCGGCGGCAGCTTCATCAATGGCCAGACCATCGTCGTCGATGGCGGCTGGAGTTCGACCAAGTACTTGTCCGAATTCGCGCTGACGTCGACCTGGACGCCGCGTTGAACTGAGGCAGGTAAGATCCGGAAGGCAGAAGATTTCCACGGGGCACACGGGGAAACACAGGGTAAGAACCCCGTGGAGATTCTTCTCCGAGCCGGCCAACTGTCAGGTGGGAGATCCTTATGAGCGTCACACCATTCAACAAGAAGTCCGAGTCCGGCGGCGGAGCCGACTGGCCGCCGGGCTGGACGACGAAGCCGCACGGTATCAGCGTCGGCCGCTATACCGATCCGGCATTCGTCAAACTGGAATACGAGAAGCTGTGGAATCGCGTGTGGCAGCCGGCCGCACGCCTCGATGAAATTCCGGAAGTCGGCGACTACACGACATACACCATCGGCGACCAGTCGGTGATGCTGGTGCGCGCCGACGAATCGACCGTCAAGGTGTTCTTCAACTTCTGCCCGCACCGCGGCACCGCGCTGGCGGAAGGCTGCGGCACGTTCGAGCACAAGCGCATCATCTGTCCGTTCCATGGCTGGCGCTGGGATCTGCACGGCAACAACAAGTACGTGCTCGAACGCCAGGAATTCCGCGACGGCCAGTTGCAGGACAAGGACGTGGCGCTGCGCCCGGTGCACTCCGTCGTCTTCGCCGGCTTCGTCTGGATCAACCTGTCCAAGAATCCGCAACCGTTCGACGACTACATCGCGCCCGTGCGCAACTGGCTCGAAATCCTGGACATCGCGCTGATGCGCAACTACTGGTGGAAGGCGATTCCCGTGCCGGCCAACTGGAAGGTGGCGCAGGAGGCGTTCTTCGAGGGTTATCACGTTCCCGCCACGCATCCGCAGCTGGAAAAGGCCGGCGCCGAAGTCATCTGGGGCGATCGCGACGAAAGCACGATCCAGTACGCGCACAAGAATGTCTTCTACGACGCCTGGCCGAAGGGCCACGGCCGTTTCTACGGCAAGGCGACGCCGATGTCGGGTGCCGTCAAGCGTCTCGGCGATGGCGATCCGGTCGATCTCATGGCCGACCGGCTGCAGCTGCTCGCCGACGGCATGGACGCGCAGGTGCTCATGCAGGACGTGAACCTCGTGCGTTCCCTGAAGGGCAAGCCGATTCCCGAAGGTTCGAGCCTCGGCGGCGAATACATCAAGGCGTTGTACGCCGACGCCGCCGCAACGAATCGTCCGATGCCGAAGCCCACGCCGGAAGTCCTCGGCATGTGGGGTGGAGAGATCTTCATCTTCCCGAATCTCATGCTGCTGCCGCAGGCCGGCAACTGCATGATCTACCGCGTGCGCCCCGACGGAAACGATCCCGACAAGTGCATCTTCGAGATCATGTCGACCAAGACGTATCCCGCCGCGGAGAAGCCGCCGCGCGCAGTCGTGCAGACGGTCACCGATATCCACGATCCGGAACAGGTGCTGCTCATCCCGCGCCAGGATCTGGGCAACATTCCGCGCATGCAGAAGGGATTGCATTCGCTCGGCATGCGCCAGACCTGGCTGGCCAACGAGCAGGAGAAGATCATTCTGAACATGCATCAGGAACTCGATCGCTACCTGCAGGCCGAGTAGCGCGTAACGCCGTTGGAATTCGTCTGTTTTTGCCGTCCGTTCCGCGAGTGTTCGCGGAACGGATGCTTTCGTTAAAGCTCACCCTTTTTGATCAAGACTTCCCATGCCCGACGAAATCAAACTCCGCATCGCGCCGCTGCTGCCTCCCGACTGGGACGATGCCGTCATGGATGCAGTGAGCGCGTTCCCCAGCGGGCGCGATTTCGTGCTGAATGGCTGGAAAGCCGGCGGTCACGGCGTGCGCGGCATGCACGGGCTCGGACTGACGCTGCATTATCCGGCGCTGTCGAAGGCCTTCCTGACGTTCAACAACCACGTCGCGACCGGCAGCACGCTGTCGCGTCGCTCGCGCGAGATCCTCATTCTCCGCATCAGCTGGCTGCGGCGCGCGGAGTACGAATTCATCCAGCACGTCGTACTCGGCCGTCGCGCCGGTCTCACGGACGAGGACATCGAGCGCATCACGGTCGGACCTGATGCGCCCGGCTGGGCCGACCCGATCGAAGCGGAGCTGGTGCGTGCCGTCGATGAACTGCATGAACACGCCTGCATTCAGGATGCGACCTGGGCGCGACTCGGAACGCAATTCAATCGCGACCAGCTCATGGACCTGGTCTTCTGCGTCGGCTGCTACGATCTGCTGGCGATGGTGTTCAAGACCTTCGGCGCGCAGCTCGAAGAGGGCGTCGAGGCGCTGAGTCCCGAGATGCGTGCGCGCATGCACGCGCCGCAGTCGTAATTTCCAGGTTCAAGACATGACTGATTCCACCATCAAAGGCCCCGCGCTGGCCGATGACCCGATCTTCGGCCCGCTGACGCTGGGCGGCTTCTTTCG
>CAYWHG010000009.1:60247-64374 GCA_964457865.1 uncultured Steroidobacter sp.
GGCGAACTCGACTACATGCTGCGCCTGGGCGACGTGTCGATCCTGATTTTCGAACGCTCGATCCTGAGCCGCGATTTCGCCGCGGAATTGATCGAGCTTTGCCCCGAGATCGCCACGGGCAAGGGCCCCACGTTGTCGCCGCGCCTGCCGTTCCTGCGCAGCGCCGTCTGCATCGACGATGTGTCGCCGCACGGCGCGTTCGAGTCGTGGCACGACCTGGTGCACGGCGATCGCAAGGCGCCCGCGGCGATCATCGATGCGATCGATGCCGAAGTCGCCCCGACGGATCGGGCGCTGGTGATGTTCTCTTCCGGCTCGACCGCGAAACCCAAGGCGGTGCTGCAGTCGCATCGTGCCGCCGCGATCCAGTGCTGGCGCTGGCGCGCGATCCTGGCCACCGATCCCGACGTGCGCAGCTGGGGGGCGAATGGTTTCTTCTGGTCGGGCAATTTCGCGCAGGTGCTGGGCTCGACGCTCGCCGCCGGCGGCTGCCTGGTACTGCAACGTTTCTTCGATCCCGCCGAGGCGCTGCAGCTCATGCAGATCGAGCGCGTCACCTATCCCGCAGCCTGGCCGCATCAATGGGCGCGGCTGGTCGAAGAACCTTCCTATGCCACCACCGACCTGAGTTCGCTGCACTACGTCGGCGAGAGTTCGGCGCTGCGCGCGCATCCCACCGTGAAGACGGACTGGGACGAGCCGTGGGCCGCCTACGGCAACACGGAAACCTTCACGCTCAGTTCCGCTCACTACAGC
The DNA here is from genome assembly GCA_964457865.1 of uncultured Steroidobacter sp. Lineage (GTDB taxonomy): Bacteria > Pseudomonadota > Gammaproteobacteria > Steroidobacterales > Steroidobacteraceae > Steroidobacter. The sequence goes on from CAYWHG010000009.1 coordinate 61,004, forward strand.
GGCACGCCGAAAGAAGTCAGTGCCGGCAATCATGGCTTCCCGCTGCACGAGAACACGTTCCGGATCGTCGATCCATTGACCGGCAGGGTGCTGGGGCGGAACGAAACGGGCGAGATCTGCGTGAAGGGTCCGACCATGATGCTCGGCTACCTGCGCGTGCCCGCCGAAGACACCTTCGATGCCGACGGCTTCTTCCGCACCGGCGACGGCGGCTTCATCGACGATCAGAGCCGCCTGCACTGGCACGGCCGCCTGAACGACATCATCAAGACCGGCGGTGCCAATGTGTCGCCGCTGGAGATCGACGCGGTGCTCAGAGCCCTGCCGGGCGTGAAGGTCATCGCGACCGTCGGCGTGCCGCACGACACGCTGGGCGAGATGGTCGTCGCCTGCGTGGTGCCGGAGGAGGGCGTCACGCTCGATGAAAAGACGGTGATCGCCTTCGCGGCGAAGCAGCTGTCGAGCTACAAGGTGCCGCGCAAGGTCGTGTTCATCGAAGAGTCGGACGTGACGCTCACATCGTCGAACAAGGTGAAGACGGCGCCGCTGCGGGAACTGGCGGCGAAGCGGCTGGCGCAGGGGTGAGGTCGCTGCGAGAGAATGGCCGCAAAAAGGCGCAAAGGACGCAAACTCAGATAAAGAAGCTTTGCGTCTTTTGTGCTTTTTTGCGGCCAATCCTTTTCTGTCATTCCCGCCCAGGCGGCAATCCATCCGGATCTGTAAAGACTGGATCCCCGCCTGCGCGGGGATGACGTAGCTGCCGCTAGGTCACTTCATGAAACCGGATGATCGCCGCCTTCGCCGTGCGCTCCGCAACCCCGATGAACACCGCGCGATTGAGCCACGCATAGGCGCTGGCGGCCGGCGCCTCGAACTCCGCTGCCGTGCGGAAGTAATACTCCTGCGGATCGACCGCCTCGCCGCGCGCCATTCGCTCGATCACGGCGGGCGGCCCGTGCCGCAGGCCGCGGTTCGTCACCATGATCAGCACGCCGTCATGCGATTCGAGCGTGTACTTCGCTTCCACCACCAGCACGCCGTCGCTGCGCACGAACTGCCAGTCGGCGCCGCCGGGAACGACGCGGCCGTTGAGTCGCGGTCCCGTGACCGTGCCGCCGCTGATCGGCACGATGCGCCGCAGTCCCAGCGTCGCCGGGCCGACGACCAGGGGCGCGTCCACCGTGACGTGGGCTTCGAACGCGAAACGCGTCGCCACGGGCGCCGGTCCCGTTCCGGCCGCTTCCGCAATGGAAGCCGCGCCGGCAACCGCCAGCGAAGAACCGATCAGATCTCTGCGCGACATCATTTCCAAACCTCACGCCTGCGATAGGTGTGACCGGATTCTAGGGGATCCGCCACTGACAGGTGCAGGCATCGCCGGGTGCGGACTCAGGCTCATCGCGGCACTTACATTTCATCAGGGCGGTCGCGTCATCCGACGACGACGTCGGTCGGGACGCTCAGGGGACCATGGCGCAGCGAACTCCAAAGAAGGCCAGGCCGCAGACCGTGGGGAAGCGGGATCCGCAGGCAACCCGCGAACTCATCCTGAAGGCCGCGCGCGAGCTGATGTCGCGGGAGGGCGCCGAAGGTCTCAGTGTGGCGGAGGTGGCGCGTCACGCGGGTGTGAACCGCGGCACGGCGTATCACCATTTCCAGACGCGCGAGCAGCTGATCGATGCGGTCACCGACTGGGTCAGCGACAGCCTGCACAGAGCGGTTCTCGACAACATCATATTTGCCAGTCATCAGGCGGCAGAGGCGGTCAATGTGGAAGCAGTGATCGGACAACTTGCCGAATTCGCCATGCGCAACCCCGAACTCGGCCGTGTCTGGCTGTACGAACTGCTGAACTCGCGGCAGCCGGCCAACGACAAGTTCTGGCGCACCTATCGGACGATGATGGAACGCTTCGCCGAATCGGACGAGGCGCAGCCCGGCATCGATGTCGACGTGCATTCGATCGTGATGCTGGCCGGCACCTTCCTGTGGCCGGTGTGGGTCCATGCCCACGCCCGCACGGCCAAGGAACGCCAGGAAATGACCGAACGCTTCACGCGCGAAATCGTGCGCCTGACCCTGCACGGCACACTCCGCCCGGAAAAATTCGCCGCTCTCGCTGCGAGAACGAGCCAGCCGGAAAGCGAGCGGCCGTCGTTGAGCTGATTGCGGAAGGGGAGCGGAGTAACCGCATAGAACGCAAAGACGGAAAGACGGAAAGCATGGCCGCAAAAAGCGCAAAAAGCGCAAAAGGGATATGGTCTTTTCCGACCTTGCGCTGTTTGCGCCTTTTGCGGCCATTCTCTTCTCTGATTCGTTCTATGCGTTCTTTGCGGTTACTCTGAACTCTTCCAACCCAACGACGCGGACTGACACATGAGCCAGGAACTCTCCGGCAAGGTGGCGATCGTGACCGGTGGTGCCAGCGGTATCGGCCGGGCCACGGTGGAGTTGTTTGCCCGCGAAGGGGCGAAGGTGGTCGTTGCCGACGTGGATGCGGCGCGCGGTGAAGAACTCGCGGTGCAGCTTGGCGCTGCGGTCGCGTTCCGGCGGAGCGATGTTGCCGACGCCGATGACGTGCATGCGCTGGTCGACTTCGCCGTGTCGCGCTTCGGCGGGCTGCACATCATGTTCAACAACGCCGGCATCTCCGGCACGATGCAGAGCCGCTTTCTCGACGATGGACTGCAGGATTTTCAGCGCGTGATGGGCATCAATGCCTTCGGCGTGATGGTCGGCACGCAGGCAGCGGCGCGGCATATGGCGAAGAACGGTGGCGGTTCCGTCATCAATACTGCGTCCATCGCGGGCATCAAGGCGGGCTTCGGCGTGATGACGTATCGCGCCTCGAAGGCGGCTGTCATCCATTTCACGAAATGCGCCGCCATCGATCTCGCTGAATACAACATCCGCGTCAACTGCATCGCGCCGGGGCACATCCGCACGGCGATGTCTTCGTATACGGCGCCTGACATGTCGCCGGAAACGGCTGAGCGCGTGCAGAAGGCGGTATCGATCGCGACCAATGCGGGCCGTCCGCTGCGCCGGCAGGGCCGGCCGGACGACGTGGCGCAGGCGGCGCTCTACCTCGGCAGCGACCGCTCGGCGCAGGTCACCGGCGTCCTGCTGCCCGTCGATGGCGGTCTCACCGCGGGCGATGCGGTCAATCATCTCGAAGAGATTATGGAAGCCCGGGCGCGCGCACTTTCTCCCTGAAGCCAGCGCGGTTGCACCGGCAGTCAACATCCCGCTGCACCCGTAGACAAGTCATCCGGTCAATACGGATGGATAGGCGGGGATTCCCTGAATCCTGCGTCGGATTGTGAATGACCATTCTCAGAATCGTTGACAAGCCGAGCCTGCCGAACGTA
>CAYWHG010000010.1:0-17477 GCA_964457865.1 uncultured Steroidobacter sp.
ATCCCCGCTTCCGCGGGGATGACGAAAAAGGCAGCGCGCTTCTTGCGACAGAGGAGGCTGTGTCGAAGATCACCCGGAGAGGTGACGAGAAACCGCGATCCCCGAACAGCAATGTGTCTTCGCGGGGACGGGCCTGTTCAGTAACCCACGGCCCGACCGGAATCGTTGCGCCCATCGCTGGCACCGAGGCGCAGGCCCGTTTCCAGATCGATCTGGATGCATTCGCCATCGCCGCCGAGTCCGAAGGAGACAGCATGGCCGCGCTGCTCCAGCAGGCGGATCGTGTCGGGCGAGAAGCGGTTGCGCTCCATGATGATGCGATCGGGCACCCATTGATGATGGAAGCGCGGCGCGTTCACGGCCTGCTGGATGTCGAGGCCGAAATCGGCGACCCCGACGAGGATGTTCGCTACGGTCGTGATGATGGTCGGACCGCCCGGTGAACCGAGCACCAGCCACAGCTTGCCGTCCTTGAGCACGATGGTCGGCGTCATCGCCGACAGCGGGCGCTTGTTCGGACCGACGGCGTTCTCCTCGCTCTGCAACAGACCGAACATGTTCGGCGCGCCGGGCTTCGAGGAGAAATCGTCCATCTCGTTGTTGAGCAGGAAGCCCAGTGAACCGGCAGTGACTTTCGCGCCGTAGCCGCCGTTCAGCGTGGTGGTCACGGCAACGGCATTGCCGTCCTTGTCGACGACAGAGTAATGCGTGGTCTGCGTCGGTTCCTTCGGCGGCACCTTGACCGGCTTGTCGAGCGCGTACCGTTCGAGCTTCTTCGACACCTTCGGACGTTCCAGCTTCGCCGACAGGCTGGCGCGCTGCGGATCGATCGACTTGCGCCACTCGACCGCGTACGGCTTGTCTGCCAGCTCCAGCACCGGCAGATCGCTGAACTCGGGATCGCCGAGATACTGCGCACGATCGTAGAAGGCGCGGCGGTAGGACTCGCTGACCAGGTGGATGGCCTCGGCCGAACCGAAGCCGGCCCTGGCGATGTCGAAGCCTTCGAGAATGTTCAGTGTCTCGATCAGCGCGATGCCGCCCGACGATGGCGGCGGCGCACTGATGATTTCGAGACCGCGATACGTGCCGCGCACCGGCGTGCGTTCCCTGACATCGTAGTTCGCGAGATCGGCGGTCGTGATGAGACCGCCGCCCTGTTGCATGAACTCGGCGAGTTCGCGCGCCATTTTGCCGGTGTAGAAATCGTCCGGCGCCGCGACGATGCGTTCGAGCGTGCGCGCGAGTTCAGGTTGCTTGAATACATCGCCCTGCTTCCAGCCCTTGCCGTCGTTCTGGAAGATGCGCTTCGAATCGGCGAACTGCGCCAGGCCCTTGTCGTTCGTCATCTGCCGCGCGTCGGCCCAGTCGAGTGCATAGCCCTCGCGCGCCAGACGGATGGCCGGCGCCATGACCTGCTTCAGCGTCAGTTTGCCGTAGTGCTTCTGGGCGTGAACCATGCCCTTCACCGATCCGGGCACGCCGACGGCGAGATAGCCGAGCCGGCTGAGCGAGGGAACGACGTTGCCGTCCTTGTCCTGATACATGGTCGCGGTGGCCTTGCCCGGCGCCTTCTCGCGGAAGTCGATGAACTTCGTCTGGCCCTCGCTCGTGCGGATCAGCATGAAGCCGCCGCCGCCGATGTTGCCGGCGGACGGATGCACGACAGCGAGTGCAAATCCCGTCGCCACCGCCGCATCGATGGCATTGCCGCCCGCCTTCATCATTTCCACGCCGGCTTCCGAGGCCAGCACGTGCACGCTGGCGACCATGCCGTTCTCGGCACGTTCGGGCTGCATGCCCGCCGCGAAAGTGACGGTGGTCGCGACCAGGGCGACGAGCAGGAAGGCGAATCGACTGCGATGCTTCATGAAAGACCTGCCGGAAACGGGCTTGCGAAGGGTGCAGTTCGCCACAGGGCGGCGCGGAATGCCAGCGGCGCCCGACGCCAGGACGATGAAGCCGACTGCCCCGACGTACATTGACGCTGCGTCCGGCGCGGCCACATCCTCGATTCATGGAGACCGCGCCCGGACACGGCGACAAAGAGGACGTCACCTCGCTGCTGCAGCACTGGAGCGAAGGCGATGCGGCGGCAGGCGATGCGCTGTTTCCGCAGGTCTACGACGAATTGCGCCGCATGGCGCAGCGACGCATGGCCCGCGAACGCCGCGATCACACCCTGCAGGGAACGGCCCTGGTCCACGAAGCCTTCCTGCGGCTGTCGGGCCAGCGGGTCGACCGCTGGAAGAATCGCGGCCAGTTCCTCGGGCTGGCCTCGCAGATGATGCGCCGCGTGCTGGTCGATCACGCGCGCCAGCGCGCCGCGGCCAAGCGCGGCGCGGGCGACGCCGCCCTCAGTCTCGACGACACGGCTGCCGCGCTGGCCCTCGACGCCGTGATCGCCAGGGAAACCCTGAACGATGCCGAGGCAGGGATCGACCTGCTGAGCGTCGACCGCGCCCTCGGCGAACTCGCGCAGTTCGATCCGCAGCAGGCGCGCATCGTCGAGCTACGCTACTTCGGCGGCCTGAGCATCGACCAGGCGGCCGAGGCGACCGGCCTGTCGGCATCGACCGTGAAACGCGAATGGACGCTGGCCCGCGCCTGGTTGCGACGCGAACTCACGCGCTCGCATATCATGCGGGCTTCATGACACCGCAGCGCTGGCAACAAATAAAAACCCTGTTCAACGCCGCGCTGGAACTGCCGCCGGCCGAACGCGCCGCGTGGCTGCATACCGAATGCGGCTCGGACCTCGAACTGCGCGAGGACGTCGAATCGCTGCTGCGCACGCATGACGAACCCGACGATGCGTTCGATGAAGGACCGCTGCCGCAGACGCCGCCGCTGATCCGTGTCGGCGCGCGCATCGGTGCCTACCGCCTCGCCGAACTGCTGGGTCGCGGCGGCATGGGCGATGTCTACCGGGCCGAGCGCGCCGACGACCAGTACCACGCGCAGGTCGCGATAAAACTGGTGCGCACCGATCAGGATCCGGCGCAGGTCGCATGGCGCTTCCGCTCGGAGCGCCAGATCCTCGCCTCGCTCGAACATCGCAACATCGCGCGGCTCATCGACGGCGGCGCGACCGCCGAGGGCGTGCCCTACCTGGTCATGGAACTGATCGACGGCGAGCCGATCGATCGTTACTGCGACGCTCGCCAGCTCGGCGTCAACGAGCGCCTGCGACTGTTCCTGCAGGTGTGCGCGGCGGTGAGCTTCGCGCACCAGCGGCTGGTGGTGCATCGCGACCTCAAGCCGAGCAACATCCTGGTCACGGCCGACGGCTCGGTGAAGCTGCTGGACTTCGGCATCGCGAAACTGCTGGAACGCGCACCGGACGACCAACCGCGCGATGCGACGGCGACGCAGTGGCGCGTCATGACCATCGAATACGCGAGTCCCGAGCAGGTACGCGGCGGCACCATCACCACCGTCAGCGACGTGTACTCGCTCGGCGTCGTGCTGTACCGGCTGCTGACCGGCCAGAGTCCGTATCGCAGCGCCGCCGACACCGTCGAGCGCGTTGCCGAGATCATCGGCGATACGCTGCCGACCCGGCCGAGCGTCGCCGTCGGCGAAGATGCGGACCGCGCCACCACCGAGCGGAACGAGGATCGCTCGCTCGGCATGCGCCGCGTGCAGCGACGGCTGCAGGGCGATCTCGACAATGTGCTGCTGATGGCGCTGCGCAAGGAACCGCAGCGTCGCTATGCCAGCGTCGACCAGCTCGCGGGCGATCTGCGCAGTTACCTGGAAGGCCGACCCGTGCTGGCTCGCGGCGATGCGCTGGGCTATCGCGCGACCAAGTTCATCACGCGCCACAAGTACGCCGTCGCGGCGGGCGTGCTGGGCACGCTCGCGCTGCTCGCGGGCATCGTCACCACGACCTGGCAGGCGCGCATCGCGGCCGAGCAATCGCGCATTGCCCAGGAGGAAGCCCGCAAGCAGCGCGCGGTGCAATCCTTCCTCACCGCCCTGTTCGACAGGAACACGCGCATGCAGCCGGACGCGGCCAGGGCGCGCAGCATGCCGGTGCAGGAACTGCTGGTCGCCGCCGGTGATCGCGTCCTGCAGGAGTTCTCGGACACGCCGGCCGTGCACATCGAAGTCATGAACACGGTGGCGCGGCTGCTGCTCGATATCGACGAGTTCGAGCGCGCCGGAAAACTGTGGAGCGAATCCGTACGCATCGCGCGGCAGCAGCGGCTCACAGATCAGGATTCGTATGTCGAAGCATTGATCGGCACCGCCACGGCCTCGCGCCTGCTCGGCCACGGCGCAGAAGCGATCGCGGCACGCGACGAGGCCATTGCCTTGCTCGACACGCGCGGCGACCGTGATTCGCTGCTGCGGGCGCGGGCGCTGTCGACCACGGTCGCCCAGCTCGCGACCGATCCGCAACGCGAGATCGAACTGGTGCGTTCGGCCGTCGATCTGTTCGCGCAACGTTATCCGACGCAGCCCGCGTACTTCGCCGCGGTGTACACGCTCGGACACCTGCAGCGCACGCAGGGCGACATGCGCGGCGCCGTCGAACGCTTTCGCGAAGCCACGCGCATTTTCGAACAGACGGGTTCGCGCGATTTCACCAACCTCGGCGCGAGTCATGCCTGGGGCGCGTTCTGCCAGATGCAGCTCGGCCGGGTGGACGAGGCGCTGGCCGACTATGAAAAGGGCATCGCGCTGCTGCGCCGTCATGCCGGCGAGAACTCCATCTTCACGCGCGTACAGCTCGGGCTCTATGCCGAGGCGCTGCAGCAGTCCGGCCAACTGGCGCGGGCGAACGAACTCTTCGATGCCGTGCTCACGCCCACACTGCTCTCCAAGCCAACGCCGGCGGAATTCGACACAGCCGTGTACCGCGCGAGCGGCCAGCTCGCGGAAGGCCGGCCGCGCGACGCATTGGCCACGCTGAACCTGTTCGAACACAACTGGCTGGAGTTCGGCAAACGCTTCGTGCCGAACGGCCTCGAATGGCTCGCGACACGCGCGCGGGCCCACGCACTGCTCGGGCAAGTGGACGCCGCGCGGCAGGATCTGGCACTCATCGCGCAGTTGCCACCGTTCTATGGCAGCTCCGCCGAACACACCTATCCCTATATCGCGGCAGCCATCGACGTTGCGCTCGCGGCCGACGATCCGGCAGCGGCGCAGCAGGCACTGGCATTGCAGACGACCGGGCCGGCACCGACGGACTTCGATGTGTCGTACCTGCAGTTCGTCACGTCGGCAGCCTGGCTCGATCTGCGCGGCGGCGATGCCGCCGCGGCACTGGCGCAGGCCGATGCCGGACTCGCGCACCTGAACCAGCATGCCGGCACGACGCATTTTCCTTTCCTGCGCGCCGGGCTGCTGCATGCCCGGGGCATGGCGCTAATGGCATTGCAGCAACGGCCGCAGGCAGTGGGCGATCTGCAGGCGGCCCTTGCGCTGATGGAGCCGCTGCATGCGGCCGACAGTCCGATGCTGCGCCAGATCCGTTCGTTGCTGGCGTCGCAGAAGGTGTCAGGCTGAAGCCTGACCCACAGGAAGAAAGCAGAGTTACTTCGAAAAATTCCTGACCCGATTTCTCCGCCGTTTACGCGTAGTCCATCCAGGGATGGTCACACGGAGAAATCACATGACTGCTTCAGGATTCTCATGTCGAGGCATGGCGGCACTGTTCGCGATGGCTGCCATCGCCACGGCGCAGGCCGGCGAATTTCGCGATTTCGTGGTCCAGGGCGCTGCCAGCGGTGCGACCCAGATCGAGCTGAGCGTGATTGATCCGCGCGGCAAGCCGCTCGACGGCGGCGTCTTTGACGTCAAGGAGCATGCCTTCAGTGGCTCGGTGCCGGTGCCGTTGAACACCGACCTCGAAATACGCGCGCTGGCGCGCGATGCGAAAGGCAACCTGCTCGCCGAAGGCACGACGCGCGCCTACTTCGACGGCCTGCTGTCGGGCAGCGGCACGATCGACCTGCGCACCAGGGATCGTCGCTCGATCGGCTCGACGGTCGTGAGCGGCGTGCGCCTGCAGCTCGACGCCACGCCCTACGACCCCGAGTACATGCGCTACGAACTGCAGGCCTTCGATGCCTACGGCAACCGCGTCGAACTCGATCCGAAGAACGTGTCCTGGTCGATTCCATATCCGCCGAAGCAGATTTTCACGGTCTGCAAACCCGGCCATATCTGCGTCGAACTGAAACCGCCGCGCGGCGGACTGCCGCAGGTCAATGCCTGCCTGCTCAACCAGCTGTGCATCGGCGCAACGGTGCCGCCCGATCCGCCGCCGCCCGGTTACACCGCAATCGCCACCGGACACGACCACACCTGCGCACTGACCAACGCGGGCCGCATCAAGTGCTGGGGCGCGAATGAACTCGGCCAGCTCGGTCGAAGCACGACCGAGACCTGCCAGTTGCCGCCGCCGCTGTCGCAAACCTCGCGCGTCTGCAGCCGCACGCCGCAGGAAATCAGTTGTCCCGCCGGTGCCCCGTGCAGCTTCACGGCGCTCGATGCCGGCTGGAAACACACCTGCGCGATCGATGTGAACGGCAATGCCTGGTGCTGGGGCAGCAACAATTCGGGTGAGAGCGGCGTCGACTGCAATTCAGGCAATCCGTCCAACTGCAGGGTCGCCAATGCGCCGCAGCTCGTCACGATCCCGGCGGCCAGCGGCCAGGAAGTCGCACCGCGCTTCATGCAGATTTCCGCCGGCATCCGCCACACCTGCGCCGTCAGCGCCGCCGGCAACGTGTTCTGCTGGGGCGACAATGCCTCGACGCAGTCGGGCGGTCTCGGCCACAGCGCGGATGCGCACCAGGTCGTGAGCGCGCGCAAATACAAGAAAGTCTCGACCGGCGAATATCACTCCTGCGCCATCACCACCGACGACGATCTCGACTGCTGGGGCGACAACCTGTTCGGCGCGCTGAAGCCGTGGCCGCTCACGGAGATCTGGCCCGATCCGCGTCCCGTACGTTCGCTGCATCCGCAGCTCGCCGGCAAGATCACGGCAGTGACGACCAATCGCGTGTTCACGTGCGCGAGCGATACCGTCAGCGGCGTGGTGTGCTGGGGCGGCAACGACGGCAGCAATCGCGATGTCATCGCCCATCCGGCGCCGCTGGCCGATCTCGAACTGGCGATGATCCCGTCGACGCTGGATCGCGCTCTGTGCGGCATCGAGGGCGGGCAGTCGCTGTGCGGCTGGCCCGCCGGACCGATGCTGGCAGTCCCTTCGAGCCCGACGTCACTGACGCGCTCGGCGGTGGGCTCATTGCATCACTGCGTGATCAGGAGCAGCGGCGAAGCCTTCTGTCGCGGTCACGACAACACGTTCGGCGTGCTGGGCGACGGCAGCACCGCCGACCACAACGATTTCGGGCCGGTGCTCGGGCCATGAAGTAATCGAATGACGGGGCCGCTGTCGGAGACGGGCCCGTCATTCGCGTCAACGCAGCTGGCTGTCCTTGCTGCCGCGACGGTTGTAGCCGCTGAACGCCGCAGCTTCCTGATCCTCGGCTTCCTGGCAGGTGACGCACAGGCGCACGCCGGGAATGGCCTGCTGGCGTGCCTCGGGAATCTGCGTGCCGCAGTCAGCGCAGTGCGTCAGGCTCGGGCCGGTAGGCAGGCGCGCCTTCGCGCGATCGACGGCATCCTTGACCGTCGCATCGATTTGATCCTGCACCGCGCCATCGCCTGCCCAACCGGTCGCCATCTCGAACTCCACGTTTGCGTAGGCCGTCGATGATGGCGCTGGGGAACGGTTTTGCAAGTCGGGAATAGGCCTCGTTCATCTGTTTCACTGGTTTCGCCGGCTTCACCAATTTCACGAATTTCAGCGAGTTGAGAAGGTCATCCGGGCTGTGCAGACTGCGGGCCTCAGCAGTCACGGAACGGCGAATGCTCGACAAGAAAAAAGAACGCACCCTGCCCTTCCCGACATGGTGGCCCATCGCCGTCGGTGCGTTGACCGGCATCGCGCTGCGCCTCGCGTTCTTCGGCGGGCCGGGCGATCCACTGGATGCCATGATGGGATCCTTCATTCTTCTCGCACCCATCGCGGTCAGCGGCGTGACATCGTTCGTCGCCGAGCGTCAGGTGCCGCGCGGACTCGGCTATCACGCGGCAGCGGGCATGCTGGCCAACGTGCTCTTCGTTGTCGGCACGCTGCTGATCCTGATCGAGGGGCTCATCTGTGCGGTGGCGATCCTGCCGCTGTTTGCGGCCGTCGGCACGGTGGCCGGACTGCTCATGGGCATCGCCTTCCGGATCACGCGATGGGCCAGGCAGATCGTCGGCTGCGTGGTCGTGCTGCCGCTGATCGCCGGCGCCTTCGAGCCGTCCGACGGCCAGCCGCAGTTCGTACGATGCATCGAGCGCACGCTGGTCATCGATGCCCCTCGAGAGATCGTGTGGGAACAGCTGGCCAACGTGCGGGACATCCGGCCCGAGGAAGTGGTCGACACGGTCGCCTTCCGCATCGGTGTGCCGCCGCCGGTATCGGCGATCACGGAACAGCAGGACGGCCGACGCGTACGCCGCGTTTCGATGGGCAAGCAGGTGTACTTCGACCAAGAGGAAGTGGAGCGGCGCGAACTCGAGTACATCCGCTGGGTACAGCACTTCCATCCCGACTCCTTTCCGCCGGGATCGTTTGACCAGCACGTCGTCATGGGCGGCGAATACTTCGACATCCACGACGTGTCGTACACGCTGACGCCCGACCGCGAGTCGACGGAGCTGACGATCGCCATGCGCTATCGAGTCAGCACACGCTTCAACTGGTATGCGGATGGCGTCGCCCGCATCGTCCTGGGCAATCTCGAAGAAGCTCTGCTGCAGATCTACGCGTCCCGCGCGCTGGCAGCACGGGAAACCGGCGGGGAGAACGGCAATGGACTGGAACAAGGGATCTGAGCGCATCCTCGACGACGGCGCAGCCGATGCCGTCGCGGGCGAAGTGGCGTGGAGTCCGGCGAAATCGCTGTGGATCGGCGGCATGACGGCGACTGCGCTGGTACTGGGTCCGTTGACGTTCGAGCCCGGTGCGTTCGCCCTCTTCCTGGCCGCGACCGCACTGACGCTGTGCGCAGGGCATTCCGTCGGCATGCATCGCCGGCTGATTCATCAAAGCTTCGAATGCCCGCGCTGGGTCGAGTACGCCTGCGTCTATCTCGGCACGCTGGTCGGCATGGCCGGGCCCATCGGCATGATCCGTCAGCACGACCTGCGCGACTGGGCGCAGCGGCGGCCGCAATGCCACGACTACCTGAAGCACGGCCGCGGATTCTGGACCGACGCCTGGTGGCAGTTGCACTGCGAACTGAGACTCGCGAACGGTCCCGGATTCGAGCTTGAGACGCGACTGCGCGAAGACCGCTTCTACCGCTGGGTCGAACGGACCTGGATGTGGCAGCAACTGCCTTGGGCCGCGCTGTTCTTCAGCATCGGCGGCTGGAGCTGGGTCGTCTGGGGAAGCTGCGCGCGCGTGAGCGTTTCAGTCATCGGCCACTGGCTCGTGGGACATTTCGCGCATCGTCGCGGGCCGATGAGCTGGGAAGTCGCGGACGCCGGTGTTCAGGGCAGGGACGTGCCGATTGCGGCCTGGCTCAGCATGGGCGAAAGCTGGCACAACAATCATCACGCCTTTCCCGGCTCTGCGCGGCTCGGCCTGTTCGCCAATCAGACCGATCCCGGCTGGATGCTGATCCGCGCGTTCGAGCGCTGCGGCCTCGCGTGGTCAGTCCGCCTGCCGGAGAACCTGCCGCATCGGCCGGCGTTGCGCCGCGTGAACGCCTCATCCGCGGCCGCGCTTCAGGCGAGCGACACTGCTCTGCCGGTGCGGATCGAATCATAGATGGCGAGCATGATGCGCACGTCGCGCATGCCCTCCTCGCCCGACACCTTGCTCGGCGTCTTGTTGAGGATGCACTGCGCGAAGTCGTCCATCTCGGCGGCGAACAGATCGATGGGCTCGTAGCGGATTTCCTTGCCGTCGCTGCGCCGGCCGCGGTTGCCCTCGTAATAGAAGGCGGGATCGAGTTCGAACCAGCCGCGTTCGGCTGTCGCACGCAGCCGGGCGACGCCGGGGATCTTGTAGCTCGTGCTGCAATGGGCCAGCGCGCCGCTCGGGAATTTCATGGTCCACACGACCGACTCGTCGACCTCGGCGAAACGCACCGGATCGGTCCTGGTCTCGATGCCGGACACCAGCACCGGCTCCTCGCCGAGGATGTAGCGCGCCGCCTGCAGCGCATAGACACCGACATCCATCAGGGCGCCGCCGCCCGACAGTTCCCGCTTCAGCCGCCACTGGCCCGCACCGCCGATATCGATGCAGAAACCGGCCTCGAAGACGCCGACGGCGCCGAACACTTTCTCGCGCGACAGGCGGATGCATTCGAGATGGTGCGGATCGTACTGGCAGCGATACGCCGTGCCGAGCAGCGTGCCCGCCGCCTTGCAGGCATCGATCATCTGCTGGCAGCGCTCGACGGAAATCTCCAGCGGCTTTTCGCAGAACACATGCTTGCCAGCCTGCGCCGCGGCAATCGTGTGCGGCGCATGCAGGGCATTGGGCGTGACCACGTACACCACATCGATGTCGGGGTTGTCGGCCATGCGATGCATGTCGTCATAGGAATAGACGCTGCGCGCCGGAATGTCGTACTTGCGCCGGAAATCCTCGGCCTTCGCGGGCGTGCTCGTCACCAGTCCCGTCAGCCGGCAATGCGTCGAGTTCGCGAAGGCCGGTGCGATCTGATGTTCGCTCAGGCTGCCGAGTCCGCAGATCGCGAACCCGAGTTTCCTGCGTGATTTCTCCGCAGCCGCGCGAGTCACGCTCGTCATGATGAACGGCGCTGCGACTGCGGCGGCACCCTGAACCAGGAATTTCCTGCGCGAGCTGGAAGTCATGACCTGTACCTGCCGGCAACGACGCGGCATGTTCGGCCATTGCTTCCCTCGGGCGCAAGCGTGTCAACCGTTCATCAACTCGGTGTAGCGCCGCTGCATCTCCTCCCAGGACACTTCCTCGATCTGGTGACCGATCAACCATTCGTGACCGAAGGGATCGCGCACGACGCCACCGCGCTCGCCATAGAAGGCATCGGCAGCGGGCCGCGTCACCACGGCGCCTGCCGCAACCGCACGCGCAATCCAGGCATCGGCATCGTCGACATGCAGATGCATCGAGAAACTCGTACCGTTGAGCGCCTGCGGACCGACGATACCGAGTTCCGGATATTCGTCCGAAAGCATCAGGGTGGTGTTGCCGATCCTGATTTCCGCGTGGCCGATTCGTCCGCCCGGTTCGACCAGCCGGAACAGTTCGGTCGCGCCGAATGCCGTCTTGTAGAACTCGATCGCTTCGGCGGCGCGCCGCAGGCGCAGATAGGGATAGACATCGTGAACTGCATAGTCGGGCATGGCTGTTTCCTCGGTGATTGCGGGTACGGGAAGTCTGTCCGTCGCTGCGCCTCACGTATTGTAGAAATGCGCAATCAGCCGTCAGCGTTTCGACGGCGCGTCGATCTCTTCGTGCAGTGAACTGCGCCCCGCGATCGGTGCATAGTTGCCGGGCGACGTCCCGGCGAGCTCGCGGAAGTCATGATTGAGATGCGCCTGGTCGTAGTAACCGGCAGTCAGCGCAATATCCGCCAATGCCCTGCTGCCGCAGGCCAGATCATTCACGACCCGCGAGAGCCGTTGCACCCGCGCATACCGCTTTGGCGTCAGCCCGACGGCACCGTGGAACAGGGTCGCAAATCGCCGTTCGCTGTAGCCCGTCTCCCGACGGATCGGCTCGAAGCGGGCCGTCATCGGACCCGCATCGAACCGGCGCAGCGCGAAACTGATGGCCGGATGCACCAGCGTCTTCTGTCGCAGCCGCCGCAGGAACTCGGATTCGAGAATCGCAAACATCGCACGCGGAGTTCGGGCTTCGATCAGCTCATCGCGCAGCCCGTCGGCACGCTCATCCCACAGATCTTCGAGCGGGATGTGACGATCGCACAGTTCGTTCATGGGCACGCCGAGAAGACTGCCGCCGCCGGGCCGAAAATGAACGCCGACGACGTGCACGTCCTTGCGTGCATCGAGCACGAAGTATCGCGACTGCGGCCCATGCACCACCGCACCGCGCGTAACGATACCGACGCGGTCTGTCGCGTCGGTGAATGTCCGGATGCGATTCTCGTGCAGATTGAAAACCAGATCCGCCCGCCCGGACGGCAACGCCCGCTCACGCCGGCGCTGCGGCACCGCGCCGCGGCTGTACCAGATGCAGTCGATGAACGCAGTCAGCGGAGGGAGCGGTTGATATCTCAGCAGTTGCATGCCGGGAGACTACTCCCGAGGCTTGAGGCGGGAAAGACGGTGAACTTCAATTGCTCTGCTGTCTTGCAGCGACTTCCCGGTAGAAGCGTCCTATGTACGAGCCTCTCCAAGCGATTGTCATTTTTCCGCTTTGCGAGGAATGTCAATGAGCGGTTTCGCCATGATCACTGCAGCCGTGATTGCCTCCATGACCTCGTAGTGAAATTTGTCGATTGGATGCTTGAGCTGACGAGAAATTTCGAAAACGCGCCTGATCGATTTCGCTCGGAGGTACCAGAGCAGGGTATGTTTCGCCGCTGATTTCGACAGTGAAATAGGATTCGACCTTTACGTCTTCGTCCTTCAACGTCGCCGCGGCCTCATCGAGACGAGAAGCGATGGTGCTACGCCACGCTTCGAGTTTGTGTTCGGAGCCGGGTTTGAGCTTCACGAGCGCCGATGCGTATTCCATGTCGTGCCTCCAGAAGCACAACCGACCGTGCCCAAAACTGAGTACCCCTTCAAAACGAAGAATTGCGTAATCCTCGTGCGTTGAGACCGCTAGTTCCAGAACGGCAGTCTCCACACCAGAGTCGTCCGTACATCAACAGAATCTCAGTTCTCGAACGTCGTATCTGCTCCGCACCCGGCAAGACCGGATCCTCCGGCGCATCACGCACTTGGAGGGCGACGAGTGTCTCCATGCATTCCTCAGTTCAGCGGCGCGAGCCTTGCGAGCGTCCGCTGGAACGAGTTGTCAGATCTTTCTTGATGGTCGAGCGCAACGCATCGTTGATTCGCGTCTGATAGCCAGCACCTTTGGCTCGAAAGAATGCCAACACATCGGCATCCAGACGAATCGTCGTAGACACCTTGGTTGGGGTTTTCTGCCGACCACGTCCACGGCGTATGACCGGTGCTCCGAGCATCTCCTCCGACCAGGCAGGATTGTCACGATCTCGTGACTTAGCGAACTTCTTTGGTCGTTTCAAAATAGTAGCGCGCTTCATATTTCTCGGCCCGGCGGAGGGAAATGATATGGATGTCGTCCTCGCGCTCGGTGTAAACGAGCACGACCACCTCACCATCAAGTAGACCAAAGGTGACAAAGCGCGCTTCGCCATAAGAATGGCGAATATCTTCGCGTGTTACCGTGAAGTTGTCCCAGATCGCCTCGGCCCCTTTGAAATCCACACCGTGACGCTTGATGTTGATGCGACGCTTCCTTTCGTCCCAGGTTGGCATGACCAGATTGTAGTAACGGTCATCGGGAAAGCAAGTATTTTGTTACTACGAAGTTCCGCGTAGAGATCAGCCGCTGCAGGATCGAAGGCGCGCTCGAGCTTCACGTATCGATCGAAGAGTGCCTCGGCGTCATCCAGGCAAGGCAAACTGAATCACGAATTCGTTCATGTTCCTTTCGTCATCCGCTCACCTGCCGCAGGAATCGCAGCACCGCTTCGTTCACTTCGTCGGGTCGCTCCTGCTGAATCCAGTGTCCAGCGCCGTCGATCAGGAGCTTCTGTACGCCGGGAACAGCCTGCGTCATCTGCTCGATCGCGACCTCGCCGCGCCGACCTGCAATCACCGGGTCACGCGTGCCGGCGATGAAGAGTGCGGGCTGCGTGATCTTCGCGTCCTGCCATGGCGCGGTGAGTTCCCAGTTGCGGTCGATGTTGCGATAGAGGTTGAGTCCGCCGCGGAAACCGGTGCGCTGGTATTCGCCGGCCATGCGCTCGATATCCTTCTCGCGCAGCCAGGCGGGCAGTCTGTCTGGCACGGCCAGGCGATCGAGGAAGCCGGTGCCGGCGGGCACGATCAGCGGGTTTTCGCGATCCGGTTTCACGTCGCCGGAAATGCCGTACAGCAGCTTGCGCATCGTCGTCGGCACGTCGCGTTCGAATTCCGCTTCGGCGACGCCGGGCGTCTGGAAGTAGATCCAGTAGAAGTTGTCGAGGCCGGATTTGCGCAGCAGCCGCAGCGGCGCATCGGGGGCGCGCGGGCGGTGCGGCACGCTCATGCCGACGACGGCGGGAAACAGATCGGGACGCAGCATCGCCGCATGCCAGGCGACGGGTGCACCCCAGTCGTGACCGATGACGTACGCGCGCCGCTCACCCAGCGCGCCGACAAGAGCGACGATGTCGCCGACCGTGTGCAGGATCGTGTACTCGCCGGCATCGGCCGGTGCGTCGGTCGAACCGAAGCCGCGCATGTCGGGCGCGACCGCGTGAAAGCCGGCCTGCGCGAGTGCGGACAACTGATGGCGCCAGGAATACCAGAGTTCCGGCCAGCCATGACACAGCACGACGAGCGGGCCGCGGCCTGCTTCCGCGAGGTGCATGCGGATGCCGTTGATGGTGAGTTCGCGATGCTGGATTTCGGTCATGACATCTCCCGGCGTCATCGGCTCAACTCATAGACACTCATGTTCACTGCGGCGGCGACATTCAGCGATTCGATGGCGCCGCTGCCGGCGATCGTGAACGGCGCAGCACCGAGCGCGGCGAGCTGCTCTCGCGGCACGCCACGGGCTTCGTTACCGAACAGGTAGCAGTCGAACTCGCGGAAGGCCGCGGACTGCAGCGGCTGGCCCTGCATGTCGAGGCAGGCGATGCGCGGAAAGCGCGCGCGCAAAGAGTCGAGCGACACATCGACTTCGATCGGCACATGAAAGATCGCGCCGACGCTGGCACGCAGCACTTTGGAGTTGAACGGATCGACGCTGCCCGGGCTCAGCAGGCAGCGGAAGCCGCCGAACCAGGCGAGCGTGCGCAGGATGGTGCCGAGGTTGCCGGGATCCTGGATTTCATGCAGATACACGGCGCGCTCGCCGGGCCGCGGCGGTGCGGCGCGCGGCATGGGCACGAGCGCGACCAGTCCCTGCGGCGATTTCGTTTCCGTCAGTTCTTCCATGCGACGGTTGCTGACGACGTGTTTCTCGAAGGGACTGCGGAAGTGTTCGTGTTCCGCCGTGACGTAGAGCTTGCAGTCGCGCAACGGCGGATAAGTCGCCGCGGCCTTCTGCAGTTCCAGCACCAGGTGTTCGCCTTCGACGAGGTAGTGGCCGAACTGCTCGCGGTACTTCTTCTGCTGCAGCTTTTTCAGGTCGTCGAATTTCATGGGCGATCCAGCATCGATTTCGCTACCGCTTCCGCCACCTTGATGCCGTCGACACCCGCCGAGAGGATGCCGCCCGCATAGCCGGCGCCCTCGCCGGCCGGATACAGGCCACGCACGTTGAGGCTCTGCAGCGAGTCGTGATCGCGCGTGATGCGCAGCGGCGACGAGGTGCGCGTCTCGACGCCGGTGAGCACGGCGTCATCGCGATCGAAGCCGCGGAGCTGGCGACCGAACGCCGGCAGGGCTTCGCGGATCGCCTCGATCGCATACGCCGGCAGTGCTGGCGACAGGTCGCCCAGCCGCACGCCGGGCTGGTAGGAGGGTGAAACTTCACCCAGCTGCGTCGATGGCGTATTGCGAATGAAGTCGCCGACGAGTTGGGCCGGGGCCAGATAGCCGCCGCCACCGAGTTCGTAGGCGCGCGATTCCAGCGCCTCCTGCAGTTCGATGCCCGCGAGCGGACTGGCGGGAAAATCGTCGGCTGGATTGATGCCGACGACGATGCCTGCGTTGGCATTGCGCTCGTTGCGCGAATACTGGCTCATGCCGTTGGTAACGACGCGATTCTCTTCCGAGGTTGCGGCAACGACAGTACCGCCCGGGCACATGCAGAAGCTGTACACGGAGCGGCCATTGCCCGCGTGATGCACGAGCTTGTAGTCGGCGGCGCCGAGTTCCGGGTGGCCGGCGTACTTGCCGAGGCGCGCGCGATCGATCATCGACTGCGGATGCTCGACGCGGAAGCCGATGGCGAAGGGCTTGGGCTCGATGAACACGCCGCGACGATGCAGCATGCGGAACGTGTCGCGCGAGCTGTGACCCAGCGCCAGCACCACATGCCGGCTGCGCAGCGTCTCGCCGTTCTCCAGCACGACGCCCTGGATCTGGCCTTCGTCGATGAGCACATCCGTGACCTTGTGCTCGAAGCGCACCTCGCCGCCGAGCGCGATGATTTCCTCGCGCATGCGTGCAACGACGCCGGTCAGGCGGAAGGTGCCGATGTGCGGCTTGCTGACATACAGGATTTCCTCCGGCGCGCCGGCGCGCACGAACTCCTGCATCACCTTGCGGCCGTAGAACTTCGGATCCTTGATCTGGCTGTAGAGCTTGCCGTCGGAGAACAGGCCCGCACCGCCTTCGCCGAACTGCACGTTCGATTCCGGCATGAGCGTGTTCTTGCGCCACAGCCCCCAGGTGTCCTGGGTGCGACGACGCACGTCGCGGCCGCGTTCGAGCACGATGGGTTTGAAGCCCATCTGTGCCAGCAGCAGCGCAGCGAACAGGCCGCAGGGGCCAAAGCCGATAATGATCGGCCGCTCCGGCAGATTCGCAGGCGCCTGCGCGACGGGGTAGTAGCTCGTATCCGGCGCCGGCCGCACGTTGTTGTCGCGCTCGAATCGTTTGAGGACGGCGGCCTCGTCCCGGGCCTGCAGATCGATGATGTAGACGAAGCTGATGACGCTGTTCTTCTTGCGGGCGTCGTAGCTACGCTTGAAGACCGTGAATTCCAGCAGATCGGCATCCTTCAGGTTCAGTCGCCTGAGGATGGCGGCGCGCAGCGCCTCGGGCGGATGGTCGAGCGGCAGCGACAGTTCGGTGATGCGGATCATGGCGATGTCCCGGCCGGTGACTCCGGCAAAGGAAGACGCGGTTAGAATGGCGGCGCATTGTAGCCCTCCCCGCCCCTTTCCGGTTTCCTTCATGGCCCGTTCCAAAAGCAGTCACCGCTGGATGCAGGAGCACGTCAGCGATCCCTACGTCAAACAGGCGCAGAAGGATGGTTACCGCTCGCGCTCCAGCTACAAGCTGATCGAGCTCAACGAAAAGGACCGGCTCATCCGGCCGGGCATGTTGGTGATGGACCTCGGTTCGGCGCCGGGTGGCTGGTCGCAGGTCGCGGGCAAGATCGTCGGCGAGAAGGGCCGCGTGGTCGCCACCGACATCCTGCCAATGGACCCGGTCAGGAACGTCGACTTCATTCAGGGCGACTTCACCGACGAAGCGGTGTTCAACCAGATTCTCGACAGCCTCGGCGGCCAGCA
>CAYWHG010000010.1:17577-45991 GCA_964457865.1 uncultured Steroidobacter sp.
GGCTGGCCGTTGAGTTCGAAGAAGACCGTGCGCGTGCCGTCCTCATGGCTTTCGCTGGTGGCGAGGAAGCGCACGATGAGGCTCTTGCCGCGCTCGATCTCGACCGTCACTTCGTCGCCCGGCTCCATGCCGTAGAAGAAGAGCGGCGTCGGTACGACGCTGACGCGCCCGTGGTCCAGTCGTGCCTGCATGTAGTCGAGGAAGACCTTCGGATACATGAGGTAGGACGCGAACTCCTCGTCGGTGATCTCGCGCCAGGTTTTCGCCGTCGCTTCGGCGCGCGCCTTCGCCAGATCGGTCGGCGGCAACACTTCGCCGGGACGCGCCGTCAGCGGCTGGGCACCCTGCAGCACTTTCTTCTGCAGCGCCGGCGGAAAGCCGCCGTATGGCTGGCCGAGATCGCCGCGGAACAGCGAAACCACCGATTCCGGGAAGGCGATGTCCGTCTGCGGATCCAGCACCTGCTCGGCCGACAGGCCGCTCGTCACCATCATCAGGGCCATGTCGCCGACGACTTTAGAGGTGGGCGTCACCTTGACGATGTCGCCGAACAGTTCGTTGACCTTCGCGTAGGCGCGCGCGACTTCCGGCCAGCGCACGTCGTCGATGCCGAGCGAGCGCGCCTGTTCGCGCAGGTTGGTGAACTGTCCGCCGGGCATGCCATGCACATAGACCTCGGAAGCGCCGGAACGCAGGTCGCTCTCGAAGGCCGAGTAGCAGCGACGCACCTGTTCCCAGTACGACGAAATGAGGCGCAGGTGGTCGAGATCGACGCCGCTGTCGCGCGGTCCGTGGCGCAGCGACTCGGCGATCGAACCGAGATTGGGTTGCGATGTCAGGCCGCTCATGGAATCCATCGCGCCGTCGACGGCATCGGCGCCGGCGTCGATCGCGGCCAGCACGCTGGCCGCCGCGATGCCGCTGGTGTCATGCGTGTGGAAGTGAACCGGCAGGCCGATCTCTTCCTTCAATGCCTTGACCAGCGTGAACGCGGCCCGCGGCTGGCACAGGCCGGCCATGTCCTTGATGCCGAGAATGTGCGCGCCGGCCGCCTTCAGTTCGCGCGCGAGCCCGAGGTAGTACCTGAGGTCGTACTTGGTCTGTTCTGGATCGGACAGGTTGCCGGTGTAGCAGATCGCGGCTTCGCACAGCTTGCCGGCATCGCGAACTGCGTCGATGGCGACGCGCATGTTCGGCACCCAGTTCAGGGAATCGAAGACGCGGAACAGGTCGACACCCGAGGTCGCCGCCTGTTTGACGAAGTACTGCACGACATTGTCGGGATAGTTGGTGTAACCGACGGCATTCGCCGAGCGCAGCAGCATCTGCAGCAGCAGGTTCGGCATCGCTTCGCGCAGCGCCTGCAGGCGTTCCCACGGGCACTCGTTGAGGAAGCGCATCGACACATCGAAGGTCGCGCCGCCCCAGCATTCGACCGAAAACAGATTCGGCAGCAGGCTCGAGTAATGCGGCGCGATGGCCGCGAGATCGCGGGTACGGAAGCGCGTCGCCAGCAGTGACTGGTGCGCATCGCGCATGGTCGTATCCGTGAGCAGCACGGACTTCTGCTCCAGCATCCACGCGGCGAATTTCTCCGGGCCCAGCGCATCCAGACGCTGCTTCGTGCCGGCGGCCGGCGCGGGCAACGCGCCCTGCGGCACCTTCGGGTTGATGAGGCGCACCGGACGGACGCGTCCCTTCACTTCCGGATTGCCGTTGACGATGACGTCGCCGATGAAATTCAGCAGGCGGGTCGCGCGATCGCGCTTGCGCGGAAAGCGGAACAGCTCGGGCGTCTGATCGATGAACTTGGTCGTGTACTCCGCCGACGCGAACTGCGGATGCATGATGAGCTGGTCGAGGAAGCGCAGGTTGGTGACCACGCCGCGCACGCGGAATTCCCACAGCGCGCGATGCATGCGGGCGATGGTTTCCTGCGGCGTCGGCGACCACGCCGTCACTTTCACCAGCAGCGAGTCGTAGGAGCGCGTGATGATCGCTCCGGAATACGCCGTGCCGGCATCGAGACGGATGCCGAAGCCGGCGGGACTGCGATAGGCGGTGATGCGGCCGTAGTCCGGAGTGAAATTGTTTTCCGGATCTTCCGTCGTCACGCGGCATTGCATGGCGAAGCCGTTGAGGCGGATGTCCCGCTGCGCCGGCACGCCGCTGTCGGGATCGCCGATGGCCGCGCCTTCGGCGATCCGGATCTGGGCGCGCACGATGTCGATGCCGGTGACGGCTTCGGTGACGGTGTGTTCCACCTGGACCCGCGGATTGACCTCGATGAAATAGAACTTCCCCGTGTCGGCGTCCTGCAGGAATTCGACGGTACCGGCGTTGAGATAGCGCACCGCGCGCCCGATCTTCAGCGCCTCTTCGCACAGCGCCGTGCGCTGCTCGTCGGTGAAGAACGTGGCGGGCGCGCGTTCGATCACTTTCTGGTTGCGACGTTGCACCGTGCAGTCGCGCTCGAACAGGTGCACGAGGTTGCCGTGCGAGTCGCCCAGCAGCTGCACCTCGATGTGACGCGCGCGGCGCACCAGCTTTTCGAGATACACCTCGTCGTTGCCGAAGGCCGCCCTGGCCTCGCGCCGCGCGGTCGCGACCATTTCCTTGAGCTCGCTTTCCTGTTCGACGATGCGCATGCCGCGACCGCCGCCGCCCCAGCTCGCCTTCAGCATCACCGGGAAGCCGACTTCGCGGGCGAGCTGCACGATCTCGGCAGCGTCGCGCGGCAGCGGCGGCGTCGCCGGCATCACCGGCACGCCCGCCGACACGGCGAGATTGCGCGCCATGATCTTGTTGCCCAGGCGACGCATGATCTCCGGCGTCGGCCCGACGAAGAGGATGCCGGCGGCGGCGCAGGCTTCGGCGAACTCGGGGTTCTCCGACAGGAAGCCGTAGCCCGGATGGATTGCATCGACCTGCGCGGCTTTCGCGATCCGGATGATGTCGGCGATGTCCAGGTAGGCCTCGACCGGGCCCTTGCCGGCGCCGACCTGGTAGCTCTGGTCCGCCTTCATGCGGTGCAGGGAGAAGCGGTCCTCCTGGGAAAAGATCGACACCGTGCGGATGCCCAGCTCGGCCGCGGCGCGCATGACGCGAATGGCGATTTCGCCGCGATTGGCGACGAGCAGGGCCTTGATGGGACGGGACGCAAGCGGGGTTGGATCTGGCATGTCTGACTCGCAATGGCCGAAGACGAACGACGGCACGGTCATTCGGCGGTACCCGAATGACGCAGCGACGGATCATTCCGCTCAGCGGGAGGCGGGGATCATAGACCGGCATCCCGGTCCTGCAAGAGCAGGGCCAGCTTATGCGGCTATCGGCAGGGGCTGTTGCAATGGCGCGGGGCGGGTCAGACCGCCTGCGCGCGCGGGCCGGCGGACTTGCGGAAGGAGCCGGTCGACAGCTCCTCGTACTCCTTGTCCATGACGACGACGCAGTTGCGGCCGCGCTCCTTGGCAGCGTAGAGCGCCTCGTCGGCGAGCTGGATGAAACCGAAATGGCTGCGGCCGCTCTTCGGCTGCACGCAGGCGGCGCCGATGCTCACCGTCAGGCGACCGTGCGGGGAGACCGGGTGCTCGATCGCCAGCGATTCGATGCCGGCCTGGATGCGGTGCGCCAGCTCTTCGACGTGATCGCGCCGCGTATTGAACAGGACGATGGCGAATTCCTCGCCGCCGTACCGGGCAGTCACGTCCAGCGGACGCCGCGCCGTATGCGTCAACGATCGCGCCACGCGCCGCAGGCATTCGTCGCCCGCCTGATGACCGCAGTGATCGTTGTAGGTCTTGAAGTAGTCGATATCGATCAGCAGCAGCGCCAGCGGCACCTGCTCGCGGGTCGCCTGCAGCCACAGGCGATCCATGTGCTCATCGAAATAGCGCCGGTTGCGGATGCCCGTCAGGCCGTCGCGGCTGGCCGTCTCGATCAGGAGCTGTTCTTCGAGATAGTTGGTGCGATTGGTCTGTTCCAGTGTGTAACAGACCAGGGCGCCGATGACGTTCGCCGAGAGGAGGATGCCCACATCCATGATCACGGCTGACACGCTCAGCCCGGCGATCACCGCCGCCAGCACATAGGCCGCGCTCACCAGCAGGGCCGAGGCCAGGGCGGCATGGAACAGCATGCCGAGCATGAAATAAATGAAGATCGTCATGATGACGACGGTCGCGATCAGGTTCACGCCGTGGCGGGCGGCAATGACGGCCAGGACGGCGACGCCGGCGCCGAAGACCGGCGCCAGAAGCTGGCATGCGAGGGGGTAGTAGCGTTCGTACAGTCCGCTGCGCACCAGGATCAGCCCGAAGATCAGGATCGGCCCGAACATGACCAGGCGGATCTGGTCCATCAGCCGGTTGACCGGCGGTTCGAGCACCAGGTGGGTCATGAGCGAGAAGCCCACGACAATGATCAGTGCGATCCAGAGGTTACGCCGGATCTGCGGCAGCGATTCGGCCCGGAAGACGGCGCGGAATTCCTGCTCCAGCGGCGGATCGAAGCGCAATCCGGCAAAGCCGCGCTCCAGCTGCAATGCGTGAGGAGAATCGACGGGGGCGCCCGCCGGGATGCGGGTACGCGGAAAGTGCGGTGGGTTCGAAGGCTTGTCGTCGCGCATGAAAGACTTGCGATGCGCGGAGTGAGACATGTCCGGTCCTCCGCGTCCGGTGACATAACGTTACCGGCAAAGACTGACGACAGACAAGCGGATCGCCAGTTCTTGACGCCGGCCCCGGTTCTTGAGACCAACCGGAAGCCGACGTCCGCTCAGCTCATTTTGCCGAAGGGTTGCGGGCCGCTTCGCGACGGTCGCGCGCTTCCTTGATGAAGCGACGCCAGACTTCATAGGCATCCCAGCCGGTGGCCGTATCGGTGACCTTCGCCGTCACCCGGCGATCACTCAGTTCATCGGCATTGGCCGCGGCGGCGATGCCCTGAATCTGACTGTCGATGGTTTCTTGCGTGGTGCTCATGATCTTGAAATTCATCCCTGAATTGCCTGCGGCATCTGACGGGGCGGCAGTCTAGGGGTGGATTACGTCTTTCCCGGAGTGCGCAGTTCTCAGTTTCAGATGCTGTGTGAGGGTTATGACGAATTGCTGCGTTTGCTCGGCTCAAGTTTCGCCGCGACCGGTCGAGTTCGCGACATTATGTTGTCTGCGTATTGCTGCGCTTGCAGCATCGCGCTGGCACGTGCCGCGTCGGCTTCCCGCGTATTTCAACGCCGAAAATAGTTCGAAAGATATTGGTCGAACGTCATCGTGTCGGCGCGCTCGATCGCCGCCTGCTGACGCAGGGACTCTTCCGTCTGGTCCGCGAACTCGGCGAGCCGCTGCTCGTTCGGCGGGTACAGATCGAGGAAATAGTTCTTGTGCACATTCGACATGCGCAGCGCCATCTGCGCGAACGATTCGCCGCTGGTGCGCAATTCCTGCAACGTGCGCGCGGAAGGCGTCAGCGCCGCGTCGTTGATCTTCGCTTCCTGCAGTTCCAGCGCCGCCATGTAGGGCCGCTGCGCATTGCCCTCGTCGAGCAGTTCGCAGATCCCCCGCATCGAATCGATCAGTTCCAGGCCCCATGCGCGTAACTCTACGGTGCGGCCATTACGATTCAGTTGCAGACCGGGCTCGCGGCCGCGATGCGCGACAACGGAATGATTGCCGTCGAGCGTGCCTTCCTCATGGGTATCGATCGGCGAGCTGTCCTTGAGCAGGCACAGCGCGGCAAAGGCTTCGAGGAAGCGCAGCTTCTGCTGGTTCACGCCGACCGGGTCGAAGGCGCTGACGTCCAGGGCGCGGAACTCGACGTATTCGACACCGCCGCGACGCAGGGCCTGGGTCGGATGTTCGCCGGACCGCGTCACGCGCTTCGGGCGGATATAGCTGTAGTACTCGTTCTCGATCTGCAGCAGGTTGGTGTTGAGCTGGCGATATTCGCCGTCGACCTTGACGCCGATCTTTTCGTATTCCGGATTGGGCGTGCTGACGGCGGCATTGAGATCGCGCACGTAGTCGTCCAGTCCGTTCACGGAAATGTGCACGCCCGCCTGGTTCTTGTTGCGATAACCCAGATCCGACATGCGCAGCGACGTGGCGTGCGGCTCGTACAGCGTGCCCGGCGCGAACTCCTGCAACGAGTGTTCGCGCCCCTGCACGAACGAGCTGCACAACGCCGGCGAATTGCCGAACAGGTACAGGATCAGCCAGCCGTGGCGCCGGTAGTTGCGCAGCAGGCCGAAGTACTGCGCCGAAATGAAATCCCGGCCCGCCTCGCGCTCCTGCATCGCATCCGCGAGCACCGGCCACAGCTTCACCGGGAACGAGTAATTGAAATGCACGCCGGAGATCGCCTGCATCATGCGGCCATAGCGATGGCCGAGACCGAGGCGGTACACCTCCTTCATGCGTCCCACATTGGAACTGCCGAAGTGCGCCACCGGAATGCTGGCGTCGCCGCGCAGATTGCACGGCATGCTCGTGGCCCACAGCAGTTCGTCGCCGAGATGGCGATAGACGAACTGGTGCAGATCGCACAGGAACTGCAGCAGCTCCCACGATTCATGGAAGGCCGGCGTGACCAGTTCGATCAGCGCCTCCGAATAATCCATGGTGATGTACTTGTGCGTCAGCGCCGAGCCGAGCGATTGCGGATGCGGCGTTGCTGCCAGCATGCCGTCGGGGCGCACGCGCAGCGATTCCTTCTCGACGCCTTTCAGCCCTCCCTGCAGCAGGCCGCCCTCGCGCGCATTGACGAGCGAGGCAAGGCGTCGCTCGAAAGCGCGATCGATGGCAGGAGGACTCATGGTGAAACGTTCTTCAGAAGCGGAGGCGTCCCACGAGCAGGTCGCGGAACAGAGTCATGGGAAACGAAGGGCTGGAACTTGGCGGCGGCAAGTTTCCTAAGGCAGATCAGGGGCGTCAAGCCGACTTTGAGAAATACCTTTGAATCCGCTTCATGAACGGGCATGAAGCGGCACTGCTGCATCATGGCGGCTGTGCGGAAACTGCGCCGTGTCACGAAGCTTGCAGTGTGGTCTGATAACCGCGTTCGTTCGCCTTCCCCGCCGCGTGAGCCGCCGTTCAAGGACGTCCGACGCAGATAATGTGCCGGAACGACGCTCCACTGCGGTCCGCAACGGCGACACACCGGATTCCTGCAGACGAGGTTGTGCACAGAGATGACATCCCTGGTGACTGCGCTGGTCGACTCCTCGATGGCGATTTCCGGGGCGATTTCCGGCTGGATCGCCATCGGTGCGCTCGCGCTCGTCGCCGTGGTCGGCATCGTGCATCTGTGGCGCACCAATGCACGCATCGCGCAACGCACGCAGCGGCTGGAGACCGAACTCATCGAGCGACGCCGTATCGAAGCGCAACTCGAAGCGGTGCAGGCCGAACTCGAGGAGCGCGTTCGCGAGCGCACCCGTTCGCTCGAAGCCCGCAACCGCGAACTGTCCCAGCTGCGACTGACCCTGGAAACCGCGAACCAGCGCCTGCGACGACTGGTCACGGTCGACGCGCTCACGGGCGTGGCCAATCGGCGGCATTTCGATCGCGAGCTGGAGCGGGAACTGCGCCGCTCGCGCCGCGACGAGCTGCCGCTGTCGCTCATCTTTCTCGATCTCGACGAATTCAAGAAATTCAACGACACCTATGGTCATGCGCGCGGCGACGAAGTCCTGCGCAGCGTGGCGCGCACGCTCAACGAAACGTTCCGGCGCGCCGGCGATTTCGTCGCCCGCTACGGCGGCGAGGAGTTCACCGTCGTGCTGCCGGGGCTCGATCCGCGTCGCGCGGCGCTGTATGCCGAACGCCTGCGGCGACGCATCTGGCAGCGAGCCATTCCTTTCGAAGTCGCCACCCATGAACGGGTGACGATCAGCGCCGGCGTCGCCACGGTGCTGCCGCCGACGATCGCCACGCCCGATGAACTGCTGCGCGCCGCCGATCGGGCGCTCTATCGCGCGAAATGCCTGGGCCGGAACCAGATCGCCTCCGCACCCGTGGAAACGGCGAACGCTGGCGAAGCGAGCAAGGCTGCTTCGTGATGCCAGCAAACCCGTCGGCCAGCTAGCCCGTCGCTGCACCCATGCGTCTCGCCGTCGGCGGCTTCCAGCACGAGACCAATACGTTCGCGCCGCAGCCGGCCACGCTCGCCGACTTCACCGCTCCCGATGCCTGGCCCGGCCTCGTCCGTGGCGCCGATCTGATCGACGCGGTGCGCGGCATCAATCTGCCGGCCGCCGGATTCATTGCCGAAGCGCAGACGGCGGGCGATACGCTGGTGCCGCTGACCTGGTGTTCGGCGACGCCGTCGGGTCGGGTCACGCGCGAGGCGTATGAACACATCGCGCAACTGCTGCTCGACGATCTGCATCGCGCGCGACATCTCGACGCCGTGTATCTCGACCTGCACGGCGCGATGGTCGCGGAGCACATCGACGATGGCGACGGCGAATTGCTGCGACGGGTGCGCGCGATCGTCGGCCGCGACGTGCCCGTCGTCGCCAGTCTCGACTTTCACGCCAACGTCTCCGACCTGATGCTGCAACAGGCCAGCGCGCTGGTCGCCTATCGCACCTATCCGCACATCGACATGGCCGCGACCGGCGCGCGTGCCCTGCACTGCCTGCATGCGATTCGCGGCGACGAGCCCGCCCGCGCGCTGCGCCAGCCGCCGTTTCTGATTCCGCTGACGTCGCAATGCACGCTGGTCGAACCGCTCGCCTCGATTTTCGCGGAGGTGGTGCGGCGCGAACG
The DNA here is from genome assembly GCA_964457865.1 of uncultured Steroidobacter sp. Taxonomy (GTDB): domain Bacteria; phylum Pseudomonadota; class Gammaproteobacteria; order Steroidobacterales; family Steroidobacteraceae; genus Steroidobacter. The sequence continues at coordinate 26,346 of CAYWHG010000010.1, forward strand.
CGGCTCTCTTGCGACGCTGAACTTCACGCCGGGATTTCCCGCCGCCGATGTCGAGGAATGCGGCCCGGCCGTCTTCGGCTACGGCACCGATGCCGGCGTCGTCACGCGCGAAGTGACGGCACTCGCGCAGGAAATCGCCGCGCGCGAATCCGGGTTCGCACTGGAGATCCATTCCATCGATGCGGCGCTCGCGCAGCTGCAACGCGCGCCGCCGGCGCGCGGCCGGCCCGTCGTGCTTGCGGACACCCAGGACAATCCCGGCGGCGGCGGCACGGCCAGTACCACATCGCTACTGAAAGCACTGATTGCCCGCCGGGTGCCGCGCGTGCTCGCCGGCATCGTGTGCGATCCGCAGGCAGCCGCCCGTGCCCACGAAGCGGGCAGCGGCGCCGCCATCGAGATGGAAGTCGGTGCATTCTTCGGCGCATCGGCAGGCGTCGACGGCGAGACACCCATTCGCGGACGCTTCCAGGTCGTCGCGCTCGGCGACGGCCGCTTCACCGCGACCGGACCGTTCTACCTCGGCGCGCGCATGGATCTCGGCCCGATGTGCCTGCTGCGCCTCGATGACGTCACCATCGCCGTGGCGAGCCGCAAGCAGCAGGCGGCGGACCAGGCGATGTTCCGGCATCTCGGCGCAGAACCAGCGGATTTCGCCGTGGTCGTGCTGAAAAGCTCCGTGCATTTCCGCGCCGATTTCGGTCCGCTGGCGAGCCGGATACTCGTGGTCGAAGCTCCGGGACCGAACATCGCGGATCCGCAGAAGCTCGCCTTCACGAAACGCCGGGGCGCGAGGCCCGCACGTGCTCCGGCATAGCTCTTGCTTGATGGGCGCTGCCTGCGGCGCGGCGGATGAGCCGCCAGCGTCGATGAGCGTATAGTCGATGCGACTGTTCCATGGCCCACCGCACCACGACTTCGTCCGCGCACGACACCGCTCCGTTCATCGGACACCAACAACAACCGTCGGGGAGATCGCATGGCTGACAGGAAGACCGTCGGCAGCGTGACTTATCAGAATGCCGGCAAGGACTACTTCGAGAAGCGCGGACTGAAACGCCACGCCCGGGTGTGGTCGCTGTGGGCGCTGGGCGTCGGCGCGGTGATCTCCGGTCACTTCTCCGGCTGGAACCTCGGCATCGGCGCCGGCGGCTGGGGCGGACTGTTCATCGCCGCCATCATCATCGCCATCATGTATCTCGGCCTGATCTTCAGCCTGGCGGAGATGTCACCGGCGTTGCCGCACACGGGCGGCGCCTATTCCTTTGCACGCAGCGCCATGGGCCCGTGGGGCGGCTTCATCACCGGGCTGGCCGAAAGCATCGAATACATCATGACGCCGGCTGTCATCGTGTTCTTCATCAGCACCTACCTCACCGGCATTTTCGATACCCCCGCCGTCTACCAGCCGCTGTGGTGGATCGGCTGCTACCTCGTCTTCGTGGCGCTCAACTACTGGGGTGTGTCGGTGTCGTTCCGGATCTCGGTCGTGGTGACGCTGATGGCGCTCGCGGTGCTGGTGATCTTCTGGATCAGCGCGATCCCGCACGCGGACTTCACGCGCTGGGCCCTCAACATCGGCGTCGGACCGGACGGCGCGCTCATCGAGCTGCCCGATGGCGGCGGCGCATTCCTGCCCAGGGGCTGGTACGGCGTCCTCGCCGCCTTGCCGTTCGCGGTGTGGCTGTTCCTGGCGATCGAAGAACTGCCGCTGGCCGCCGAAGAATCCGTCGATCCGAAAAAGGACATGCCGAAGGGACTGATCTTCGGCCTGCTCACGCTGATGTTCTCCGCCGTCATGATCATGTTCCTGAACTCCTCGATCGGCGGACTCGGCGACGGCCAGATGCGCGGTGCCTTCTCGATGGCGACATCGAACGAGCCGCTGCTCGACGGTTTCCGCGTCATCTACGGCGTCGACATCGCGAAACTGCTGGCGCTGTTCGCGGTGATCGGACTGATCGCCAGCTTCCACACCATCATCTTTGCCTTCGGACGTCAGATCTATTCGCTGTCGCGCGCGGGTTACTACCCGTCGCTCATGTCCATCACGCACGGCGAACGCAAGACACCGCACATCGCGCTGTTCACCGGCGCGGCGATCGGCCTTGCCGTGATCATGGCGGTCTGGTTCTCGCTCGGCGTCGACAAAGGCGGCGCAGTGATCGGCGCCACGCTGCTCAACATGGCGGTGTTCGGCGCGATGATCTCGTATGCCTTCCAGGGTGCATCGTTCATCCTCCTGCGCAGGAGGATGCCGAACATCGAACGCCCCTATCGCAGTCCGCTCGGCATTCCCGGCGCGGCCGTGACGGTGGTCATCGCCCTCGTCACGCTGTACTTCCAGCTGCAGGATCCGGTGTATCTGAACGGCGTGTACGCGGCGCTGGCATGGTATGTGCTCGGCATCGTCTACTTCGCCGCCGTCGGCCGGCACAGGCTGGTGCTGTCGCCGGAAGAAGAGTTCGCCCTCACCGGCGGTCAACATGGCCATCCGGAAAAGGAAGGTTACGGAACGACGAAGCTGTGACAACTATTGGCCAGAAAGAAAATCATGCTGGAACCCCGAAAAATCAAGACCGCCGCCGATGCCAGAGCCATCGTCGAGCAGCGCAATCTCTCGCACGTCAAAGTCGGTGTGTTCGACATCGATGGCATCCTGCGCGGCAAGTACATCTCGCGCGCGAAGTTCCTGTCGGCGCTGGAGAATGGCTACGGCTTCTGCGATGTCGTACTCGGCTGGGACTGCCAGGACCAACTCTACGACAACGTGAAGTTCACCGGCTGGCACACGGGCTATCCCGACGCCCCGGTGCGCATCCTGCCGGAAACCTGCCGGCCGCTGCCCTTCGAGAACGACGAACTGTTCTTCCTCAGCGAATTCGCCGCACCGGCCGAGCAGATCTGTCCGCGCGGCCTGCTGCGCAAGGTGCTCGATCGGGCGCAGCGCATGGGATTCTCGGCGTATACCGGTTTCGAGTACGAAGTGTTTTTCTTCGACGAGACCCCGGAATCGGTGCGCGAAAAAAACTATCGCAACCTGAAACCGATGGCACCCGGCTGGTTCGGCTACTCGGTGATCCGCAACAGCGTCGAGTCGGATTTCTATCGGCAGATGCTGGCGACCTGCGAAGCGATGGATTTCGGGCTCGAAGGTCTGCACGAAGAAACCGGACCCGGCGTGATCGAAGCCGCCATCACCGTCGATGAGGCGCTGGCGTCGGCGGACAAGGCCGCGCTGTTCAAGACCTTCATCAAGATCCTCGCCCAGCGTAACGACATGATGGCCACGTTCATGGCGAAGTGGTCGCCCGACTGGCCGGGCCAGAGCGGGCACATTCATCTGTCGCTGAAAGACGCGGACGGCAAGCCCGTATTTCACGACGCCTCGCAGCCTCATTCGATGAGCCAGACCATGCGCCATTTCGTCGGCGGGCTGCAGAAGCTGATGCCGGAAGTGCTGGCGATGGTGTCGCCGACCATCAATTCCTACACGCGCCTGATTCCCGGCTTCTGGGCACCGACCGACTCGACGCTCGGCGTGGAAAACCGCACCTGCGCGCTGCGCATCATTCCCGGCAGTCCGAAGTCGCAGCGCGTCGAGTATCGCGTCGCCGCCGCCGATGCGAATCCCTACATCATCCTGTCCGCTGCGCTGGCCTCGGGGTTGTGGGGCATCGAGAACCAGGTCGAGCCCGAAACGCTGGTCGAGGGCAATGCCTACGATCGCAAATTCCCGGAACGGCTCGCACTGCCGCGGACGCTGTGGGATGCGGCGCAACGCCTGAAGAAATCGAAAATGGCGCGCGACTGGTTCGGCGATGCCTTCGTCGAACACTTCGCCGCGACGCGCGAATGGGAAGAGCGTGAGTTCCGCAAACACATCACGGATTGGGAACTGGCGAGGTATTTTGAGATCATTTAGACAGGAGACGTGATGAGGTGATGAAGTGAGGGAGTGATGAACTCGCTCCTTCATCATCACTGCATCACCTCATCACCCTCTCACTTCATATCCCATGCTCCGCATCCTCTCCCCCATCGACAATCGCCTCTACGCCGAACGCGCACTCGCCACGACTGCGCAGATCAATGCCGCGCTTACGCGGGCGCGAACGGCGCAGCACGAATGGCGCACAACCTCGATTGCCGAGCGCGCCGCGATTCTCGGCCGCTTCTGCGATCTCTTCGAGACGAAGCGCGACGAGATCGCACTCGAACTGACGTGGCAGATGGGTCGGCCGATCCGCTATTCGCCCGGCGAAGTGAACGGAACGCTCGAACGCGCGCGCCACATGATCGCGATTGCGCCCGAGGCACTGGCCGATATCGATTGCGGGCCGAAGGAAAATTTCTGTCGTTTCCTGCGACGCGAACCGCTGGGCGTGATCCTGACGATCGCCGCCTGGAACTATCCGTACCTGATCGCCGTGAACAGCATCGTTCCGGCACTCATGGCCGGCAATGCCGTGATCCTCAAGCACTCTGCCCAGACCCTGCTGTGTGCCGAACGCTTCGGGCAATGCCTGAGCGCCGCCGGCCTGCCGGACGGCGTATTCCAGGTGCTGCACATGAGCCATGAAGACACCGAGGGCGTCATCCGCGATCCGCGCATCGATTTCGTCGCCTTCACCGGCTCGGTCGCCGGCGGCCACGCCATCCAGCGCGCAGCTTCGGAAAGATTCATCGGCATTGGCCTCGAACTGGGCGGCTGCGATCCGGTGTACGTTCGTCATGATGCCGACATCGCCCATGCGATCGAAAACGTGGTGGACGGCGCGTACTTCAACAGCGGCCAGTCCTGCTGCGGCCTGCAGCGCATCTACGTCCACGAGAAGGTCTACGGATCGTTCGTCGAAGGCTATGTCGAACTGACGCGCAAATACGTGCTGGGCAATCCGCTCGATCCGCAGACCACGCTGGGACCGGTGATCCGTGCGAGCGCCGCCGAAACGATCAGGAAACAGATCGGCGTTTCCGTGAGTGCAGGCGCGACACCCATCATCGAGGAATCGGAGTTCGCCGCCAGCGAAGCAGGCACGCCCTACCTGGCGCCGCAGATCCTGATCGACGTCGATCATTCCATGCCCGTGATGAAGGAAGAAATCTTCGGCCCCGTCGCCGGCATCATGCGCGTGGATTCCGACGAAGAAGCCGTCGCACTGATGAACGACACCGTCTTCGGCCTCACCGCCGCGATCTGGACCGCAGACGAAGAAGCGGCACTATCGATCGGCGACCGCATCGAGACCGGCACCTGGTTCATGAACCGCTGCGACTACCTCGACCCCGCACTCGCCTGGGTCGGCGTGAAGGACTCCGGCCGCGGCTGCACCCTGTCCGTCGTCGGCTACGAACACCTCACGCGACCGAAGTCGTTTCATTTGCGGACGAAGACATGAGAGGACAATTGGCCGCAAAAAGCGCAAAAAGGAAATTCTTGCTTCAGAACTTTGCGCCTTTTGCGCCTTTTGCGGCCATTTCTTCTTTGTATGGATCCTGCCCATGACATCCTCACTGCGCGGCAACTGGAACTACCCCACCTCGATCCGCTTCGGTGCGGGTCGCATCGCCGAACTGCCGGAGGCCTGCAGGACGCTTGGCATGCGCAAGCCGCTGCTGGTGACGGATCCGGGACTCGCGGCATTGCCGATGATTGCGGATGCCGTGGAATCGTGTCGTCAGGCCGGACTGCCGTGTGACGTGTTCTCGTCGGTGCAGGCCAATCCCGTGGAAGCGAATGTCACTGCGGGTGTCGAGCTGTACCGGCAGCGCGGCTATGACGGCGTGATCGCGTTCGGCGGCGGCAGTGCGCTCGATGCCGGCAAGGCAATTGCGCTGATGGTCGGGCAGTCGCGGCCGATCTGGGATTTCGAGGATCGCGAGGACTGGTACACGCGCGTCAACGTCGCCGGCATGGCACCGACCGTGGCGGTGCCGACGACGTCAGGCACCGGTTCGGAAGTCGGACGCGCCTCGGTGATCACCGATGTGCGCGATCACACCAAGAAAATCATTTTCCATCCGAAGATGCAGCCGGCGCTGGTGATCGCCGATCCGGAATTGACGCTGCCGCTGCCGCCGCAGGTCACCGCGGCGGTTGGCATGGATGCGCTGTCGCACAATCTCGAAGCCTATTGCTCGCCCTTCTATCACCCGATGGCCGAAGGCATCGCGCTCGAAGGCACGCGGCTGGTGAAGGAATGGTTGCCCGTCGCCGTGAAGGACGGCGCCAACCTGGAAGCGCGCTCGCACATGATGGTCGCTTCCACCATGGGCGCGACCGCCTTTCAGAAAGGGCTCGGTGCGATGCACAGCCTGAGCCATCCCTGCTCCGCCAATCTCAACACGCATCACGGACTGACGAATGCCGTCGTCATGCCGTATGTGCTGGCCTGGAACCGGTCGGTGCTGGAAGAGAAGCTGGCGCGACTGGCCGCCTTCCTCGGACTGCGACAACACTCCTTCGATGGCGTCATGGACTGGATTCTCGACCTGCGCCGGACCATCGGCATTCCCGCGACACTTGCCGACATCGGTGTGCGCAGCGAACATGCGGCAGCCTTCGCACCGCAGGCGTTCAACGATCCCTCCACCGGCGGCAATCCGCTGCCGATGACTGTCGATGGCTTCGCGCAGCTGTATCGCAACTGCATCGAAGGTCAACCCGGCACGGCGACGGGCTGAGTTCATCGGCAATTCAGCGCACCCGCGTCACGATTTCCGCATGCGCCCGCTCTGGATCATCCTCGCCCTGCTCTGCACCTCACCGGCGGCAGCCGACGCCATGCGCTGCGGCAGCCGCATCGTCCGCGAGGGCGATACCCGCACGGCCGTGCGCGATCGGTGCGGCGAACCGAGCGATGTGCAGTCGCGTTCCATACTGCGCCGGCCCACCTACTTCATCGGCGGACGCGAGTACTACTACGGCGATGCGATGATCGAAGTGCCCGTGGAAATCTGGACCTACAACTTCGGCCCCTACAAGCTCATGCGGCGCGTGCGCTTCGTGGACGGACTGGTCGAGGAAATCGAAACGCTCGGCTACGGCTACCGCGAACCCGTCGCCGAGTAGACGAACTGCCGGCTGATCCAGCGATAGCGCAACAGCAACAGCACGGCACAGACCGACAGGCCGGCAATCAGGCCCACCCAGACATAGACCGGTCCGAGTCCGTACCGGACGCCGAAGACATACGCCAGCGAAAATCCCACGGCCCAGTACGAGAACCAGCAGATGGCCATCGGGATGGTCGTGTCCTTGAAACCGCGCAGGGCACCCGCGGTGCCGACCTGCACACCATCCGACACCTGGAACACCGCGGCGGCGAGCAGCAGCGTCGCCGCGAGCGAGCGCACGGCCTCATCGTTCGTGTACATCGCGGCAACCTGGTCGTTGAGCAGCAGCAGTCCGCAGGCGGACACGCTCATTACCGCGACACACATGACGATGCCGACGAATCCTGCCGCCCGCGCCCGCGCGAACTCGCCGCGTCCGATCGTGTGGCCGACATGAATCGTCGTCGCCGAGCTGATCGACAGCGGCACCATGAACATGAAGGCGGCGAAGTTGAGCGCGATCTGGTGCGCGCCGGCCGTCACTGCACCCATCACGCCCATCAGCAAGGCCGCCGCGACGAACAGGCCACCTTCCGCCAGGATGCTGCCGGCGATCGGAATGCCCAGCCGCAGCAATTGCGCGATGGTCGACGCGTCGGGGCGATCGATGCGACGAAACAGCTGGAACGGCCGGTACACGCGGTGACGCTGCACATACAGCAGCATGGCAATGAACATGAACCAGACCGCGAGCGCCGTCGCTACTCCGCAACCGATGGCACCCAGCGCCGGCATGCCGAACTTGCCGTACATGAACACCCAGTTGCCGAAGACATTCAACGCCAGCGCCGCGAGCGCGATGTACATGATCGGCCGGGTGTGACCGATGCCTTCGCTGGCGTAGCGCAGCGACAGGAACGCCATCATCGCCGGGATGCCCCAGCTGATGGCCTCGGCATACCCGATGGCCACGGGCAGGATCTCGGGCGCGATGCCCAGCGCCGGCAACGCCCAGTGCGCCTGCCATATGCCGAGCATGAGCAGCACCGACAATCCAAGAACCACCCACCACGACTGACGCACAAAGCGCGTGACGGACGCATTGTCCGAAGCACCATAGGCATGCGCGACCGCCGGTGAAATCGCCATCAGTGCGCCGAGGCCGCTGAACAGGAACAGGCTGTACCAGGCCGCGCCGATCGCGAGGCCCGCGAGATCGCGCGCACCGAGCTGACCGGCCATGACCGTGTCGGCGAACGACATGCCGGTGATGGCGAGATTGTTGACGAGCAGCGGACCACCGAAGCGCGCAATGGCGCCGGCGTCCGCAACGATCCGGGTGCGCGAATACGTGAGAGGCATAAGGGGAACTTGCTTTGACCGAGCCGCAGCGGCGCGGCATGCTGGTCGCGCGAATTCTCTCACAGCGAGGCAGCCATGATTGTCGGAACTTCGCCGCGACGCGTCGCCATCGTGGGTGGCGTACGCATTCCCTTCGCACGGTCGATGGGTGCGTATGCCGAGGCCAGCAACCAGGACATGCTCACCGCATCGCTGCGCGGCCTGGTCGATCGTTTCAGGCTGGAGGGACAGCTCATCGGTGATGTCGGCGCCGGCGCGGTGCTCAAGCACTCGCGCGATTTCAATCTGACGCGCGAAGCCGTGCTCGGCAGCGGACTGGCGCCCGAAACACCGGCCTTCGATCTGCAGCGCGCCTGCGGCACGAGCCTCGAAACAGCGATCGTGCTCGGACTCAAGATTGCCGCGGGACAGATCGATTCGGCGATCGCGGCAGGTGTCGATACCGCGAGCGACGTACCCATCGTGTATCCCGACGCCTATCGCAAGCTGCTGCTCGCCAGCGCACGCGGCAAGAGTTTCGGCGCACGCATCGGTCCGTGGTTCGGCCTGCGACCGAAGCACTTCAAACCGCAGCTGCCCGGTGTCGTCGAACCGCGCACAGGGCTGTCGATGGGCCAGAGCTGCGAACTGATGGCAAAGACCTGGCAGATCCCGCGCGAAGCGCAGGACGAACTCGCGCTGCAGAGTCACCAGAAGGCCGCAGCCGCCTGGGATGCAGGTTTCTACGACGATCTCGTCATCGGGTTCAACGGACTGAAGCGCGACAACAATGTGCGCAGCGATTCGTCGCTGGAGAAACTGGCGAAGCTCAAACCTTCTTTCGATCGCGACGGCACGCTGACGGCCGGCAATTCGACGCCGATGACCGACGGTTCAGCGGCCGTGCTGCTGGCGAGCGAGGAATGGGCGCAGAGCCGCGGGTTGCCGATCCAGGCGTATCTGACTTTCGGCAAGGTCGCGGCGGTCGACTTCATCAGGAAGGAAGGATTGCTGATGGCGCCCGCCTATGCGGTACCGCGCATGCTCGCGGATGCCGGTATCCGGCTGCAGGATTTCGATATCTATGAAATCCACGAGGCCTTCGAGGCTCAGGTGCTGTGCACCCTGAAGGCGTGGGAATCGGCGGAGTTCTGTCGCGAGCGGCTGGGTCTGCCAACGCCGCTGGGCAGCATCGACCGCAGCAAGATGAATCTGAAAGGCGGCAGTGTCGCCATCGGACACCCCTTCGCCGCCACCGGCGCACGCATCATCGCCACGCTGGCCAAGCAACTGGAGCAGCGCGGCAGCGGCCGCGGTCTGATCTCCATCTGCACCGCCGGGGGTATGGGCGTGACCGCCATTCTTGAACGATGAGGCTCGAACGATAAGGCGTTCGAAAGAGGAGGCGGTCGGCACGCTCCGGGAAGCGCTTGGGCGGTAGCGCATCCGGAGTCGAGTCGACCGCCATCCGAGGGCAGCTGCCGTACCCCACAGCATTGGGATCGGCAGCATGCCTGCCGGCTGACACTACGATCCCGGGGAGGGGCAGTACGAATCGGGAGTGTCGGCCAGCTGGCATCAGCGCGAAATCGAAGGGCATCCCAGCCCGTTTGCATGCCCCGACCCCTTCAGGTCCCTGTGAGACGTTCCAGACTCACTTGCATGCGTGTCCTACTCGTATAAGCGACAAAACCGGGGGGATTCCCTCATGGAGTCGAAAAAAAAGATTGTCGGGTCGCTTTACAGGCGTACCGCGCTGCAATCTGGCCGCCCGACTAACATACTGATTATCAAAGATCCAGAGCCGCCGGCACGCAGCTTGCTTTGTTTTGAGGACAAGTCCGGGGCAGACAACCTGTCCCGCGTGGGAGATCGAGCATGTACCAGAAGCTTTTCGCATTCGCCGCCCTGGCCTTCAGCGCCGGGATCGCCAATGCCGCCTACGTGCCCGCGACCTGGACCGACTCCGAGGCCGGCGGCATCTACATCGGCGCACACGGCTCCTATACCTACACGCACGACATCACCACGGCGGGCTTCAATGCGGCCACGGATCTGGTGTCGGGTTTCTCCTTGAGCATCAACCTGTATGACGATGCCCACGACAGCTGGCTCGACCAGTTCGAACTCGCGTTCGTGGATCTGCCGAGCGACGGCCTGCTCGACGCCCTGCTGCACGACGGCCTGGTCTTCTCCTTCGGCAACAATGCTTTCCAGGGCTGGTCGTGGGGCGGTCTGGCGCAGCTCAACAGCTTCGGCACGCTGACGGTCACCATCGAATCATGGGCCGGCGATTTCCTCTTCGGCGGCTCCAATCTGACGGCCTACGGCCTGGCGCAAACCGGCTCGACCAGCGTTCCTGAACCTGCAACGCTGGGCCTGATGGGTCTCGGACTGCTGGGCGTTGCCTTCGGCGCCCGACGCCGCAAGGCAGCACGCAACTGATCGACGCCACGCACGATCGATGAACAAACCCCGCCTCGAGCGGGGTTTGTTTTTTCTGTGACCAGCTCCGACGTCGCCATGACTTGCACCGGCGCTTGGGCGAGACTACCGCGCCTCGACTCGTGCCACCTTCGTGCCCATGCCTGACTACCTCGGCCAGCCATCCCCGGAACAAGCATCGCCAACCCGACTCGGGGTCCTGCTGGTCAACCTGGGCACGCCGGACGCTCCGAGTCCCGCGGCCGTCCGCCGCTTTCTTGCCGAGTTCCTCTGGGACCCACGGGTGGTGGAGGCGCCGCGCTGGCTGTGGTGGCTGGCGCTTCACGGCGTCATCCTGCGCCTGCGGCCACGGCGCAGCGCGCATGCCTATCAGCAGATCTGGACGCCTCAAGGGTCGCCGCTGCTGATTCACAGCAGCGAACTTGCGCAGCGGCTGCGCGGTGAACTGTCACGGCGCCTGGGCGGCGACATCGCGGTCGAACTGGGCATGAGCTACGGATCGCCGTCGATCCGCGCAGCCATCGAGAAACTGCAGCGCGCGGGCGCGGACCGGTTGCTCGTGCTGCCGCTCTATCCGCAGTACTCGGGCACCACGACGGCCTCCGTGTTCGATCGCGTGACCCGGACACTCAGCCGCTTTCGCCAGGTGCCGTCGCTGCGCTTCATCGGCGACTACCACGACGATGCGGCGTATATCCGCGCACTCGCCGACAGCATCCGCCAACACTGGCAGGCGCATGGACAGCAGCATCTGCTGTTCTCTTTCCATGGCATTCCGCGCAGCTACGTCACGGCCGGCGATCCCTACCATCGACAGTCGCTTGAGACGGCACGGCTGGTTGCCGAGTCCTTGGGACTGACACGGGACGACTGGAGTGTCGCCTTCCAGTCGCAGGTGGGACGGGCCGAATGGCTGCGCCCCTACACCGATGAACTGCTGCTGCAGTACGCGAAAGGCCCGCAGCGACGGATCTGTGTGATCTGTCCCGGCTTCGCCACGGACTGCCTGGAGACCCTGGAAGAAATCGCCCTGCGCAATCGCGAGCTGTTCCTGAAGAACGGCGGCGAATCCTACGACTACATCCCCGCATTGAACGCGACCGATCCGCACGTGGCGCTGCTCGCCGATCTGGTCGCCCGCAATGCGCAGGGCTGGCAGGTCGCCTGATCCCATGCTCGGACGCTTCCTCGAAATCAGCCTGCACACACCGTCCATCCAGGAATCGCTGGAGTTCTACGAATCGCTCGGATTCGTGCAGGCCAGCGTCAACGAGACCTGGCCTTATCCCTATGCCGTGATCACGGACGGTCGCCTGTTCATCGGCCTGCACGGCGGCTTCATCCGCTCGCCGGCAGTGACCTTCGTGCTGCCTCGACTGGCGCAGAGCCTCGAACCGCTGCGCGCCGCAGGCATCACATTCGATCAGGAACGGCTCGGCAACGATGTCTTCAACCAGGCCACCTTCGAAGATCCGTCCGGCCTGTGCATTCATCTGATCGAGGCACGCACATTCTCTCCGCCGGATACCGCCGCACTCGCCGCGAGCCAATGTGGCTATTTCACCGAGTTCGGCATTCCGGTGCGGGATACGGCGGCCGCGCGCGCATTCTGGGAGCCGCTCGGCTTCATCGCGATGGAAGAAGAATCCGTGCCGTTTCCCCGCACGCCAGTCACCAGCGATTTGCTCAATCTGGGCCTGTATCGCACGCGCGCCTTGCGTCAGCCGGTCCTGAGCTTCGAAGATCCCGACATGCGCAGCAAGCTTTCGCAATTGCGCGAACGCGGCTTCCGCCTGCTGGACGAAATGCCGGACAGCCTGGATGACTCGACCAATGCCATCCTGGAAGCGCCGGAAGGAACACGATTGCTCTTGATGCAGTCGGAGTTCTGATTTCTTCTATGTCGATCCGTCGGCCGTCTCACGGCCCGATGCCCCTTTGTCTCCTGGAGCGCTGCATGCACTGGCTCACCAACACGGTTCTTTTCAGTGTCCTGATGCTGATGGGTACGGCCCACGCCGACGAAGGCATGTGGACGACCTTCAATTTCCCCAAAGCCGCAGTGAAGCAGAAATACGGTGTCGACATCGACGATGCCTGGCTGAAGAAGGTCCAGCACGCCACGACACGCCATGAAAGCGGCTGCACGGGCTCGTTCGTTTCCCCCGACGGCCTGGTGCTGACGAACCATCACTGCGTGGTCGAATGCCTGGCCGAACTGTCGACGCCGCAGAGCGATCTCATCGGCGACGGCTTTCACGCGCGTCAGCGCAGCGAAGAACGCAAGTGCCCGACCGAAATGCTGTCGGTACTGATGGCCACCGAGAACGTCACCGCCAAGGTCAATGCGGCCACGGCGGGACTCGCGGATTCGAAGGCCAACGAAGTACGCAAGCAGACGCTCAGCCGGCTCGAAGCGGAATGCACGGCGGCATCGAAGAAGAATCGCGGCACCGGACCGCTCGCCTGCGAATCGGTGACGCTGTACCAGGGCGGCCAGTACCACCTCTACAAGTACAAGCGCTATGACGACGTGCGCCTCGTCTTCGCACCGCACGATGCCGTCGCCGCCTTCGGCGGCGATCCCGACAACTTCAACTTCCCGCGCTGGTGCCTGGATTTCAGCCTGCTGCGCGTCTACGAGAACGGCAAGCCGGCGCGCACGCCCGGGCATCTGTCGTGGCGCGCGGAAGGACCGGCGGCGGGCGAGCCGGTGTTCGTGGTCGGCCATCCGGGCAACACCAATCGCCTCTACACCGTGTCGCAGCTGCAGTTCCAGCGCGATACCTCTGTGCCTGCCTACGTCATCCGCAACACCGAGTATCGCGGCCGACTGCTGCAATGGGCCAAGAGCGGCGCGGAGCCGGCGCGTATCAGCCAGGACTCGCTGCTGCACGTCGAGAACTCGCTGAAGGTGTATCGCGGCTTTCAGCGCGCCCTGCTCGATGACGCACTGTTCGATGCCAGGAAGCGCGAGGAAGCGCAGCTCCAGTCGCAGGCCGGCGCCGCCATGGCCTCCGCGTGGACCGACATCGACACGGCGGAAAACCGCTACCGCGAAATCTACGATCGCTACCTGTATCTGGAGAGCGGTGTCGGCTTCAACAGCAAGCTGTTCATGTATGCGCGCCAGCTGGTACGCGGCGCGGCCGAGCGCGACAAGGCCAATGAACTGCGGCTGCGCGAATACGCGGCATCGAACCTGCCGAAGGTCGAAGCCGGCCTGCTGGCGGACACACCGGTCCACAACGACTTCGAGCAGGTGTCGCTGTCGTTCTCGCTCGACAAGCTGCGCGAAATCCTCGGGCCGGACGATCCGGTGGTGCGCCAGCTGCTGAGCAGCGAATCGCCCGATTCGCTCGCCCAGAAACTGATCACGGAAACGAAGCTCGCCGATCCGGCGGTCCGCAAGGCGCTGTGGCAGGGCGGTTCCGCCGCGGTCGCCGCGTCGAGCGATCCGATGATCGTCCTCGCCCGCGACATCGATCCCGGCGCACGCGCCCTGCGCAAGATCTTCGACGACGAAGTGCAGGCACCCATCGCCTCGGGCCAGGAACGCATCGCCAAGGCACGCTTCGCCGCACTCGGCACCAACATCTATCCCGACGCCAACTTCACGCTGCGCGTGAGCTACGGTGCCGTGCAGGGCTGGAAGGAAAAAGGCGAGGACGTCGCGCCCTTCACGACGCTCGCGCGACTCTATGAACGCACCACTGGCAAGGATCCGTTCCGCCTGCCGCAGGTGTGGCTCGATGCCCGCGACAAGCTCGATCCCGCCACGCCCTTCAACTACGTGACCACCAACGACATCGTCGGCGGCAACTCCGGCAGCCCCCTGGTCGACGCCCGCGGCCGCGTCGTCGGCCTCGCCTTCGACGGCAACATCCACTCCATCGCCGGCAGCTACTGGTACAACGAACACAACAACCGCGCCGTGTCCGTACACCCGCGCATCATCATCACTGCGCTGCGCGAAGTGTACGGTGCGGGCGCGATCGCGGATGAGATCGTGGGATCGGGGCAGCGGGAGTAACTGCAAGAAAAAATGGCCGCAAAGATGCGCAAAAGCCGCAAATTCAGAAAGACATGATTTCTGTGCTCTTCTTTCTGACTTTGCGGTTCTTGCGCCTTTTTGCGGCGATTCCTTTCCCCCGATTTGCGTTCCATGCGCTCCGTGAAGTTACTCCGGTCTCTCGCTCATGTCTGCGGCAACTCCACGCTGCCGAGTACCTTCGTCTGACGGATGCTGCCGCTGCCGTCGGTGCCGACGCTGAAATTGCCGCCGACTTCGGCGACGTCGATGTCGCCCGAGCTGTCGGTGTCGATGCGCACGTCGCCATTCACGCGACGGATCACGATGTTGCCCGACGTGTCCTGACGGATATGGACGCTGCCGGCCTGCACGATGCGGATGTCGCCTGAGCTGTCGACGGGGATCTCGACCTGGCCGCGGATTTCTTCCAGTTCCATGTCGCCCGAGCTGTCCTTCACCCGCAGATTCCCGGCGACGCGTTCGATTTCGATATCGCCGGAACTGTCGCTGACGTCGAGATCGCCGGCGATGTCCCTGACCTCCATATCGCCGGAGCCGTCGGCGACGATGGCCGACTTCACGCGACTGAGTTCGAGATCGCCGCTGGAATCTTCCAGTTCGACGGCGACGCTGTCGGGCACCTGTACCGACAGGTCGAGCGTCGCGTAGACGTTGCGCAGGAAGCCATCTTGCAGATCGGGCATCAGCGTCTTGAGGTACAGCGTGTCGCCTTCGCGCCGGCTGTCGATCTGGATCTTCGCCAACAGATCGTCGCTTGAGGCGCAGGCACGACCGCCGGCCTGGATGCGGCTCGCCGCAGGCGCCCCGCGAACCCGCAGATCCCCGGCGCCCGCGCCGATGACTACCCTGGTGATGCCGGCCGCGTCTGCCGTCGCCGAGCGTTCGGCGCTGTGGCGGCAGTCGTCGGCGTGAGCCAGGGCAATGGAACCGAATGCGAGGGCCAACGCGGGAATCAGCTTGTTCATCGGGGCGTCCTTCTGCGAGAGAACGTGGGTGCCGTTTGGATGCGGAGAAGCCGGAAAAGGTTGCGCGCATTCCTTTCGATGCAGGGCCACGCCGCCCTCACCCGCGCTGCGCGCGACCTCTCCCGGAGGGAGAGGTGAAGATTCCGGTTCCCTCTCCCGGAGGGAGAGGGTTAGGGTGAGGGTGAATCCAGACGCAGCGCCGCAGCAACCAGGCGGCGTTCGATGCGTTCCCGGATCGATTCTGGCGCTGCGAGCGACATGCGTTCGAGCAATGGCAGGAATTCGGGTTTGTCGGGCGAGGCCAGCATGGCCGTCGCGATGCGCAGGCGACCGCCCCAGGTCGCCGACTGCGCCGACAGCCCCTTCAGCGCTCTCGCCAGCGCAAGTTCCTCGGCGGTGAAATCCGAACCGAACGGCAGGGGTGCAAACAGGCCGGCGTCACGCCAGCGCGAAAAACGCGCGGCCAGTATCCCGGGAAGGTTCTCGCGCGCCTGCGGCGGGATGCGATAGTCGGCGGGCAGCTTCTTCGCGCGGCGCGCCTCGGCGACGAAGGCTTCCTGGAAACGCGCGTCCATGACTTCAACGAGAGCTTGCACGATTTCTTCGTCCGTCCGGCCGCGCAGGTCGGCAATGCCGTACTCGGTGACGACGATGTCGCGCAGGTGCCGCGGAATCGTGGTGTGGCCGTAGTTCCAGACGATGTTCGATGTCACCGTCCCCCTGGCCTCCCGCGTCGCCCGCAGACACAGGATCGAACGTGCCTCGGCCAGCGCATGCGCCATGGCGACGAAGTTGTACTGGCCACCGACGCCGCTGACGACCCGCCCATCCTCCAGCCCATCGGAAACGGCGGCGCCGAGTCCGGTCACCATCATGGTCGTATTGACGAAACGGGCGTGACGGCGCTGCGCCGTCTTCAGTTCCCATTCGTGACCGTAGAGTTCGTTGACGAAGCTGATGCCGCGCATCGCGAACAGGCGGCGCTGCTCGGCCGACAACTCGCGCAGTCCGGCATAGAAGTCCTTCGGCCCAAAGAAAAAGCCGGCATCGACCAGCACACCATTGCGCAGGCGTTCGCCGAGGCATTGCCGTGCGATGTCGGCGCGATGCTGCGGATCGTCGAAGCCGGCCGGCAGCAAGGCGCCGTCGGGCGCGATCAGCATGCCGCGCTCGTACTGCACGTCGTCGCGAAACACGCCGACTTCGCGCAGTTCATTGAAGTCGACGTACGACATGCGGTTCATGCCGGCGGCGCTCAGTGCATCCAGTGTGCGCAGACTTACGGTTTCGTCGATGTGCCCTTCGTCGAGCAGCCGCTGGATGCGCGCGCTCGGATACACGCGACGTTTCAGGATGCCGTTGCGGTACAGATCGAGAAAGCCATCGACCAGCATTTCCGAGCAGCCGTAGAGACCGCGCTCGAAGGGCGCGGTGCCGCCCTCGGTTTCGATCAGGCGTCGATGCCGTTCCAGTATCCCCGTGCTCTCCAGCACTTCGCGATACACCGCCGGCTGCTGATGACGCAGTTGCGCCGCATAGACGATGGCATCGCCGAGTTCGCCGATGCCAAGCTGCAACGTACCGCCGTCGCGCAGCAGTGTGCTGACATGCAGCGCGATCGCGTGTTCGGTCAGACCGATGGGCAGGTTGGGCGGACAGAACAGCGGGTAGTCGCCGGCAGGATCTTCGACGAGAAAGTCGAACGTGTCCGACGCGACCAGGGCATCGCCATAGGTGAACGGCAATTCGCGATGCACCTGTCCGATCAGGGCGAACGGCTGACCGCTGGCGCGCATCGACGCGATCTGCGGCAGCAGGTCCGCCGTCATGTCGGGATTCGATCCGAGGCTCAGCACGCCGGCCGGCAGCTCGCCCGCGGGCGGCGCCGCAACGACCTGTGCGACGACGTTCATGCCGCGACGCAGGGCATCGCGCGCCACGTGCGTGTAGTTGGAACTCAGGTAATGCCGCTGCAGGTGTTCGTTGCCGAGCCAGGCGCCGGGTTCGAGATAGAACTCGATGACTTCGATGTTCGACGGCAGCTTGCCCTGCTCGATCAACCGCATGTATTCGAGTTCAGGATAGTCGCCGAAGATGCGCTGGGTCAGCGGCTGCAGCAGGCGGCGTTCGAGATCGCTGTGCCAGCGCGGCACACGCAGCGACAGCGCCGTGACGATGGTGAGACGGATGCCCGGATCGTTGACGGCGCGACGCACGAAGGCATTGACCAGCGGATTGGGCTTGCCGATCGCCACGGGCAGGCCCATGACGATGTGCCTGCCGACGCGACTCAACGTCGCTTCGACGCAGTCCTCCGGCTGCGTGAATCGCACAGGATTCATGGCGTCGACATCACTTGCCACTCAGCCGCGGACCGCGGCATCTCACGGCTGCAGCAGCAGCGCAAAGCGGATCTGCACTTCGTTCGCCACGGTGCCGGTGTCCTTCCATTCTCCCTGGCCGACGCCGAAGTCGAGACGCCTGAGCGTCGCCTGGCCCTTGAGCCAGGCACCGCCGTCCTTCGTTTCGAAGGTGAACTCGATGGGCACCGGCCTGGTCGCGTCGCGCAGCGTGAGTTGTCCGGTGGCTGAGTATTTTCCCGCCCCCTTGTCAGTGAATTTCTCCGCGACATAGCGCGCCGTCGGCCACTGCTTCGCGCCGAACAGATCCGGACCGCGAATGATGTCGTCGCGCTCGCCGTCCTTCGTATTCACCGAGGCTGTGTCGATCCTGATGTCGAAGCGGCTCGCGGCGAGATCCTGCGGATCAAAACGGATGTCGGCGGTGAATTTGTCGAAGGATCCCTGAAATTGCGCGCCGGCCTGCGTGCCGACGAACGTCAGCGTGCTCTGCTTCGGTTGCATCGTCCATTGCGTGGCGGCCCACGCGAGGCCGAGAACGAGCGTGAGCCCCAGGGAAATGAATTGCAGACGTCGGATCATGGTGCAGGTCCGTGTTGAAAAATCAGGGCCGATCCGACTTCAGGCGGACCGGCAGCATGCGACGCAAGACGTTGTCGCGGTCGAAGAAATGATGCTTCAACGCCGCCGCGGCGTGAACGAGGGCGATGACCGCCAGCGCGGTCGCGCAGAATTCATGCGCCTCGTGCAGCAGATCGTATTTCGCGCGATCCGGCTGGATCAGGTCCGGCAGCGTGAACAGCCCGAACCAGCTCACGGGAAAATTCCGCGCGGACGACATGGTCCAGCCGAGCAGCGGCGTGACGAGAATCAGCGCATACAGCGCCCAGTGCGACAGATGCGCGGCGAGATTCTGCCAGCGCGGCGTCTGCGCGGGCAGCGGCGGCACGGGATTGACCAGTCGCCACAGCAGGCGCAGGACAGCGAGCGCGAAGATGGTCATGCCGACGGACTTGTGCTGCGCCAGCACCGCGATCTTGGCCGGACCGAGCGACAGCGAATCCGCTTTGTTCGCCAGGACGAACTGCGTGATGATCAGCACCACGACCGACCAGTGCAGCAACTGCGCCACGGCGCCGTAACGTTCTGTGCTGTTCCTGAATTGCATGATGCGCGACCTGTGCCGGAGACGGGCCTGCCTGAGTGTACGGCATTGTGCCGCAACAGCCAGACGGAGCGATTCCCATGACAACAAGAACGGTTTCTCGCGCACTACTGCTCGTGGCGGCTGCAGGCCTGCTCACTGCGTGCCCGAAACCCGTTCGTTCACCCGAACGCGCACCCGCGACGCCAACTGCACCGGCAGACCTGCGCGACGCCACGGTCTACGAGGTGAATCCGGAGGAATCCACGCTGCACGTC
>CAYWHG010000010.1:46091-54241 GCA_964457865.1 uncultured Steroidobacter sp.
GTGACGATCCGCGATGTCAGTCGCGATGTGTCGCTGCAACCCGCAATCAGCATCGAGGCCGGGCGCGTGACGGTGCGCGGCGAACTCGATCTGCTGCAATCCGATTTCGGCATCGAGCCCTTCTCGGCGGCGCTGGGTGCATTGACCGTGCAGGATCGCCTGCACGTGAAGTTCAATGTGGTGGCGGATCGGAAAAAGCCCTGAAGCCGAAGCCTCACATCCCGCGCCACGCCATCCCATCCGGACTCTTGCCCGTGTCGATCGTGCGGCTCACTTTCAGCGTACCGAGATCAATCACGGCGATGCGATTCGCGCCCGACACGGCGACGTAGGCCTCCTTGCCGTCCGGTGCCATGAGGATGCCGGTCGGCGCGAGTCCCAGCGGCAGTCGTGCACGCTGCGTGCGGCTGGCGACGTCGATGACGATGAGTGCGCCGGCGCTCAGATCCGAGATCAGGACCTGCGTACCGTCGCGCGTGAACTTGAGCCGGTTCGAGCGCTTCGTTCCAGCATCGAAGGTGTGAAGGACTTTCGCGTTCGCCACGTCGATCACGGACACGCCGCCGTCGCGCGAATGCGCCGTCCAGAGCTGTTTGCCGTCGGGCGACTCGTCGAGTCCTTCGGGCCCCGCGCCGACCGGCACCAGTGTCTGCTGCCACTCGCCCTGCGCATCGCGCGCGATGACGCTGAGGCTGTTCGACCCCATGTTGCTCGCGAACAGCTTCGTGCCGTCGCGCGACACCAGCACCATGTGCGTGCCCTCCTGGCCGGTATCGAACTGCCAGTCGACACGTTGCGATGCCGGATCGAAACGCGCAATGCGCTTGCTCGCCTCCGAGGTGAAGTACACATGACCCATCGAAAAGGACAGGCCATGCGGACGACGCAGCTCACCGAGGTCGACGCGCTCTAGCTCGGCACGCGCGGCCACGTCGATCACCGACAACGTGTTGCCAGCGACGCTTGCGCCGTAATTGCTGACGAAGGCGAGCTTGCCGTCGTCCGCCAGCTCGATCTCATGCGGCCCCTCGCCCGTCGCGATCGTTTTCGACGTGACGCCGCTGACGGGATCGATGAACGACAACGTGGCATCGCTCTTGTTCAGCACGAGCAGTTCCGCAGCGACCGCGGGCCATGTGAGCAGCGACGCGAGAATGGCAATCGGGATGCGCATGATGGGTCTCCTCACTGCGGTTGGTAGGCGATGCATTCCACTTCGACCCGCGCATTCATCGCCAGACCGCTGGCCGCCAGCGCGCTGCGCGCCGGGAACGGCTGCCTGAAGAATTCCCGGTAGACCTCGTTGAAGGCCGGCCAGTCGGCGATATCGGCCAGGAACACGGTGCACTTGACGACGTCGCGCAGCGACGAGCCGTTGCGCTCGAGAACGTCCTTGATGTGCTGCAGCGTCTGGCGCGCCTCCGGCCCGATGCCGCCCGGAACGACCTTGCCGTCCTGGTCGCCGATCTGCCCGGCGAGAAAAATGAAATCGCCGGCGCGCACGGCTTCGGAGAACGGCAGGTTGCGTTCCAGGGATTCCCGGGAGTTCAGGAACTCGGGCTTTGCCGGCTCCGCAGCGACAACGGAGCCGCTGAGTGCCATGCCGACCATCAGAACCGAATGGGTGAACGTGCGACGCATACGGGCTCCCTTGGGGGGCAATGGATCGGCGAACGATGCAGCAGCCGGCCACCGCTGCCAAGCGCCGCAGGCGGTGGCACCGCCGGAACCTTCGTGCCAAGCTGCCGCGGTCCGGCCGGGGGAACGCTGCGTGAGTGTCCGTTCAGACTACCAATTGACCGTCGAATCGGAAGTACGCCTGCCGATGGCGACCGCGCAGCTCGTGCACCTGAATGCTGTCGTGCCCACCGACCTGGTGATGGTCGACCGCGATACCTACTGGCTGGATCTGTCCCTGACATCGCGTTCCCCGAACGCCCGCGCCTGCTACCGCGACCACTGGCATCCGCAGCGCTACAAGCGGCTCGGCAAGGTGTTCCTGCTGCCGCCGGGCGAAACCGTGCAGATGTGTTCCGACGGCACGCTGTCCGAGCGCTGCGTCGTCTGTCATCTGCAGCCCGAGGCCATGCTCGAAGGGTTCGATGGACCGCTGGAATGGACGAGCCGCCGGCTGGAGGCCGGACTCGACATTCCCGAAGCGACGATTCGCGGCCTGCTGCTCAAGCTCGCACGGGAAATGCAGCAGCCGGGCTTCGCCAGCCAGGCGCTGATCGAGCTGATCACCGCACAGCTCGCGATCGAACTGGCACGTTACTTCGGCAGCTTCGTCGAGACCGCGTCGTCGCGCGAAATGGCGCCGTGGCGCCTGCGTCTCATCGAAGAACGACTGCGCGACCTGCGCGATCCGCCGACGCTGGCCGAACTGGCGACGCTCTGCAAACTCTCGGTGCGGCAACTGACCCGCAGCTTTCGCCTGAGCCGCGGCTGCTCGCTGGGTGAATACATCGCCGAGCGCCGCATCGAGTACGCGAAGGAACTCCTCGCCGGCGACCAAAGCCTCAAGGCCATCGCCTATGCGCTCGGGTTCGCGACCCCCTCGGCGTTCTGTGTCGCCTTCCGCCATACCACCGGCCGCACACCGGGCGAGTACCGCCGCGAAATCATGGGCCGGACCTGACTGCGCCGGTCGCGCCGCGGCCCGATGGCCGGACGGAACAATGCTTGGCCCGGCCGCGCAATCGATGCATGTTGCAGCCGAAGGCTGCGGACCAAAAAATCCTGACGTTCCCGTCGGAGTCCTCATGGTCGCCCAACCCGTCGAATCCAAGCGCACGTACTGTCGCGTCTGCATGGTGCATTGCGGCCTGGTGGTCGACGTCGTCGGTGATCGCATCGTCAAAGTGCGCGGCGATCGCGAGCATCCGCTGACGCACGGCTACACCTGCCCGAAGGGCCGCGCCACCGGGCAGATTCATCATCTGCCGGAAGCGATCACGCGACCCTTGATGCGCAAGGACGGCGAACTCGTTCCCGTGAGCTGGGACGAGGCGCTCGACGACATCGCTTCCCGACTCCGCCGCATCATCGACACGCACGGGCCGAATGCCGTCGGCATGTACTTCGGCAGCGGCCTCGGCCTCGACTCGTCGGGCTACATGCTGGAGGAGGCGTTCTACAAGGCGCTGGGCACGCCGCCGAAATTCTCGCCGCTCACCAACGACGGCACGGCGAAGACCATGGTCGCCGGCGCAATGGGGCAGTTCTATGGACTCAATCCCAAGACCGACTACGACAACGTCGACATGCTGCTCTATGTCGGTACGAACCCGCTGGTCAGCCATGCGCACAACACCGGCATGTACAACCCGGCACTGTGGATTCGTGCCGCCGCGAAACGCGGCGAGGTGTGGACGATCGATCCGGTACGCACCGAAACAGCCGAGTGGTCCACGCGCCACATCGCCGCGTATCCGGGCAAGGACTACGCGATCCTCGCGTGGCTGACGCGCGAAATCATCGACGGCGGTCCGTTCGCGCCGCAGCAGCCGATCGACGGTCTCGACACCCTGCGCGCGGCGCTCGAAGGCTACGATCGCGTCAAGGCGGCGGAGATCGCAGGCGTCTCCGAGCAGGAACTGTCTGATCTGCTCGCGGCCATCCGTCGCAAGGGACGCGTGGTCGTCGAGACCGGCACCGGCATCACCATGTCGGCAGGCTGCAATCTGACGCAGTGGTTTGCCTGGCTGCTGATGATCCTGACCGGCGCCATGAACCGCAAAGGCGGCGCCTGGTTTCATCCGGGCTTCCTGTTTCCGTTCGAGAAGTTCGAGCTGCCGCTGCTGCAGAGTGCGTTCACGGCCAGCTCGAACGTGCGGCCGGACGTAAAAGGTATCTACGGCGACTGGCCCTGCGCCGTACTGCCGCTGGAAATCGAGGCAGGCAACATCCGCGCGTTCTTCAATTTCGGCGGCAGCATGCTGCGATCCTTTCCGGACACCAACGCCCTCGCGGCGGCGCTGCCGCAACTCGATCTGCACGTGAACACGGAAATCGTGCACAACGAACTCACGCCGCTGTGCACGCACGTACTGCCAACCAAGGATGCGGTCGAGCGCGCCGAGTTCACGCGCTGGGACACGCTGGCGTGGAACCTGTCGCTGCAGTACACGCCGCCGCTGGTCGAACCGATGGGCGAACGCCGGTCGGCGTGGTGGGTGATCTCACAGTTCATGAAGCGCGCCGGGTTGCCGGTGCCGGAGTTCGTACCCGACAACGACCAGCAGCCGGGCGCGGACGAGTTCATGCTGTCGACGTTGATGTCTTACGCGCGCTGTACCTTCGAGGAGCTGAAGGAAAAACGCTACGTGGAACGGCCGCTGGAGTTTCCCGCGCCGTGGGTGGACAAGCATTTCGAGCGTATCGGCGGCTGGCAGCTCGCGCCGCCGGAACTGCTGGAGCAATGGCACTCGAAACGTGCGGAAGACGAAGCCGCGCTCGGCCGACCGAAACCGCTGTGCTACAGCCCGCGGCGCCAGCGTCGCAAGTTCAATGCGCAGCTGAGCTTCCTCGGCGAGCCAGCGGACATCCTGCTGCATCCGGCCGATGCCGCCGCGCATGGCATCGCAGATGGACAGAAGGTGCGCGTCCACAACGGCAATGGCGAGATCGTCCTCATTGCCAAAGTGGACGACGGAATGCGCCGCGGCGTCGTCTCGATTCCTCACGGACATCTGCACGCCAACGTGAACCGCCTGACCAGCGTGCACGACGTCGATCCCCTGGGCGGGATGGCGTTCTACTCGGGCGTGCCGATCGAGATCGAAGCCGCGGTGTAGGGTCGGCTTTGGCCCAATGGCACTTACTCAAGCATCGCAGTGGCATCAGCGAAGAAGAATCGAAGATTTCCACGGGGTACACGGGGAAACACGGGGTGGAAGAACGCATTCTTGCGGTCTTTTCTCGCCCCGTGTCACCCCGTGTTCCCCGTGGAGATTCTTGATCTTTGGATCGGGGGACCAACACACGCTAAGTAAGTGCCATTGAGGCTAAAACCTGACCACACCCCTGCGCCGAACGCTCTTCTTTTTTGCTACCTTCGCCGCATGACCACCGCCGCGCTCTGGACGCTCGCCCTGCTGCTGATGTTCGTCGGCGCGCTCGGCATCATCCTGCCGGCACTGCCCGGAATTCCGTTGATGTTCGCAGGCATGGTGGTCGCCGCCGCCATCGACGACTTCCAGCGCATCGGCTGGCTCACGCTCGGGGTGCTCGGCTTTCTCACCTTGCTGTCCGTCGTGGTCGAGTTCGCCGCCTCGGCACTCGGCGCGAAGCATGTGGGCGCGAGCAGGCAGGCCGTGACCGGTGCGCTGCTCGGCACGATCATCGGGATTTTCTTCGGTATCCCCGGACTGATTTTCGGACCGTTCATCGGCGCGCTGGTCGCGGAGCTGCTGGTCCACGGCAGGCTCGACCAGGCAGGCCGCGTCGGCGTCGCGACCTGGATCGGTCTGATCTTCGGCACGCTCGCGAAAATCGCCATCGCCTTCGCCATGCTGGGCATCTTCGTGCTGGCGTACTTCATCGCGTAGAGATCGATTCTGGACAACCTCACGCATACGCTCGCCGGCATCCTGGTCGGCGAAACACTTGCGCAGACGACTTCGCCGAGCCCGTCGGGTCTGCCGCAGCAGCAGCGGCGCAACCTGATCGTCACGCTGATGGCGGTCGGCAGCAACCTTCCCGATCTCGATTTTCTGTCGTCGGCGCTCAGCGGCAACAAGCTGGACTATCTGCTGGAGCATCGCGGCCACACGCATACCGTGATCGGCGCCGTCATCATTGCCGCCCTGCTGTATCTCGCCTGCGAAGCCTGGTGCCGATGGCGCAAATGGCCGCTGGTCCCGCGCGATCGCCGGCAGATCGCCGGCGCGGCCTTGCTGTGCCTGCTGCTGCACATTGCGATGGATTCCACCAACAACTACGGCGTGCATCCGTTCTGGCCGTTCTACAACGACTGGTTGTATGGAGACGCAATCTTCATCTGGGAGCCGCTGTTGTGGACGGCGGCCGCGCCGCTGGTCCTGCTGCTGAAAACCCGGCTGGCCCGGGCGCTGGTCGGCGCACTGCTCGTCGCGGCGATCGCGGTCTGTTTCGGCAGCGGCCTGGTGCCCGTGGGTTTCGCGCTGCTCATGACTGCATTGACGGCAGCGATGCTGGTGCTCGGGCATCGCGCGACAAAGTCCGTTGCGTTGTTCACCGGCATCGGCGTGTGGCTGTCGATCACGGCAATTTTTGCGCTCGGCCGCAACGCCGCCGAAGCGCAAATCAGGCAGTACACCGCGCAACAGCTGCCGCAGATGCGCGTGCTCGACTACGTGCTGACGCCCATGCCCGCCAATCCGGTGTGCTGGGATGTGATGCTGCCGATGACGGACGCAGATCGCTACGTGATCCGGCATGGCGCCTGGTCACTGTGGCCCGCCGTATTGCCCGCCGAGGGTTGTCCCGGCCACGATCTGTTCGGCGACGTCACTGCTGCGAAGACACGCGTGACAACCGCACCCTCCCGCGAAGTGACCTGGCACGGTGAAGTCATCATGCGGCGCGGGGAGTTGCCCGAACTCGTGAGTTCCTACTGCGACGCTGCGGCGTTCATGCAGTTCGCGCGCGTGCCGTGGGCTCTGCAGCGCGAGGGAACCTGGATCGTGGGCGATCTGCGCTACGACCGGGAGCCCGGTCTGGGATTCGCCGAGATGGAACTGACGAACGATGCGGCGGCATGCCCGGCATCGCCGCCGCCGTGGCTGCCGCCTCGCGGCGACCTGCTGTAAGAAGGTTTCACACGGAGATCACGGAGGGCAAAGAGAAGAATCGGAATATCTCCACGGGGGACACGGGGAGCACGGGGTTCGGAACAGAAAGACTTCTTTCCCCGTGATCCCCCGTGGAGAACCTCTTCTCTCTTCTGATCTCCGTGCCCTCCGTGTGAACGGTTCAGGTCTTGCGCTTCGCCGTGAACGTGCCTTCGCCGAAGGAACCGAAGACGGCCTTGCCCTTCATGGTGTCGCCCTCGACCGTGCCGCTGTAGTCGAGCTTGAGATCCGTGCCCTGGACGCTCATGGTGAATCCGAAGTCCACGGCATTGCCATTGATCGTGCCGGTGTAGTCCACGGTTCCCATCGGGCTTTCGAGCTTGCCGGCGAGCGCCTGGCCGGTCTGCGTCACGGTCATGTCGGAATCCTGCGCGCCCATCGGGCTTTCGGTGGTCAGTACCCAGTTGCCGGTCAGATCCG
The DNA here is from genome assembly GCA_964457865.1 of uncultured Steroidobacter sp. GTDB lineage: Bacteria > Pseudomonadota > Gammaproteobacteria > Steroidobacterales > Steroidobacteraceae > Steroidobacter. Next base: position 53,345 of record CAYWHG010000010.1, read on the forward strand.
GACCCTTGGGCTTGGGCGGCGTGGAGGAGCAGGCCGCGATCAGGATTGCGGCGGCGGCCAGGGCAAATACACGTAGCTTGCTCATGCGAAGTTCCCCATCGGTTGGTTGCAGCGGGCACCACGCTGCCGTCTGTTCTGGATATCGGATGCCGGACGCGGGCAAGTATGCCTTCCGACCTTGCCCATCGCAGCGGGATTTCCTGCCGCCCCGAATGCAAAGATTCGCCAAGCGGATTTCCGGCACTGCATTTTTCTTTCGTCGGGCACCCCTGCCGTGCATGCCGTTCGCGAACCCGGGACTGCGATGCCTGCGCCTGCACGGAAAAGCGCCAGCAGTGATCCGTTTTACGGTTCGTTACTCGCTTGTGCTTGCGGGGATCCGCGGCTTGCACCGAAACTAGGCTCGTCTTCACAAGCCACGGACACTCTCATGTCGAATAGCCTCAGAAGCAGAATCCTGCTGGCGATTGCCACTGCCGCAGTCGCCGCACCGCTCGGTGTCATCCTCGCCCATGACGATCATGCCACCGGCATCTACAAGGTCCGTCACGACGAATATCACAAGCTCGGCGACGCCTTCAAAGTCATCCGCGATCAGGTCCGGGCCGGCTCGCCGGACACCGCGGCGATCAAGAACGCCGCCGCCGTCGTGAGCAATGCATCGAATGAACAGTTCAAGTGGTTCCCGGCGGACTCCGGCCCCAAGGCCGGCGTGAAGACCCGCGCCAAGGCCGAGATCTGGAGCAAGCCCCAGGACTTCGCCGCCGCACAGAAGCTGTTCCAGGAACAGGCCGGCAAACTCGACACGGTCGCTGCCGCCGGCGATGTCCCCGCGGTCCGCGCCCAGTTCGGCGAAGTCGGCAAGGCCTGCAAGAACTGCCACGACAATTTCCGGAC
>CAYWHG010000010.1:54341-61348 GCA_964457865.1 uncultured Steroidobacter sp.
CATGACCCGCATGACAGATACACAACTGACGAGTGTCCGCGTCTGGGACGCACCGATCCGGATCATTCACTGGCTGATGGTCGCGCTGGTCGCGTTCTCGTGGTGGACGGCGGAGAACAACAACCTCGAATGGCATCGCTACAGCGGCTATGCCCTGCTGGGGTTGCTGGTGTTTCGCGTGTACTGGGGATTCTTCGGCAGCGAGACGGCGCGCTTCGGGAACTTCGTGAAGGGACCGCGTGCGATCTGGTCTTACGTGCGCGGCGCACCGGATGACAGGACGCCGGGGCACAACCCGCTGGGCGCCTGGAGCGTGATCCTTCTGCTGTTGCTGCTGATCACGCAGGTGACGCTGGGACTGTTCGCGGTGGATGTCGATGGCATCGAATCCGGACCGCTCTCCCACCTGGTGAGCTTCGACACCGGACGCGAGTGCGCGAAGATCCACGAAACCGTGTTCAACGTGCTGCTGGCCCTGATCGGCCTGCACATCGCCGCCGTGCTGTACTACCTGCTGTTCCGCCGCAGGAACCTCATTGCCGCCATGATTCACGGCAAGCGCGACATGCCCGCCGGAACATCGGCGTCGCTCGCCCGCCTCTCGTGGCCGAAGCTCATCATCGGTCTCGTGCTGGCCGGCATCGTCGTCTGGTACATCAGCCAGGATTGAGGCGGGCGCGGGCACCGCTCACACTGCCCGCATGGAAATCCTGCTGTTCATCGCCGTCTTCGGCGGCCTGGTTGCCGTGGTGGGCTTCAGCCTGTACCAGCGGGCGAAGCAGGTTCATGCGCTGATGAACGAAGGCATTCCGATTCAGGGCACCGTGACCCGGCTGCGTCGCTTCACCCAGAAGGGCCGCGCCCGCTTTGCCCTGCACTACGAATACAGCCCCGATGGTCAGCCCCGCAAAGGCCGCGCGTACGTATCGCGCGAGCAGTTCGAGGCACACAGCGAAGGCCAGTTGCTGGCACTTCGCTATCTGGCCGGCAAACCGTCGGTGTCTGCGCCGGAGTTCGTGCTGGATCGGGCGCGGCAGGCGAAGCGTTGATGCCGTCGGATGATCCCGCCGTTATTTCCGGTCGGGATACTTCGCCAGCACCTGCTCGACGACGGCCGTGGCATCGGCGTCGCTCAGTTCGGCCGAGTCGAAGCCGGCGTCGATCGAGCCGCTCCAGACCTGCGCATTCTTGCTGGCGTCGATGATGTCGAGCGTGAACGTGCCGCTCTGCGCCTTCTTCTTGTTGCCGATCGGCAGGCTGATTCCGACACCACCGCCCACGCCGCCGGACCCACCGCCCATGCCGACGCCGACTCGCGGCTTCGACTGCGCATTCTGATGGGTGGTCAGATGATAGGCGATGCGGCAATCGGGCTTGTCTGGCGACTGCGTATAGCCCTTCTTCTCCAGCGTCTGCATCACGACGCCCTGCACACGCTGGTCCGTGAACGACGCGGCGTCGGTACCCGGCGACGGATTCCAGGCAAAGGTCTGGCAGTTCGGCAACGCGCCCTCGATGCTGTCGACGCGCACCGCCGGCGCCGATGAAGTGGCGCACCCTGCCATTACAGCCATCGTCAGCAATCCAGCGACTCGCATCGGCACTCGCATCGGCATCGGATTCTCCGGAAATGAATGAGCATTCAACGGATGAGACGCGTTGCAGGATCCGTCGCGGCGAAATAACGCAGCGCGCGGCGGGTGGTCAAGACACTGACGACAGCCGCCCTGCCATCCCGCACAGGCCATCCGGTATTACTACTGCTTCCGACGCTTGTGATCCTTGTGCGGATCTTTCTTCTTTCCGAGCGGTTTTTTTCCCGGCACGAATTCGCGCTTCAATCGCTCGGACTGTGTCTTCAACGCCAGGCTGATCTGCAACTGCTGACCGCCGACACGTACCTTCTGCAGCGTGCGGAAAATTTCCTTCGGCATGCCGCCGGGCAGATCGATGAAGCTGTGATCTTCGCGGATCACCACCCGTCCGATGTACTTGCCTTCGATTCCGGCTTCATTGGCGATGGCGCCCACGAGGTTGGCCGGCTTGATGCCGTGAACCTCGCCCACCTCGACGCGGTAGGTCTGCAGGTCCGAGTCATCCCGGGGTTCGCGATTCTGCGTCCGCGGACGTTCGCTGCCGGATTCGGCTTCACGTCGCACCGGCCGCTCGTCGCGAGGACGACGCTCGGCTCTATCGGCCGGCGACGGTACGCGCTCGGGCTCGCGGAATTCGCGCTTTCGTTCCGGTCTGGCGGCCGGCGGCGGCGCACGATCGGCCTCGCGCGATTCCCGCTTTCGTTCGGGCCTTTCGGCGGGCGCGCGCTCGACGGGCTCCCGCTTCGGCGCATCGAGAAACAACGGCGTCTTGCCCTGCGCCAGACTCGCCAGCGCAGCGGCGATTTCGATGGCGGGAACATTGTGTTCCTGCTCGTAGCGCTCGATGACCCCTCGAAAAGCATCCGCCTCGCCGCCGGCCAGCGCATCCGTGATGCGCTGTTTGAAACGATTGATGCGCTGTTCGTTCACATCCTCCACCGTGGGCAGTTGCATCGGCGTGATGGGCTGGCGCGTGGCACGTTCGATCACGCGCAGCATGTTGCGTTCGCGCGGCGCGATGAACAGGATCGCCTCGCCGCTGCGACCGGCACGGCCGGTGCGACCGATGCGGTGCACGTAGGATTCAGGGTCGTAGGGCACATCGAAATTCACGACGTGGCTGACGCGATCGACATCCAGCCCGCGCGCCGCGACATCGGTCGCGACCACGATGTCGATCTGGCCCGCCTTCAGTCGCGCAATCGTGCGTTCGCGCAAGTTCTGCGGGATATCGCCGTTCAGCGCCTCCACCGCAAAGCCGCGTGCTTCGAGCCGTTCCGCCAGTTCGGTCGTCGCCTGCTTGGTGCGGGCGAACACGAGCATCGCATCGAAGGTTTCCGCTTCGAGGATGCGCGTCAGCGCGTCGAGCTTGTGCATGCCGCTGACCATCCAGAACCGCTGGCGGATGCCGCTGGCCGTGCTGGTCTTGCTGCGGATCGTCACTTCGGCGGGTTTGCGCAGATGGTTCTGCGCGATGCGCCGGACGGCGGCGGGCATGGTCGCGGAGAACAGCGCGATCTGTCGCGACTCCGGCGCCTGGCTGAGAATCCATTCGACATCGTCGATGAATCCCATGCGCAGCATCTCGTCCGCTTCGTCGAGCACGAAGTAGCGCACCGACGACATCTTCAGCGTGCCGCGCTTCAGGTGATCCATCAGGCGCCCCGGCGTGCCGACGATGACGTGCACGCCGCGCCGCAGACTGTGCAGCTGCGGCGTGTAGCTCTGGCCACCGTAGATCGGCAGCACATGGAAGCCGGGCATGTGCGTGGCATAGCGCTGGAACGCTTCGGCCACCTGGATCGCCAGTTCGCGCGTCGGCACCAGCACCAGCGCCTGCGGCTCGCGCAGTTCCAGATCGATCTTCGACAGGACCGGCAGTGCAAATGCGGCCGTCTTGCCGGTGCCCGTCTGCGCCTGACCGACGACGTCAACGCCGCTCAGAATGTGTGGAATGGTTGCGGCCTGGATGGGCGACGGCGATTCGTAGCCGACATCATTGAGCGCGGCGACGACCGCTGCGCTCAGAGAAAGATCCTGGAAGCTGACGGCCGGGACGGCGTCAGAAGCTGGTTCGGAAGACACTAAAACCTCGGGATTGGCAGGGGACAGAGCCCGGGCCGGGATGGGAGGCGCGCGATTCTATAGGTTTGCAGGGCGCGGCGCTTCCGGGAATCCCCCTCTGCTTGAGCCCGATGACACTGCGAGCCTGCGGTTCTTCCTGTGGGTCAGGCTTCAGCCTGACATTCTTGGGCCGGCGATGACCCGCGGAAAATCGGCCTCGGAGTGTCAGGCTGAAGCCTGACCCACAGGAAGAAACACCCGTCCTACGGCCGGTATTCGTAGTGCCAGGGCTCGTTGGGCGTCAGCAGGGGGCCGTGAAACTTCGTACTCGTGGCCTCGATGGCGGCCGCGAGCTTTTGCGACCAGCCCGCGACCATCCAGGCGGATTCGATCTCGGCCGTACTGGTCCCGGCCACCAGGCGATCGCCCTGCTGGACCTGGAAGTCGATGGCGCGCGCCCTGCCGTGCTGCGACAGCCCGGGCGCCGCGAGCGGCGGCCACGCGTCGGGCTGCCAGTCCAGCAGGAACTGGCGGAAGGCATCGAGCCGCTGCGGCGTGGCAACGCAGGCAGCGCGATACAGATCCGCCGCAATCGCACCGACACTGCTGTTCTCGTTCCAGCGGCTGATCTGCACGTCCAGGCTGCGCACCTGCATGTTTGCGTAAAGCGTGAAGCCGGGATTGTCGGCAGCGAAACGCGCGCTGATCCTGTCGATTTCCAACTGCAGATAGCGGTACTCGTCGGAATCGAGATAGGCGTCGATCTGCGCCTGCGTCCAGCTCCAGCGATCGGCGATCGACCGCTGCGTGCGCGCATAGGAACGCAGCGCCAGCAACTGGCGTCCCGTGCCTTCGATGCGTTCGACTGCCTGCGCGACCGGCTCGCTCTGCTGCTGCGCCAGCAACGCGAGCTGCCTGCGCACTGCCGCATCGGTCGCGCACGGCGCCTCGGCGGACATTGCAGCGCCCGCCGCGAGCGTCAGCAGCACGGCGGCTGCGCCGTGCATCACACCGTTGGAGTCGTCGTCGGCGGCTCCTCTTCCTTCTCGATGACGACGGTGCCCTTCAGCACCAGCGCCGCAATCGCGCCGATCGCCGCCAGCTGCGGTGCGAGCAACGTACCGACCACGCCGAGTGTCAGAGGAACATCGATCAGCACCCGACCTTCCTCGTTCTTGAGGATCACCCGCCGCACATTGCCGGCATGGATGATTTCCCTGATCTTCGCGAGCAGGCTGTCGCCGCTGAACTGGAACTCTTCGGATCTGAATTGAGACATATGCTTCTCCGGAGGTGATGGGGTGATGAAGTGATGAGGTGATGAAGCAAGACGTTCATCTTGCGTCATCACCTCATCACCTGATCACCTCATCACCTTCTTCACCCAATCAACTCCTTCAACTTCGCATGCCCCGTCCGCGACATCGGCAGTTTCTTGCCGTCGGCGAGAATGGCGAGCCAGCTGTCCTTGCCGTACAGATCAATGCGTGCGAGACGCTCGATGTTCAAGATGAAGGAGCGGTGGATTCGCACGAAACGCGTGGGATCGAGCTGCGATTCCATGTCGCTCATGGTCTGCTGCTTGCGCAGATGGTTGCCGCCAGAGGCGAAGGACAGGTAATCGTCCTGCGCCTCGATGTAGTCGATCTTCTCTACCGGCAGTACATGCACGCGGCCCTCGTGACGGATCAGCACGCGTTCCAGCGTCTTGCCGGGCGGACGGGCGGAGGCGGACAGCTCCGTGGCGGACGGCTGCGGCGCGCGCGTTCGCAGGCGTTCCGCGGCGCGCTCCACCGCGGCGACGAGGCGCGCCGGCTCGACGGGCTTGAGCAGGTAGTCGACGGCGTGGACTTCGAAAGCACGCAGCGCGTACTCGTCGAACGCCGTACAGAAAATCACCGCCGGCGCCTTGTCGGCCAGCAGCTCGAGCACCTCGAAGCCCGAGAGCTTCGGCATCTGGATATCCAGGAAGATGAGCTCGGGACTCAGCTCCTCGCACATCTTCACGGCCTCGAAACCATTGGCCGCCTGACCGACCACTTCGATATCCGGCACCGTGGTCAGATGTTCGACCATCAGCGATCGTGCCAGGGTTTCATCATCGACGACCATGACTCGCACGGCTTGACTCCTCAACTTGCGGCTGCCGCGGCAGGCAGCAGGATGGAAACACGGAAGTGCGTCTCGCCGGCATCGACATCGACGCTGGCGCGATGACCGCACAGCTTCTCGACGCGCGAGCGCACATTGACCAGGCCGACACCGGTGCTGCGCGAGGGCGGCCGGTCGGGATCGCAGGGATTCTCGACGATCAGTTCGATGAAGCGGTCGCGACGACGCGCATGCACCGTGACTTCGCCGCCTTCCAGCAGGTGAGCGACACCGTGATGCACGGCATTCTCCACCAGCGGCTGCAGCATCAGCGGCGGCACCGCGATCTCGCGCACATCGTCGGCGATGTTGAAGTTCGTCCGCAGCCGTTCGCCGAAGCGCACGCGCTCGATCGCCAGAAACGTTTCCGCCAGCGAGATTTCCTCGGCGAGCGGAATGGCCTGCTCGCGGCCGAGCGTCAGGCTCTTGCGAAAGAATTGCGCCATGAGGAAACACATGTGCCGCGCCGCCGCCGTGTCATTGCCGATCAGGGCGGCGACCGAGTTCAGGCTGTTGAACAGGAAGTGCGGATCGAGCTGCGCACGCAGCGATCGCAACTCCGCCTCGCGTGCCAGCACCTGCGATTCGAGCGCCTGCCGTTCGGCCTCGCGCGAACGCTGGAAGGCCCACAGGAGATAGTGGCCGAGGATGGCCAGCGCGATGGCCACGCCGCCCGCGAAAATCATCACGGGGATCGCGCCCATCGCGCTCTCGGGATATTGCTCGCCGGGCGGCAGCAGGACCTGGGCCCAGCCGTATGCCAGGGCGAGCCAGATCGCCAGCGAAATGATGCCCGCCACCGTCCACACCCACGTCATGCGCAGCGGCGGTGTGCTATCGGGCGGCATGGCCTGCACCAGGTACCAGAACGACAGCGACTGCAGTCCGAGCAGCACCGCGAGCGGAACCGCGAACAACACCGACCAGCGCGCATCGGCACCGCCGCCGAAGAACATCACTCCGGACAGCTGCAGACCGAAGGCGATCCACACCGCCAGGTATCCGAGCATCCTGGCGCGGCTGATGAGGATGGGATGCATGCGGCCTAGTTCTTCACTTCGATGCCGCTCATGACGATGAAGCCCGTGATGATGAGGGTCTTCGTCGGCAGGGTGCTGGTGGGACGGCGCTTGTCGACGTAGCCGCCCATGAGCGTGGCCACCTTGCTGGTCACGGTCCAGTCCGGCGGCACGTAGA
>CAYWHG010000011.1:0-53971 GCA_964457865.1 uncultured Steroidobacter sp.
GGCACCATCACGGGCGGCGCGCGCTGATCGAGCCGCACCGCGCACAGCGTGCTGCCCCACACGCAACCCGTATCGATGCTGAGAACGCCATCGCCATCGTGGTAGCCCAGGGCCGACCAGTGACCGCACACGATCCGCAGGTCGCGTGACCGGCGGTTCGGGGCACGGAACCAGGGATGGAGATGTGCAGGTGCGTCCCCGAGCGAGCCCTTGTAACGCAGATCGAGTTCGCCCTCGGCCGTGCAGAAGCGCAGACGCGTGAAGCAGTTCGTGATGAACCGCAGGCGCTCGATTCCCTGCAAGTCCTCCGACCAGCGGTTGGGCTGATCGCCGTACATGTGGGCGAACAGGGCGCGTGCGCTGTGCACGTCGCGCAGTGCCTGCTCGAGTTCGCGCGCACAGGATTGCGCAATGTCCAAATTCCACTGCGGCGGCAGGCCGGCGTGGATCATGGTGAAGCCGAGCGACGCGTCGTGATGCAGCAGCGGTCGGTGCCGCAGCCAGTCCAGCAGGTCGTCGCGATCCGGGGCTTCGAGAATTTCCTGCAGCGTGTCCTTCCGCTTCGGCTTCTCGTTCGGCGACAGCGCAAGCGCGAGCAGATGCAGATCGTGATTGCCCAGGACGGTGATAACGGAGTCGCCGAGCGCCCGCACCTTGCGCAGGACATCGACCGAACGCGGCCCGCGGTTGACCAGATCGCCGACCAGCCAGAGTCGATCGCCATCTGGATCGAAATCGATCCGCTCCAGCAGTTCCTCGAACTCGTCGCAGCAGCCCTGAATGTCGCCGATGGCGTAGGTGGGCATGGGAGATTAAGGTACCAGGGACTAGGTGCTAGGGACTAGGTCGGAGGGAGCGGGATCCGGGCTAGCTGGCTAGAGCCCAGGGACTAGCGCCTTCCTAATGCAGCAGCCCCGGCATCGCCAGTCGCACCGGAGCGATCGGCGCATCGAAATGCGCGCCGTCATCCCCGACCATCTGGTAGCTGCCCTGCATGGCACCGACGGGGGTTTCGAGAACCGCGCCGCTGGAATAGCGGAATCCCTGGCCGGGCAGCAGGTAGGGCTGTTCGCCGACCACGCCTTCGCCGCGGACTTCCTTCACCTTGCCGTTCGCATCGGTGAATACCCAGTGCCGCGTCATGAGACGGGCGGGCACATCACCTTCGTTGCGGATGGTGATGGTGTACGAGAAAACGTAGTGGCTCTCGTCGGGTTTCGATTGGTCGTCGACGTAGTTGGTGCTGACGTCGACGCGGATCTTGTGGCGGCTCGGATCGTTCATGGCGCTGGGCGGGTGATGCGGCAACGGGCATTGTAGCAGCGCGCGCCGCTCATCCCTGACCTGAAATCCGTGTGCGCTTCGAACTTTATGTAATCCGCACCGCCAGCACGTCACAGGGGGCGGCATGCAGGATCGTGTCTTCGGTGAAGTTCAGCAGGATCGCCAGTCCATGACGCTCGCGGCTGCCCAGCACGATCAGATCGGCGCCGAGTTTCTGTGCGGCGCGAACGATCTCAGCCTTGATGCTGCCCGTTTCGACCAGGCGGGGCGATTGTGACAATGCCAGGGTGTCGGCGAGTTCGTTGAGCTTGGTCTTGGCCCGCTCGACCAGTTCGCTTTCGATCTGCACCGTCGGCAACAATGCCTCACCCATGGGCTCTACCGGGACATACTCGACCACGTGCAGCAGCGTGATGGCGGCGTCGTAGCACTTGGCGATGGCCTTGGCGCGTTCGCCCACCAGCCGGCTGTTGTCCGAGAGATCGACGGCCAGCAGGATCTTCTTGTACCCGTTCACGGCAGCTCTCCTGTGTTGCGGTTGTGCGCGCAGCAAGGAGTATAGGCCCGGCGGCGCGGCGGATCAGTCGCTAATTGCCGCTCACCGGCAATTCAGCCAATGCGGCGAACTGCGCCGGTGCGATGACTTCTGCGCGTGCTCCCGGGTCAACGCCGGCCCGCCGGATCTGTTCCTCGTCGAGCACTGATCGCAGGGCATTGCGCAGTGTCTTGCGTCGCTGCGAGAACGCGGCGGCAACGACGCGACCGAAACGTTCGGGACTCGACACGACAAACGGTGGCCGTGCGTGCGGTACCAGGCGCACGAAGGTCGACATGACCCGCGGCGGCGGACGAAAGGCACCGGGTCCGATGTCGAACAGCGGTTCGATCCGCAACCAGGGCGCCAGCATCACGGAAAGTCGTCCGTAGGCATCCTCGCCGGCCCCGGCCGCCATGCGATCGACGACTTCCTTCTGCAGCATGAAGTGCATGTCGCGGATGCGTTCGCGCTGGCCGATGAGATGAAACAGTAGCGGCGTGGAAATGTTGTAAGGCAGGTTGCCCACGAGGCGCAGCGGCCGTTCGTGCAGCGGGCCGAAATCGAACTCGAGCGCATCGGCTTCGTGGATGTGCAGTTCGCCCCGTCGCCGGTCCTCGCTGGCGGTCGCGTCGCGCAGATGACGAATGGCGTCGCGGTCGATCTCGACCGCGTCCAGGCGCTTCAGGCGTTGCAGCAGCGGCAGGGTGATCGCTCCCAGGCCGGGGCCGATCTCGACCATCGGATCGTCCGGCTGCGGATCGATCGCCGCGATGATGCGCGCGATGATGCCCGGATCGTGGAGGAAGTGCTGGCCGAACCGTTTGCGCGCGATATGCATTGTCAGGCGCGCGGCGCTGCAGGACGTGCGATGTCGATCGCCATGGCGATGGCCGCCGCGAGACTGCCGCTGTCGGCCTTGCCGGTCCCCGCGAGCGCAAGTGCGGTGCCGTGATCCACCGAGGTACGGACGATCGGCAGGCCCAGCGTCACGTTGACCGCATCGCCGAAGCCGGCGTACTTGAGCACCGGCAACCCTTGATCGTGATACATCGCCAGTACCGCATCCGCCTGCTGCAACTGATGCGGCGTAAAGGCGGTATCAGCCGGTACCGGGCCGATCAGCTGCATCCCGTCGCGCCGCAGGATATCGAGCACGGGTGCGATGACGTCGATTTCTTCGTGTCCCAGATGTCCGCCTTCGCCCGCATGCGGGTTGAGCCCGCAGACCAGGATGCGCGGTGCGGAAAGATGGAAGCGGCTGCGCAGATCGTGATCCAGGATGCGCAGCACCTGTTCTAGCAGCGCCGGTGTAATCGCGGCACTGACGGCGCTGAGCGGCAGATGGGTCGTTGCCAGTGCGACGCGCAGGGAGGGGCAGGCGAGCATCATGACGGGCAGCGCTGCGCCGGTTCGCTCCGCGAGATATTCGGTATGGCCGGAGAACGCGATGCCGGCGTCGTTGATGATGCTCTTCTGTACGGGAGCGGTGACCATCGCGTCGAAATCGCCGCGAAGACAGCCGTCCACCGCAAGATCGAGCAGGCCAAGGACATAACGCGCATTGGCAACGTCGAGGCGACCTGCCTGCACCGGGGATGTCACCGGGTGGTGCAATACCCTGAGCGTACCCGGGATTGCGGGCATTTGCGGCAGGTGACCGTTGCGTTCGATTCGAACCGGCAGCTGCAGTTGGTGCGCACGTTCCTGCAGCAGATCCGCGTCAGCCGCGATGATCAGTTCGCAGGGCCAGTCGCGTTGTGCAATCTGCAGGCAGAGGTCGGGCCCGATCCCTGCGGGTTCGCCGGAAGTGACGATGAGGCGGGGCATGGGGAAGGTGATGAGGTGATGAAGTGATCAGGTGATGAGGCAGAACGTCGGGAATGCTCTTGCATCATCACCCGATCACCTGATCACCCCATCACTTTCCCCCAATCACATCCTGTAATCGACGAAGGCTTCGTCGCGCAGCCGGCGCAGCCACAGTTCCGTTTCTTCTTCGGCCTTCGATTCGCGTAGCTGCGCGTAGACCTGCTGGCGCTGCTTGTCTTCGGTGATGTCATGGGTGCGGCGGCCGAGGAGCTGGATGATGTGCCAGCCGTACTGGGTACGGAACGGCTGGCTGATTTCGTTTTCGGTCAGCGTATCGAGCTGTTTCTCGAATTCGGGAACGAAGGTGCCGGGGCCGGCCCAGCCGAGATCGCCGCCGTCGGCAGCCGAGCCGGGGTCCTTCGAAGTCACTGCGGCGATGGCCGCGAAATCTTCGCCCTTCAGCACGCGATCGCGGATTTCGCTCAGACGCAGTTGCAGTGTCTGGTCATCCTCCAGCTCATTCGGCGTGAGGAGGATGTGGCGGGCATGAACCTGCGTGACCACGGCCTGCTGCGTACCACCGCGTGTTTCATTCAGCCGGAACAGGTGGAAGCCGCTCGGGGTGCGGATCGGCTCGGAAATCTGACCATCCTGCATCTTCACGATCTGCTCGGCGACGATCGACGGCAGCTGCGAACCCTTGCGCCAGCCGAGCGATCCGCCTTCGATGTTGGTGGTGCTGTCGGAGTAGGTCAGCGCGAGCTGCGAGAAATCTTCGCCTGCCTGGGCCTTCTCGTAGGCTTCCAGCATGCGCTTCTCGCGCGATTCGATCTGCTCCGGCGTGGCCGTTACCGGCACGGAGATGAGGATGTGCGAAATGTTGTACTCGCCGTTCTGGTTCGGCGTGTTCTTGGCGCGGGTCATCGCCTGGTCCATTTCGCGCGGGGAAATGTTGATGCGCGCGATCACGTCGCGCTGACGCAGCATCTGCAGGGTCATCTGGCGGCGGATCTCGTCGCGGTACTCGCGATAGTTGATGCCCTGCTGTTCCAGCATGCGCGGCAGATCGGAAAAGGAGATGCCGTTGTTGCGGGCGATGTTCTCCAGGGCACCGTTGAGCATTTCGTCGGAGATCTGCAGGCCGAGCTTGTCGGCGCGCTGGATCTGGATTTCCTCCACGACCAGCCGTTCGAGGATCTGCCGGCGCAGCACATTGCGCGGCGGCAGTTCGGTGTTCTGCTGACGCAGGCGTGCGGTGATCTCTTCCGTCTGCTGATCGAGTTCGCTGTTCAGCACCACGCCGTCGTTGACCACGGCCGCGATTCGGTCGAGCGGCACGCCACTGGTCGTCAGATCGCGTGTCTGGGCGAACGCGCTGCCGGACACCAGCAGCAACAGAGCCAGGGAAGCGGCGGAGAAGAGGTTTTTCATGGAGATATGAAGGTCGGGTTTACGGGGCCGACGCCGCGGTGCGTTTCGGCGCTCGATCGATCGCAATATCAATGGCGCAATATCAATAGCTTAGTCCGGCTCACCCGGCCGGCTGACCGAGTATCCCCGAATCGACCGTTCCAGGAAAGCATCGGCGCCCACTCCGACACTGGAGAGTCCGTTAAGTTCAAGCTGCACCATGAAGCTGGTGTCCACATCGCCGTCGCGGTTACTTACATAGCGGCGGCCGACGAAACGCAGGCGCCAGCAGCAGGAGCGGTATTCGAGGCCGGCGAACTGATCGAGTGTCTTTTCGTCCTCGAGCGAATAGACCATCCGTGCGTAGGCACCCCAGTGATCGCCGATCGGCCAGGCCACAGAACCGTCCACCTGCTCGATGTTTTCGCGCCGGAAGCGGTAACCGAGGTTCACCACCCGGTCGAACTCGGGTCGGTACTGGAGATTGATGTCGCCTTTCTCCGAGTGGGTCTCGCCCGGATCCCACTGAACGCCGGCGCTCACGTTCCAGTTTTCGAAAGCCGTGAGCTCGAGTTCTGCGACGATGTCCGACGATTCGGTGTCGTCCAGCGGTACGCCCGGCAGCGTCACCAGGGGCTCGTCGAAGTAGATCGCCTGGCCGATGGTGCCCGCGATGAACTGCTGCCCCGTGGCGGAATCGAGCAATCGCGATGTGAAGCCGATGCTGATCTGATTCGCGTTGCTCAGACGATCGGCACCGACGAAACGGTTCGTGCGGAAGAGCTGGACGGGATTCAGGTCGGGCTCGTCGGTGTCGAAGATGGGCAGCGCGTCCTGATTGCGGTAGGGCACATAGAGATAGAGGAAGCGCGGCTCGAAGGTCTGCAGCCGTTTGCCGCCTTCGCCCCAGTTCTTCTCGAACGCCATGCCACCGTCGACACTGAAGATAGGCGCCGAACGATGCAGCGTTCGATCGGCCCCCGGCGCGGTGTCGTCGAGATCGTAGGCGGTATAGCGCCAGCTCGCGGCGGGTTCGAGATACAGGCCGGCGCCGCGCAGCGGCATGCGGATTTCCGGTGCGACATCCAGGCGCAGTCCGGTGACACCGTCGTCGCGCAGGAAGTTCGACAGCTCGCCGTCGAAGTTCAGGGTGAGGCCGAAAGGTTGTCCCGGTGCGTGCGCATGCAATGCCAGTTGCGGCAGCAGCGTATAAGGCCGGTCGAAGTCGCCGATGGTCGTGTCGATGATCTGGAAGTTCTGTGCGAGCAGCGACGCGAACCAGATGTCGTCGAGGTAGATCAGGTTGGCGGAGCGGTTCAGGTAGCTGACGCTCGTGCCCTCGGGGCCCAGGCCGAAGTCCTCGAACCAGCGAGTGTCGCTGACATCGGCAGCATCGATGTTGAGGCGCAGGTGTCTGCTGAAATCTGACTGATCGACAACGTGGGCCAGCAGGCGTGAATCGCCGAACTCCTGGTCGTCGGGCAGGTAGTCCGCGGTCACCGTGCCGCGTCCGAAAGGCGAGAGATAGCGGAATTCGGAATCGAGACGCGCGCCGCGCTTGGAATACCAGGTGGGTACGAAGGTCGCGTCGTACTCCGGTGCGATGTTCCAGTACCAGGGCGCACCGATCTCCGTGCCGCTGCGCGAAGACGTGCCGAACGCGGGAAACAGGAAGCCCGTCTTGCGCTGATCGCTCACCGGAAAGGAGATGAAGGGCGTGTAGAGGATCGGCACACCCTTGAAGTCGAGGCGCACATTGCGGCCGGTGCCCATGCCGGCCTGCTGGCTGATGTCGATGTTCGAGGCCTTCAGGATCCAGTCGTCGTTGCCGAGCGGACAGGTCGTGTAGCGGACGTCGTTGAGATTGAGTTTGCCGTCCTTGTTTGCATGGATGCGGGCTGCCGAGCCGCGCGCCGGCTGCGCCGGCAACTCGAACTGGGCCCCTTCGAATGTGACCGAGCCGTCCGGATCGAAGTCCGCACCCGATCCCTGAACTTTCATGCCCGGGTCGGAGTAGGTAACGGGGCTGCGGGTCGAGAATGTCTGCTTCTCGGGATCGTAGGTGGCATCGGAGGTCTTGATCTCGCGATCACCCTGGCGGATGCCGACATCGCCTTTCAGATCCCACTGTCCGTCGCGGGTGGCCTCGAAGCTGTCCACGTCGAGCTGGATGTCGGACTGGGCATCGACGCCGGTGGTCGCTGCGGCCGTCGGTGCCGATTGCAGCTTCACGGGTTCCGGGCAATCCTCGCTCCGGGCGGGGCCGGACAGGGCGCACGCACTCGAGACTGCCAGCATCGTCGTCGGCGTCAGCGCGCGAAGGCGACGGAGCAGTGCGTGTGTTGTCGTGCGTAGGTCTGGCATCGGCAGCGATTATAATTACGGCTGTCTCCGGGGTTTCAGATTATTTGGTCACGCCGCGTGCTGCGGTCGGGCGGTTCAGCGTGGAAGCGAGGATTCATGAGCGGGTATATCCGTGAGTAACGATGTGAGCGCCGAGCAGGCCGACCCGCGACTCGAGCAACTTCAGCAATGGCTGTCGGTATTGTTCGGATCGCGCGATTTCAGCATCGCGCCTGCGTCGGCCGATGCCAGCTTCCGTCGCTACTTCCGCGTGACGCGCAACGGGCAGAGCTGGATTGCGATGGATGCGCCGCCGGAAAAGGAGAACATGGAGCCGTATATCCGCGTCGCGAACATGCTGGTCGCGGCCGGCGTCAATGCCCCGCACATTCTCGAAACCAATGTCGAGCAGGGTTTCCTGCTGAATTCGGATCTCGGCAATCGCACGTACCTGGCCGAGATCGACGGCGGCGGCGACGCTGATCGTCTTTATCACGATGCGATGGATGCGCTGGTGCAAATCCAGGCCAATGGTCGTGAGCATGCTGCCGAGCTGCCGCCGTATGACGACGCGCTGCTGCGGCGTGAAATGGCCCTGTTTCCCGAATGGTTCTGTGGTACGCATCTGCAGTTGACGCTCGATGCGGCGACCACGGCAAGCCTGGGACGAGTGGTGGATGCGCTGACAGCGGAGGCGCTGGCGCAGCCGCGCGTCTTCGTCCATCGCGACTATCACTCGCGCAACCTGATGGTCGGCGGCGGCAAGCTCGGAGCCAACCCGGGCATCCTCGACTTTCAGGATGCCGTTTACGGCCCGGTCACCTATGACCTGGTCTCGTTGCTGCGCGATTGTTACGTGGCGTGGCCGATCGAGCGGGTACACGGCTGGGTGGTGCGCTTTCGCGAGGTCGCCCGCGCCGCGGGTGTCGATACCGGTCAGGATCAGAAGGCATTCCTGCGCTGGTTCGATTTCATGGGCGTGCAGCGTCATCTCAAGGCCATCGGCATCTTTGCGCGCCTGTGGCATCGCGACGGCAAGTCGGGGTACATCAAGGACATTCCCCGCACCCTCAACTATGTGCGTGTCGTCAGCGGCAGCTATCCGGAGCTGCAGTTCCTGCGCGAACTCATCGACGGGCGGGTCATGCCGTTGCTGAACCAGGCCACACCGGCGCCGCGATGAAGGCAATGATCCTGGCCGCGGGACGCGGCGAACGCATGCGGCCACTGACTGACTCGGTGCCGAAGCCGTTGTTGCCGGTCGCCGGCAAGCCGCTCATGCAGTACCACATCGAAGCGCTGGCTGCGGCGGGCATCCGGGATATCGTGATCAACCTCGCCTGGCTCGGCGGACTCATTCGCGAGACGCTGGGAGACGGTGCCCGCTTCGGTGTGCGTATCGCCTACAGCGATGAGGGCGATATCGCGCTCGAGACCGGCGGCGGCATTTTCGAAGCCCTGCCGCTGCTGGGTTCAGAGCCCTTCCTCGTGGTGAGCGGCGACATCTGGACGGACTGTTCGCTGGCAGCCGTCAGTCGCAGTCTCGGGGCGAACGACGTCGCGCATTTCGTGGTGGTGCCCAATCCTGACTTTCATGCGCGCGGGGACTTTGCGCTGCGGGAGGGACGATTCGTGGCCGACGGCGAACGCTTCACCTACGCCAACATCGGCATGTTCCGCGCCGAGTTCTTTGCGGGATGCAGCCGCGGCCGCTTTCCGCTGGCGCCGCTGATGCACGAATGGATCGCCAGGGGCCGCGTCAGCGGCGAGTTATATGAAGGGCGCTGGCGCAATGTCGGCACGCCCGCGCAACTGGCCGAACTCGACGCCGAACTGCGCGGCTGAGTGCCGAACGACTGACCAGTGGGAGCTTGCTAAAGCTTAGTAGAGAACATCGAAGGGCCCCGGCAGTTCCGCCGGGGCCCGGCCTGGTCGATCAGAAGTTGTAGTTGGCCGTCAGGACGAAGGAACGGGCTTCACCCGGCGTTGCCCAGGCAACTTCCTGAGTACGTACTCGAACCAGGTACTCCTTGTCGAACAGATTGTTCGCGTTCAACTGCAGATCCAGATTGCGCGTGACACCCCAGCTCACCATCGCCCGGTGCACGATGTAGCTCGGCGCCGTGTAGAGCGGGCCGTTCACATTGGTCGCGTTGTGCTGGCTCGTGTAGACCTCATCCTGATAGGTGAGGCCATACCCCACCTGGATCCGGTAGGGCAGATCGTACGCAGTCCAGAAACTGAGAGCGTTCTTGGGAACGTTCATCAGCGGATCGCCCTTGGTGTAATCCTGGCCGCGCGACGAAACGTAGTCGGACGCACCCTGGAGCACTTCGCTGTCGAGATACGTGTAGTTCAGCACTGCAGCCCAGTTGTCCGTGATCTTGCCGGCGAAGCCAACGATGAAACCATCCACGCGCGCCTCGCCGTCCAACTGCTGTTGCCCGGAGAGATTGTCAGGATTGCCTGGGTCGTTGACGCGATAGTTGGTGCGCTCGTTGCGGAAGATCGACGCCGTCGCGAGCAGGCGCGCATCGAACAGCTCCCATTTCACGCCCAGTTCGTAGTTGACGCCCTCTTCAGGATCGGCGCTGCAATTGGCATTATTTTGCTGCTCGCCGTTGGTTATTGTCGGTATCAGGTTGCACGAGCCATTGACCGCTGCTTTCGATGGTGTCTCCGAATTGCCGTAAGCAATGTAAATGCTGCCGCTCTCGACTGGCTTGTAAACCAACCCGGCCCTATAGGAGAACAGTTTGTCGCTGTTCTCCGCAGGCAATCCGGCAGTCGGCTGCCCGCCAGCGGCAGGAGTGGGAAAACTCACTGCTGTGGTATTGCCGTCATTGTTCTCGTATCGAACGCCGCCATTGAATTCCCAGTGGTCGTTGAACTTGACCGTGTCGAAAACGTAGATGGCTTGATTGTCGAGTTCACCGTTCTGAGTCTGTGAACGGATGTAATTGAGCGGACCAGTATAGAAAGAATCCGGATTGGCAGTAGGCGTGACAGGTAAGACGGGATTCGGCGTGGCGCCGCCGGGGTTGCGTAGCACGTTGCCTGAGTCAAGCTTGTAGGTTTCATGGGAGATCGAGAAGCCCGCAACGAGCGTGTGCTCAACCGAGCCCGTGCCGAAACTCTTCGTGAAATCGGTCTGATTGACGATGATCGTGTTGGTCGTGTCACGTGAACTGCCGCGAGGTCCGCTCGGCTGATAGTAGCCCGAGGGCAGGGCGGCCGTGTTGCAGGCAACGCCAGCCGGCGTTAATCCCGTCTCGAGGCAGTAGGTGCCTTGCGGAGGATCTACGATGGAGAGCTGGTCGACTTCGGCCCAACGAGTGAGGTTGCGAACCGAGAAGGTCTCATCGAAGCGATGGTCCAGAACTGCAGTAAAGCTGTCGACATCGATTTCCTGAGTGTCGACGTTCCGGTAGCCGTAGTACGCACTGTAACTCGCGCCCGGTAGCAGACGGCCACGGAAGGTCGGCACGCCGTATTGCGGTGTGTTTTCGTCTTCCTGGTGCAGATAGGCCAGCGACAGCGAGGTGTCGGTGCCCAGGCCGAATGCGATGGAGGGAGCCACGCCCCAGCGCTCCATTGTCTCGACGTCGCGTCCCGGAACATCGTTCTGATGCGCCATGACGTTCACACGCACCGC
Source organism: uncultured Steroidobacter sp. (assembly GCA_964457865.1). Taxonomy (GTDB): domain Bacteria; phylum Pseudomonadota; class Gammaproteobacteria; order Steroidobacterales; family Steroidobacteraceae; genus Steroidobacter. The sequence continues at coordinate 11,040 of CAYWHG010000011.1, forward strand.
AGTGCTTTCGCCGATGGTCTGATTTACATCAGCAGTGACACGGCCGTACGAGTCGGTCCCGGCTGCAGCGCCAATACGGCTGAATGAGTTGAGCGTCGGGATCTTGTTGACCAGATTGACAGTACCGCCTACAGCTCCAGCACCTGAGTAGACCGAGTTCGCCCCGTTGATCACTTCCACCTGCTCGAGGTTGAAGGTGTCCGAGCGCGTGTACTGGGCGCTGTCGCGAATCCCGTCGGTCGTGATGTCGTTGCTGCCGGCGAAGCCGCGCAGTGTCAGGCTGTCGCCGTAGCCGCCGCCGCCTTCGCCCGCGCCGAAGGTGATACCCGGGACCGTGCTCAGGACTTCGCGCAGCGACAACAACTTCTGATCGTCGATCACCTGTCGGGTCACGACCGCAATGTTCTGCGGGATATCGAGCAGCGGTTCCGCGTACTTGGGCGAGGAGACGACATCACGCTTGTAAGAGGTTGCTTCCTCTTCTGTCGTGGCTCCTACCGAAATTTTTGGCAGCTGTTTCGGTTCTGGAGTTTCCGCCGCATGGACGTGCATTGCTGCCGTCTGCAGGGTGGCGAGGATTGCTGCTGCCAGCGGCGTATGCCGCGACACGTTCGAAGTGCGCATCGAAATAAGGCTCCCTTGATGTAGTTGGAGACAGCTGGCGATGCGCAATCCCTTGAGCTGGCTTGCTGTCTGCATTGTTAGCAATGCGACTATAAGTGAGAAGCGTTCTCATTTGCAACGCGTCACGCGAGCGTGCATCATCGCGTCGGGTTCACTATTAGAAGAGTCAGTCGCGTGCTTGCTCCGGATCACTCTCGCCACCTGGTCGTAGCCGCGGGGATCTTGTTGGTCCACGTGGTCGTGGTCTGGGCGTTGCTCTCGATCGGCCCTCGCACGCAGTTCTCCGCTGCATCGAAGCCGGTCGAAGTGCGCTTCGTTTCGACACCCGCAACACAGAAGCAGTGGACACCACCGGAAGTTAAGGCCGTTGTCGCGGCGATCGTTACGCCAATGCCGGACATACCATTGGTGGAAATCCCGGCTATGGAGGCATCCGACAGAGCAATCAGCATTGCGGTCAGGACGACAGCTGCGTCGCCGGCGGAGGATTCGGGTGCGCCTCGACTCATTTCAAGTGTCGAGTACCTGCGCGAACCAACGCCGCGGTACCCGCCGAAGTCCAGGAAATTGCGGGAGCAGGGCCTGGTGGTCCTGCGAGTGCTCATCGACGAAAAGGGCACGGCGTGCAGCATCGAAGTGGAGACTTCCAGCGGATTCGCCCGCCTGGATCACGCGGCACGCGAAGCAGTGGCGGGCGCGGCCTTCCGTCCTTATGTGGAGGACGGTGCGCCGCGGCGTGCGTTTGTCCTTATTCCCATAGAGTTTTCGCTCAACCGCGGTTCCGCATAAGCGCGTTTGATCGCTTGTTCCGGCTCATGGCGCGGTGCGGCAGTGGAGCCGCAATTCGCGTTGACCAGTCCGAGGCGTGGAACAAATTGCTGCCATGGTCTGTCTATGTCGACAGACATTCGCGCCATCGTTGAGAGGTCAGCGGGGCATAATCGGTTGGTTGGCTGCCTGAGTCTTCGGCAAATTTGCAGCTCTTTTTGGCTCGTTTTAAAGCGTCCCTGACGAATGCGTTGCCAAAGCGGTGCGATCGAATTTGTCGTCGGCGAGATCGGATTTACAGGGACTGGTTCCTTCTCAGGAATGCTTGCCTTCCTAACGGAAACTTTATACCTTGCGCGGCGTTCTGCGGTCTGCGTGGGCTGTAATGTCAATTCCGTTAACGGAATACACGTTACGTCGATCCGACCCTGAGAACGGGGATGTATGCGAAGACGCATACGCGGGCGACACCAAAGATCACGGTTACGCATTCAGAAGTGCGGGGCTGATTCAGACCCCGATTAATCCGAGCGGCACAGCATGGCCTACGCACCAGCAGCAACCTCATCTTTCCTCACGCGACGCGGAATCGTGTTCCTTTTGATCGTGGCGTTGCACGCCGCGTTCTTCTGGATGCTGGCGAGCGGCATGTCCCATCGCGTGATTGACGCTGTGCTGGGTCCCATCGAAACCCGAATGATCGAAGAGGCGCCGAAGCCGAAGGATGAACCGCCGCCTCCGCCGCCGAGAATCGAAACGCCTCCGCCGTTCGTTCCGCCCCCGGAAGTCGCCATCGAGATCCCGATGGATGCGGCGCCCACGACGGCGATCACCCAGACCACGAGCAAGGCGCCGGTAGCTCAGCCGCCACCGGCTCCGCCCGCGCCGTCGGTCCCGCGCACCGCGCCGAAGTCAGATCCTCGCCGTCCGCTCACGCAGCCGGAATATCCGCCCTCATCGCGTCGTGCGGGTGAAACCGGTACGGTCGTTCTCGAGGTGTATGTCATGGAGAACGGTCGGGCCGGCGACGTCAGGGTCAAGCAGTCCAGCGGCTACCCGAAGCTGGATGATGCGGCGGTGCGCGAGGTCAAGCGATCGTGGCGTCTGGTGCCCGGAACAGAGAATGGCAAGCCCGCTCCCATGTGGGGGCAGTTCGCCGTTACGTTCAAGCTCACGGATTGACGCACGGCTTAAGTTCAAACGATTCGCAACTCACAAACTCTCAGGTCACAGGCTTTTCAAGTAGAGGACATTGTTCCATGGCTCCAGAAACACCCACCACGGTCGCAGAAAATCCCTTTGGTCTTGAGGCGTTCTACAGGCAGCTCGACACTGTCGGCACGGGCGTGCTGTACCTGCTGGTCATCATGTCGCTTGCCTCCTGGTACGTCATTCTCACCAAGCTGTGGGACCAGCGTCGTCTGCGCAAGGACTACGTTGAAGTGCACAAGGGCTTCTGGACCGCCGGCAATCTGCGCGACGGCATCAACAAGCTCAGCAAGGAAAACGCTTTCAAGATGGTGGCCGAAGATGGCGTGCGCGCCGCTCAGCACCACGAAGGTCGTCTGACGGATCAGATCCCCCTGCACGAGTGGATCACGGTGTCCCTGTATCGCTCGGTCGACACCATCACCAGCCGCATGACCAATGGCCTGTCGCTTCTCGCGACGGTCGGTTCCACCGCTCCGTTCGTCGGTCTGTTCGGCACGGTGTGGGGCATCTACAACGCGCTGATCTCGATCAGCCTGGCCGGCCAGGCCAGCCTGGACAAGATCGCCGGCCCGATCGGTGAAGCACTGATCATGACTGCGCTCGGTCTGTTCGTCGCCGTTCCGGCGGTCATGGGCTACAACTGGCTGCTGCGTCGCAACAAGGACATCACCGAGAAGCTGAAGTACTTCACGGCTGACCTGCACTCCTACCTGGTGAGCGGTGCGCGCGTGGAAGGACAGGCGCCGGTCGCCGCTGCTCGCCCTGCCGGTGCGCCCGCAGCGGCACGCAAGTAAGGCTCCGTACCTTTTAGCCCCGGAGCTGAACAATGAGCAGTGCATTTACGGATCTGAATACGCACGTCGAAGAGGACGAGCGTCCGATGAACGAAATCAACACGACGCCGCTGGTCGACGTCATGTTGGTGCTGCTCATCGTATTCATGATCACGATTCCCGTGATTACGCAGACGGTTCCGCTCGACTTGCCGCAGGTGCGCAATCAGCCCACCCAGACGAAGCCGGAGAACGTCAACATCTCGGTCAACCGGGAAGGTCAGGTGTTCTGGAATGCGGGTCTCGTCAGCGACAACACGGATCTGTTGAATCGGCTGAAGGAAGTTGCGGTCATCAAGCCCCAGCCCGAAGTGCACGTTCGCGCGGACCAACGTACCAAGTACGAGTATGTTGGCCGCGTGATCCTCGATGCGCAGCGGGCGGGGATCATGAAGGTCGGCTTCATCACGGAACCGGACTCCGGTGGCCGCTGACCTGCCGCTACATAGATACAGAGGTAACGACCCATGGCAATGAGTGTAGGCGGCGCCGGTGAAGGCGAGCCGATGATGGAAATCAACACGACGCCGTTGATCGACGTCATGTTGGTGCTCCTGATCATGTTCATCATCACGCTGCCGGTGATGACGCATGCGGTGAAGCTGGACATGCCGCGTCAGAATCAGCAGTCCACACCGCCGCTGGATCCGATCGAGCCGATCCGTCTGGATATCGACTGGGACGGTTCGGTCATCTGGAACGGCTCCCTGGTTCAGCTCGATACGCTGGAGGCCTATTTCCAGGTGGAGGCGCAGAAGAACCCGCAGCCGGAGCTGCACGTCCGGCCTGATCGGCGCGCCAACTACGATACGGTGGCGAGGGTTCTGGCTCTCGCGCAGCGCAACGGCATGCAGAGAATCGGCTTCGTCGGCAACGAGCAATTCCTGGAATAACGTTGCCGGAGTTTCTCCGACGGGGTGAACTTCTTCACCCCGTCGTTCGTTTCAGGGCCTGTTAAGCATTGAATCGCCAGCATTTGCTCGCGATGTCAGTTCGCCAGACTTTTTGGGAAAATCTATGACCCGAGCAAGAAGTATTGCGGCAGCGATCAGCATAGCTGTCGGCATGATTTCCACGGCGGCAATCGTCGCTCCAACAGTGGTGCAGGCGGCGGAAAAGGCCAAGCCGCAATTGAGCAAGGCGGTGGCGACTCCGCTCGCTGCGGCCCAGAAGGCCATGGCCGCAAAGCAGTGGGACACGGCGCTGGCGGAGATCAAGAAGGCGCAGGCTGTGCCGGGCAGGACGCCCGTCGAGGATTACCAGATCGACGAATTCCTCGGCTACATCCTGGTGCAGCAGAAGAAGTACGGTCAGGCAGCGCCGGTGTTCGAGCGCATGCTGACTTCCGGGTTGGTACCTCCGGACCAGGTCGATGACCGTACCAAGGCCGTCGCGCAGATGTACTTCCAGGAAAAGCAGTACAGCAAGTCGGCTGAGTGGGCCAAGAAGTGGCTCGCCAAGAACCCGAACTCCGAAGACATGGCTGTATTGCTCGGTCAGGCCAACTACCTGCTTGAGGATTACAAGGGCGCGGCCAGTGTGATGTCCGGCGTCGTTTCGCATGCCGAGAAGAGCGGCCAGACGCCGAAGGAAAACTACATCCAGATCGTGCTGAGTTCCCAGTACAAGCTGGAAAACAAGGATGGTACGGCGGACGCACTCAAGAAGATGGTTCGCTACTACCCGAAGCCCGAGTACTGGGAAAACCTGACCGACATCTATCGCCGCAAGCAGAACAGCGATCGCGTGACGCTGGGTTTCTACCGCCTCATGAGCGACGTGGGTGTGTTGAAGGACAAGGGCGACTTCACGGAAATGTCGCAGCTCGCGATCGAGGCCGGCGTGCCGGGCGAGGCCGAGCAGACCATGCAGAAGGGCATGGACAGCGGTGTGCTGAAGAGCGACGACAAGACCGAGCAGGGGCGCTACACGCGTCTCTATGACGCTGCGAAGAAGCAGGCATCTGCCGACCGCGCGTCGCTGCCGCAGCAGGCGAAGGACGCCGAGAAGGCGACACAGGGCCAGGCGAGCGTGGGTCTCGGCCAGGCCTACCTGAGTTATGGCATGTATGACGAAGCGATCGCTGCGTTGCAGACGGGCATCAAGAAGAGTGGTGTGACCGATATCGACGAGGCCCAGGTCAGCCTGGGACTGGCGCAGATGAAGAAGGGCCAGAAGGACGCGGCGCGTCAGTCGTTCAAGGCGGTCAAGGCCGGCAGCAAGTGGACCGATCTGGCCGAGCTCTGGACGCTGCGCACGTATCAGTAAGCGCTGCCAGCCGTCATGACCTTGCGAAAAGCCCGGCTCTGCCGGGCTTTTCATTTGGGAACCCCGGCCATCGGCCGGTAGAATGCTGCTCAGCAAGACAGATCCGATCCCGACACCGTGAGTCAATTCAAAGGTATTCCCATCGTTCCTTCGGCTGAGAGCCGGCCCGTTGCTGTCGCTCGCAGTGGCGAGAAATACCGCACGTCCCAGGGGTTCTCTGCCATCAAGGATGGGATCAAGGCCGCGGCCGGTGCCGATCCGCTGGCGCTCGGACGCAAGCCGCAATGGCTGCGCGCGCCCATGCCGGCAGGCTCGAAGTTCGATGGTGTGCGGGCTCTGGTCAAGGAGCATCGACTTGCCACGGTGTGCGAAGAGGCCAAGTGTCCGAACATCGGTGAGTGCTGGAATGCAGGTACGGCAACGATCATGTTGATGGGTGCCGTGTGCACCCGGACCTGCCGTTTCTGTTCGGTCGACACGGGCAATCCGCACGGCTGGCTCGATCAGGACGAACCGCGCAACAGTGCCCGCACCGTCGAGCTGATGCGACTGAAGTATGTCGTGCTCACTTCAGTCAACCGCGATGATCTCGACGATGGCGGCGCGGCGCACTTCGCTGCGTGCGTGCGCGAAATCAAACAGCTGAATCCGGCGACCGCGGTCGAGGCACTGACGCCGGATTTCCAGGGCAATCTCGCTGACGTGGAAACCGTTGTCGGCAGCGGACTCGAAGTGTTCGCGCAGAACGTCGAAACAGTTCGTCGTCTCACTCATCCGGTACGCGATCCGCGTGCCAGCTATGAACAGACACTCAGGGTGCTTGAGCACGCCAAACAATTCCGCCCGGACGTTCTGACCAAGACCAGTCTGATGCTTGGCCTCGGCGAAACGGATGAAGAGATCGCGCAGGCGATGGACGACATCCGGGCCGCGGGTGTCGACATCCTCACGCTCGGACAATATCTGCGACCCACACCCAATCACCTGCCTATCGAGCGCTGGGTGACGCCGGAGGAATTCGAGCAGTATCGCGAGTGGGCACTGTCGAAGGGATTTCTGGAATGCGTTTCCGGGCCGCTCGTGCGTTCGAGCTATCGCGCCGAACGTGCGCTCGAGCGCAACAACGCCGGTCTGGGCGGCAAGCAGCAGACTTCGCAGGGTCACGGCTGATCCGTCCAGCCGACATGTCATGAAGTCCGGTGCCGCGACCCGCGATCTCGCCCCTGGGCACGCAGCATTGCGATGGCTCGGGCGGGTCGAGTACGAACCAACCTGGCGCGCCATGCAATCCTTCACTGATACGCGCACGGCCAACGATCCCGACCAGATCTGGTTTCTCGAACATCCGCCCGTATTCACGCTGGGTATGAACGGCAAGCGTGAGCACGTGCTTGCGCCCGGTGACATTCCGCTGGTGCAGATCGATCGCGGCGGACAAGTGACGTATCACGGCCCGGGTCAGCTCGTGGTCTATCCGCTGATCGATGTCAGAAGACTGGGCATCGGTGTGCGCGAACTCGTGGTCGCACTCGAGAATGCCGTCATCGCCTTTTGCGCAGAGCGGAACGTTGCAGCCATGGGTCGTCGCGATGCGCCGGGTGTCTATGTCAATGAACGCAAACTCGCCAGCATCGGCCTGCGTATCCGCCGCGGCTGCAGCTATCATGGTCTCGCGCTGAACGTGTCCATGGACATGACCCCGTTCCGGCGCATCAATCCCTGCGGGTATGCGGGTCTCGAGGTCACCGATCTCGAAGCGCAGGGTATCGATTCGAGCGTGCAGGACGCCGCCCGCGATCTTGCGCCGCACCTGTTGCGCGAACTGCGATTGCCGGACGCATCCGACTGGATGTGATTCGTCGTCCCGGTCCGCGCACCGGGCCCACATTCATCAGTCGAGTAATCGCCATGCGTGCAGTCGTTCTTCGCAGTTACGGACCACCCCCACAGATCGGCGTCGAAGAGGTGCCGTCACCGGCGCTGAAGCCGGGCCATGTGAAGATTCGCGTTCACGCCGTGGGCTTCGGCTTTCCCGATGCGTTGCAGGTTGCCGGCAAGTATCAGGTCAAACCCGATGTGCCGTTCACGCCCGGCAATGAAACGGCCGGTGTGGTGACGGAAGTCGCCGACGATATCCTGCATATTCTTCCCGGTGCCCGCGTGCTCGCCATGGCTGCCACCGGCGGGCTGGCAGAGGAATGTGTCGTCAATGCTGCGAGTCTGATTCCGCTGCCCGACTCGATGACCATGGGCGCCGCGGCTGGATTTCTCGTCAACTACGGCACGACCTACCATGCCCTGGTGCAGCGCGCGAATCTGCAGGCCGGCGAAACGCTGCTGGTGCTTGGCGCCGCCGGCGGTGTCGGCATTACGGCCATAGAGATCGGCAAGGCGCTCGGAGCCCGCGTGCTGGCTGCAGCGAGCTCCGAAGAAAAGCTCGCGTTGGCGAAGAAGCACGGTGCCGATGCCGTGTTCGACTACACCAGGGACACGATCAAATCCAAGGTCATGGAGTTCACCGCCGACCGCGGCATCGACGTCGTCTACGATCCGGTCGGTGCCGACTACGCCGAGCAGTCCGTGCGCAGCATGGCGTGGAACGGTCGCTATCTGGTGATCGGTTTTGCCGGCGGCAAGATTCCCGCGATACCGCTCAATCTGGCGCTGCTCAAGGGCTGCTCGCTGGTCGGTGTGTTCTGGGGAGCGCACACACGCCGCGAACCGGAAGTGCATGCGGCCAATCTCAAGGCGCTGTTCCAGCTCTTCGAGGAAGGACGCATCAAGCCGCACATCACCGAGATGAACGGTCTGGACAGATTCACGGAGGCGCTCGATGTGCTGAACGGTCGACGCTCGACAGGCAAGGTCGTCATCCGCGTCGCAGCGGGCGAAGGACTCTGAGGCAGGAAGAATTTCCACGGGGGACACGGGGAAGCACGGGGCTCGGAACAGAACAATTTCTTTCCCCTGTGCTTCCCCGTGGAGATCTCTTCTCTTCAATGCTCTGACTCCGTGTGCTCCGTGCCCTCCGTGTGAAATCCGGACTCCTTAACTCACAACGCCACGAGCACCCGCTCGCAGGAAGTGAGTTCGCGATAGATCGCATCGAGCTGTGCCTTGCTCTGCGCGTGGATCGTGCAAGTGAGGCTCAGATAATTTCCATCCTTGCTCGGGCGTTCGACGATCTGGTCCGGCGGCACCGGACCCGCATGCTTCTGGATGATGCCGACCACGAGGCTGCGGAAATCATCGCTGCGGCGACCCATCACTTTCAGCGGAAAGTCGCAGGGGAACTCGAACAGGGTATCAATCGGATCCGACATGGCGGTTGCCTCAACGTACGCGAGTCAGAGTGTTCGGGTGCCGGCGAGCTGGCGACGTAACTGCTCGAAGGCAGCGCTGACTTTCTGCCACAGCGGGCCGGGTTTGCCGCTGCCGACAGCGCGACCGTCGATGCGGGTGATGGGCAGCACATCGCGTGTTGCCGCCGATATCCAGACTTCGTCTGCGGCCCGCAGCTCATCGACCGCGATCCTGCGGATCTCGATCGGGGCGAGCCCGTCGGCCAGTTCGAGTGCGGCATCGCGCGTCGTTCCCGGCAGGATGCGGTGACTGTTCTGCGGCGTGATGAGCGTGCCGTCACGGACGATGAATACGCTGGTCGACGAACCTTCCAGCACTTCACCGTCGCGAACGATGAGGGCTTCCTGTGCGCCGGCGTCGACGGCCTGCTGTTTCATGAGGACATTGGCCAGCAGTGCCGTGGTCTTGATGTCGCAGCGACCCCAGCGAAAGTCCTCGACAGTGATGGCGCGCAATCCCTCGGCGCGCTGTGCTTCGCTCAGCACCGGAAGCGGCGATGCCAGCGCAAACACCGTCGGACGCGCATTCGCCGGAAAGGCGTGATCGCGCCCGAGCTCCATGCCTCGCGTCACCTGCACATACACGTACATCGGACCGCTGCCATTGCGCCGGATCAGTTCTTCGAGCAGGGCCAGCCATTCCTGGTGCGAATGCGGCGCCGGCAGGCGAATCTCGTGCAGACTGCGAGCCAGGCGATCGAAGTGTTCGCGAAAACGAAACATGCGCCCTTCGAAGACGGGCAGCACTTCATAGACGCTGTCGCCGAACAGGAATCCGCGATCGAGCGGCGAGATCCTCGCTTCCTGCAGTGGCAGGAATTCGCCGTTGATATAGCAGATGGGAAACGGCATGGAAGCTACCCGTCAATGCAGCCAGAGTTTCACGTCGTCCACCATGCGACCGAAGAAACCGGCTTCCTTCACTTCCGCCAGCGGATGCAGCGCATGCGTGCCGACCGGCTGGCCGCCCTGCAGGATGCGTAGTTTGCCGACGGTACGCGAAGGAGACAGCGGTGCCAGCAGCGGGTCCGGGATGTCTGCCGCCGCACTCAGTGTGTTCTCCTGGCCGCGAGGGAACGTCACGTAGACGTCCTCGATCACGCCCATGCTGGCTTCTTCGGCTTCACCCTTCCAGACGCGGGCGGAAACCACGGTTTCGCCGGTGGCAAACAGCCGGCGCGTTTCGAAGAATCTGAAACCATAGTTAAGCAATGCGGCGCTGGAGTCTTCGCGTGCACGGATGCTGGGCGATCCCATGACCACGGAGACCAGGCGCATGCGCTCGCGTTTGGCGGAAGAGACCAGGCAATAGCCGGCCGATTCGGTATGGCCGGTTTTCAGACCGTCAACGGTGGGATCGCGGTCGAGCAGGCCGTTGCGGTTCGGCTGCGTGATCCTGTTCCAGGTGAAGCTGCGCTGCGAGTACCACTTGTAGTACTCGGGATACTCGCGGATCAGTGCTGCCGAGAGCAGCCCGATGTCGCGCGCCGTGGTGTAGTGCTCGGGGCTCGGCATGCCGGGCGAGTTCTGGAAGCGCGAGCCGGCCATGCCGAGCTTCTGCGCGTACTGATTCATCAGGTCGACAAAGACCGGCTCGCTGCCGGCGACATGTTCGGCGAGTGCCACGGTCGCGTCGTTGCCCGACTGTACGATCAGGCCCTGGATGAGGTTCTCCACGCTTACTTGCGTTCCCACGTCGACGAACATGCGCGAACCTTCCTGCGCGCGTGCGTGCGGGCTGATCATGACCATGTCGGTGAGTTTGATACGGCCATCCTTGAGTGCATGGAAGATGGCGTAGGCCGACATCAGCTTCGTCAGGCTTGCCGGTTCAAGTCGCTCGTTTTCATTGCTGGCGGCGAGCACCTGGCCGCTGACGTAGTCCATCAGGAAGTAGCCGCGCGCCTGTACCTGCGGTGCGGCGGGAATCGGCGGCGGTGCGATCGCGCCCGACTGTGCGTCTATGACATTCGGGATCGGCGCCGCAATGCTCGTCGTCTGGGTCGGAGCGGAAGAGTCCGAGCAGGCACCGACTGCGAGGAAGGAAACGGCAGCGAAGCCTGCAAGGAGCTTGCGGCGGAGGCATCCGGACATGATCGACGACACCATTTTTCTACGGGCGGAAGCAGGGGCGGATTCTAACCAGCGAGATCGCGGGAATGTAGGCGAATGCGGACAGCAAAGCGGCAGAATCGGGGCGGAAAAAACCCCGGCCCGGCATCAGTCGAGTGCGAGTCGGGCGTCCGCGATCCCCAGCGATTTCAGGCGCGCAAGCACGCGATCGAACTCCGGCACCGTGGGGATGGGGCCGATGCGCACGCGATACATCGGCTTGCCGTTCACTTCGTCGGCGCGCACGAATCCCTTTGAGATGCCCTGCGTGCGCAGCTGTGCCAGCAGACTGGTGGCGTTGCTCTCGGCGCTGAAGGCACCGGCCTGCACGTACAGGGCGCTCACCGCCGATGCTTCGATCGTGGTGTCACCCACCGGTGTGAGGGCGCGAACCTCCACGAAGGCCGTGCCGGCGCGCAGCATGTCCAGCTTTGCCGCGGCGGTGTAGGACAGATCGATGATGCGGGTGTCCTTGAACGGGCCGCGATCGTTGACCCGCAGCACGACACTGCGGCCGTTGCTGAGGTTCGTCACCTGCACGTAGGTTGGCAGCGGCAGTGTCTTGTGCGCGGCCGTCATCGCGTACATGTCGTACGCTTCGCCGTTGGACGTGCGGGCGTCGTGAAATCCGGGGCCGTACCATGACGCCACGCCGCGCTCGACATAGCCATCGGCCGTGGGGAGCACGAAGTAGCGTTTTCCCAGCACCGTGTAAAACGGCGGATTGCCCTTCGCCGAGCGCGGTTCCTGTCTGGGAATCGCATCGGGAATCGCCCCGATGTCCGGCGGTGGCGGCACCGTCGGCGGCGGTACGGGAACGTGGACCGGTTCGCTCGGTGCGCGTGGCGAGGTCGGGCGCGGGGCGGGAGTGGTACAGCCGGCGAGGAGGGCTGCGATGAGAACGAGGATCGATACGACACGCAGCGCCGGTGTCGCGACGCTGAGTTGGTGTTGCCGCGCGGCGAATTGCATCTAGCGCGCCGCGCCGGCGATGGCCTCGCCCAGGTCGTGCACTGCCATCGCGTACATGTTGCTGCGGTTGTAGCGCGTGATGACGTAGAAGTTGCCGAATCCCACGCGATACACCGGCCCTTCCTTGCCCTGGGCGACGATGAGCATGGCGGGAGCGTCGTCGGGCATGCGCGTTTCGAATTGCACGCCCTTGCTGCGCAGGGTCTTGACGGTTTCGTTCAGCTCGATCCGGGCAGTGTTGAACTGACTGATATCTGCATCCCGCAACGAGGCTGCGACCACCACTTCCTCTTTCTCGCGCCAGCCGAATGCGCGCAGATAGTTCGCGACGCTGCCGATGATGTCGTCCCAGTTCGACCACAGATCGCGGCGCCCGTCGCCGTCGGCATCGATCGCAAATTTGCGATAGCTGCTGGAGATGAACTGCGGCGAGCCCATGGCGCCGGCGTACGAACCGAGCGCCGTCAGCGGATCCACTGCTTCTTCGCGGGTGAGCAGCAGGAACTGCTGCAACTCGCTGCGGAAGAAATCGGCGCGCGGCGGATAGTCGAAGGCCAGCGTGGTCAACGCATCGATCACGCGGAATTTTCCGGTGACCCTGCCGTAGGAGGTCTCGACGCCGAGAATTCCGAGCACGGTGTTGCGCAGTTGCGGATCGCCGATGGCTTCAAGACGCGCGTCGTGTTCCTTGCGAAAGCCGGTGCCGTAGCCGATGCGCCGCTCGTTGACGAATTGCTGCCGGTACTCATGCCACGGCACCACGCGCTCTGCGGGCCGGCTGATGGCATCGAGGATGTTCTGCTTCGTTTCGGCCTGCGACAGCAGCTTCGTCAGCTTCTCGCGATCGAATTCGTAGTCCCGCTGCATTTCGGCGATGAACTCGCGGACTTCGCTGCGGTTGCTGTCCACGGCGAGCGCCGGGCTGCCCAGCGTGATACAGGCGAGAAGGATGGCGGCTAGAGGCAGTTGATTCACGTCGCTGGGACAGCTCTGAGGGTCAAAGGTTGCAGATCATCGGCCTACGAGCTTCCGTTTCGCGCAGAGCGACATGAGGATACCGAAGCCGGCCATGAGGGTCACCATTGAAGTGCCGCCGTAGCTGATCAGCGGCAGCGGCACGCCGACGACCGGCAGCAGCCCGGTGACCATGCCGGCATTGACGAAGACGTAGACCGCAAAGGTCAGCGCGAGGCTGCCCGAGGCGAGCCGCGAGAACGTGTCCTGCGATTCGGCGGCCAGATACAGCGCGCGGCCGATGACGAACAGATACAGCGCGATCACGGTCGCCAGTCCGATGAGTCCCCATTCTTCGCCGATCACGGCGAAGATGAAGTCGGTGGAGCTTTCAGGCAGGAACTCGAGCTGCGCCTGGCTGCCGTTGAGATAGCCCTTGCCGAACAGGCCGCCGGAGCCGATCGCAATCTGCGACTGAATGATGTGATAGCCGGAGCCGAGCGGATCGGTCTGCGGATCGAGGAAGGTCAGCACGCGCTGGCGCTGGTAATCGTGCAGCAGGTATTCCCACGCGACATACACCGTCGGGATCAGCAGCGCGATCACGCCGGCGATGAGCTTGCCCGACAGTCCCGCCAGCAGGATCACCATCGCGCCGGCGGCCGCCACCAGCAGCGATGTGCCGAGGTCAGGTTGCTCGGCGATGATGATCGTCGGTATCAGGATGGCCGCTGCCACGACCAGGACGGAGATGAAACTCGGCGGCAGCGGTCGATCGTTCAGATACCACGCGCAGGCCAGTGGTACCGCGATCTTCATGATTTCCGACGGCTGGAAGCGGATGAAGCCCAGATCGAGCCAGCGTTGCGCGCCCATGGCGATGTGACCGGTGGCCATGACGATCAGCAGCAGCGTCAGCCCCAGTCCATAAATCCACGGCGTGGCGCCGCGAATCACACGGGGCGGAATCTGCGCCAGCATGATCATGGCCAGCATCGCCAGGATGAAGCGCGCCATCTGGGCCTCGAGCATTCCGAGGCTGCGGCCGGAAGCGCTGAAGCCGACGACGATGCCGACGCCGGCCAGCAGCGCGAGCCCGATGAACAGCGGGCCGTCGAGATGCAGCGCGAGCAGCAGCCGCGCCGAACCGGTGAGGGTGCGTTGCGTGCGCGAAGAGTCGAGTGAGCCGATTTCCATGAGAGTTCGCCTCGCCTCAGTCGGTGCGTGCCGGGCGCGGGGCGGCGCGTTGGGCCGCAGCGTCCGCGGCTGCCTTGCGTCGGGCTTCCTGCTCCTCCCATTGTTCGGGAGTCAGCAGATAGGAATCGAGAATGCGGCGTGCGATCGGACCTGCGAACGCGCCGCCGCCACCGGGCGCGTTTTCGACGACGACGGCAACCGCGATTTTCGGCATCGGGTCATCGGCGGGCGCGAAGGCGATGAACAGGGCGTGATCGCGCAGATGCTCCTGCAGTTCGCCGGCCTTGCGCACGCGTTGATTGGCCGCCGCCTTGAAGACCTGGGCGGTGCCGCTCTTGCCTGCGAGCCTGTAGGGCAGGTTGACGCTCAGTGCGCGCGCGGTGCCGTACGGCGCGTTGGTCACGTCGATCATGCCCTTGATGGCGACGTCCCACGAATGCGGGTCGGCCGTCTTCGCCGCGGGCAGCGCCACGGGCGGCAGTTTTCGGACCTCGCCCGTGCGTACGTTGCGGATCGCGCCGACCAGCCGCGGCTGAAAACGTTGTCCGCGCGCGGCGAGGGTCGCGGTGAAATGCGCGATCTGCAGCGGTGTCGCCGACATGTAACCCTGGCCGATGCCGACGCTGATGGTATCGCCGGGGTACCACGTCTTCATTTCCGGTTGGCGGAAGTTGTTCCGCTTCCACTGCGTCGACGGCAGGATGCCGGTCTTCTCGCCGGGAATGTCGATGCCGGTCGGCGCGCCCATGCCGAACTGCGCGAGATAATCGTGGATGCGATCGATGCCCAGCAGATTCGCGACGTCGTAGAAATAGACGTCGCATGAAGTTGCGATCGCCTTCTCCATGTTGACGGTGCCGTGACCGCCCTTGTCGAAGTTCCAGTCGCGCCACGGGCGGCTCACGCGGGGCAGCCGGAAAAGGCCGCGGCAGTATTCCGTATGCTCCGGCGTGACGACGCCGTATTCCAGCGCTGCGAGTGCCATGAGCGGTTTCACCGTCGAGCCGGGTGGATATACGCCGCGCAGTGCGCGATCGAACATCGGGCGCGTGGGATCCTCCGTCAGCGCCAGATACTGCGCACGAGTGAGACCGCGTGCGAACAGGTTGGGATCGAAGGCGGGTGTGCTGACGAATGCAAGCACGTCGCCGGTGGCAGGATCGATGGCGACGGCAGAGGCGCGCTGACCGCGCAGCGATTCCTCCGCGATCTGCTGTACGTGCTGATCGATGGTCAGGAACAGATCGTTGCCGGCGATCGGTTCCCTGCGCATGAGATCCACCACGGATCGCCCGATGCGTTCGACCGTGCGGCCCTGTGCGTTGACGAGCAGCTGCTGCACCCCGGTCGTGCCATGCAACTCCTTTTCATACTGCTTCTCGACCCCGTTCTTGCCGGTCAGCGTCGTGCCGGCATACTCATCCATGTTGAGCGATTTCTTGTCCTCTTCGCTGATCGCGCCGACGTAGCCGATCGCATGCACGCTGCTGTCGCCCAGCGGATAGAAGCGCGTGAGTCGCGGTGTGATGTTGACGCCCGGATAGTCATAGCGCCGTGCAGCGAACCGCGCCAGTTCTTCCTCGTTCATCTGCAGCTTGATGGGCACAGCATCGAAGATGCGGCGGCCGCGGATATCTTTCTTCAGGTCCGGAATGTCATCCGGATCGATCAGGCCGATGTCCGCGAGGCCAGTCAGTGTCGCATCCACATCGGGCACCTGATCGCGACGCAGTTCGAGCTGGTAGGACGGCGCATTGGTCGCCAGCGGCAGGCCGTTGCGATCGAGGATCAGGCCGCGATTGGGCGGGATCGGTTCGATCTTGATGCGGTTGCCCTGGGACAGATCGACGAAGTAGTCGTACTTGATGACCTGCAGCCAGACCAGCCGGCCGATGACGGCGCTGATCGCCAGCATCATCAGCACCGCGGCGACGATCGCGCGCTGGTCGAACAGTTGCCGTTCGGCGTTGTGATCCTTGATGCGGACGGAGTGGGACATGGGAGCGAGGGCTACTGGCTACTGGCCGCTGGCGGCTGTCCGGAGCAGGAACGGCGGTCATCCGCATTCTGGCCAGCATCCAGTAGCCAGGTGCCAGGTGCCCTGCTCATCTTCTCGCCCTGTTCCACGTATCGAGCACCGCTACCAGCAGCGGCCACAGCAGCGTGCCGGTGATGACGGGAATCCAGCGCATCCAGCTCGTGACGGCGGGGCCGATGATGCCGTCGATCCAGAACACCACGAACTCGTACAGCGCCAGCAGCATGAACACCGTGAGTGTCTGGTGGTAGATGGGGTAGATGCGCATGCGCAGCTGCAGCTTGTGGGTCAGGTAGGCGACGAGCAGGAACGCGATGGCGTGCTGGCCGAAGAGCGGGCCTTTTACGACGTCGATGGCGAAGCCGCACATCCACGCGAACATCAGGCCGGCGATACGCGGCGCACTCAGCGACCAGTAGATGACCAGCAGCAGCAGCAGCGGCGGCTTGGCCTGGTTCACGAGGTCGGGAAATGGCGCGACGGCGAAGATCAGCGCGATCAGGGTCGTGATCGTGATCCGCAGTCCGCTTGAGCCGCCGTCAGTCATGACTACGGCCTCCGTGGCGCCGGGACAGGTCGGTGAGATCGATCATGGGGGCGGCGGAGTGATGGGTTCATTCGGATCCGCTGCCGCGGCGGGTGCGGGCGTCGGATCCGGTGAAGCAGGTTGAGTTGCCGGCGCGGCAGGCGGTTTCTTTTGCGGGGCGGGCGCCGCCGCCGCCGGCTGCCTTGTCGATGGATCGACCCAGAGCAGCAGCACCTCGCGCGACCGGTCGAGCTGCGCGAGCGGCCGGGCCTCGACGACGGCGAATGTTGCCGACGGGTCGCGCTCCACCTTCGTGATGGTGGCGACGGGATAGCCTGCCGGAAAAATGCCGTCGAGGCCGGAGGAGACCAGCAGGTCGTCCGGCTTCACGTCGGATTCGATCGTGAGGAAGGGCAGGGTCAGGCGATGAATGTCACCCGTGCCGACGGCGATCGACCGGATGCCGTTGCGGTTCACCTGCACCGGCGTCGCGTGTTCGTTGTCGCTGATGAGGATGATCTCCGCGCCGATCTCGTCGACGCGCGTCACCTGGCCGATGATGCCGAAGGCATCGAGCACCGGCTGTCCTTTGAATACGCCATCGCTGCTGCCCTTGTTGATGCGTACGCGGTGCCGGTAAGGATCGAGATCCACCCGCGCGATTTCGGCGATGAGCGTGCGTTCGCCCATGCCTTGCGAGGCGTTGCGGATCGCCCGCAACCGGCGATTCTCTTCGGTCAGTGCGTCGAAGCGCAGCAGCTTGACCCGTGCGGTGCGCAGTTCATCGGTGAGCTGGGTGTTCTCGGTCCGCAGACGGCCGCGATCGGAAAAGCTGCCGGTCAGCCAGCCCCACAACTGTCCCGGCATCTGCACGACGGCATAGATCGGATTCACGGCCGTGTGCAGCCACGAGCGCGCCACTTGGGTATAGCCGCCGCGATGATCGGCGACCATCAGTGCGATGGAGGCAATGGCGAGGAAAAAGAAGCGGGCCCCCAGCGCGGGTCCGTGGCCGATGATCGGACGACTGTCGGAGCTGAGGGTGACCACGGAGGGTTACTGGCGGCTGGCTACTGGCGGCTGGCCAGAGAAAGAGAAAGCAGGGCAGTTGCTGGGGAGTGCCCTGCGGATTGAGTCACGCGGAAAGGTGAATCGCCCGCGATCATTCCAGGTTGAACAGGGCTGGGCCGTGCTCGTCGATCAGTTCGAGCATGCGACCGCCGCCGCGGGCGACGCAGGTGAGCGGATCTTCCGACACGACCACCGGCAGGCCGGTTTCTTCCATCAGCAGCTTGTCGATGTCGCGCAGCAGGGCGCCGCCGCCCGTGAGCACGATGCCGCGTTCGGCCACATCCGCGCCGAGTTCCGGCGGCGTCTGTTCGAGCGCGACCTTGACCGCGCCGACGATGCCGGCCAGCGGCTCCTGCAGCGCTTCGAGGATTTCATTCGAGTTGAGCGTGAAGCTGCGCGGCACGCCTTCCGACAGGTTGCGGCCCTTCACCGAGATTTCGTTGACCTGCTGACCCGGGTAGGCCGAGCCGATCTCGATCTTGATCTTTTCCGAGGTCGCTTCGCCGATCAGGATGCCGTAGTTGCGACGTACGTAATTGATGATGGCGTCGTCGAAACGGTCGCCGCCGATACGCACCGACGAGGCATAGACGATGCCGTTCAACGAGATCACGGCGACTTCGGACGTGCCGCCGCCGATGTCGAGCACCATCGAGCCGCGGGCTTCGTGCACCGGCAGGCCGGCGCCGACGGCAGCCGCCATCGGTTCTTCGATCAGTCGTACCCAGCGGGCGCCGGCGCCTTCGGCCGATTCCTGGATCGCGCGACGTTCGACCTGCGTCGAACCGTATGGCACGCAGATCAGCACGCGCGGGCTCGGGCGCATCATGCGGTTGCCGTGCACCTTCTCGATGAAGTACTGCAGCATCTTCTCGGTCACGGTGAAGTCGGCGATGACGCCGTCCTTCATCGGGCGGATCGCCGTGATGTGTCCCGGCGTGCGGCCGAGCATGTTCTTGGCTTCCTGGCCGACGGCTTCGATCTTCTTGCCGGCGCGGCCCGGTTCTTCGCGGATGGCGACGACGGACGGTTCGTTGAGCACGATGCCGCGACCGCGAACGTAGATCAGCGTGTTTGCAGTTCCGAGATCAATCGACAGGTCGTTCGAGAAGTAGCCGCGGAGGTTCTTGAACATGATTGTTGTGCAGGCGAACGACGGTCTAAAAAGGTGCGGTACTCTAACAACGGGTAGGACTTTGCACAAGGCGAGGTGTATGATTACGCGCGCTTTTTTCCGGGATTTTTCCCTGTTTTCTGACCCTCGCGGAAACTGTCCATGAGCCTAACCCGTAAAGACGTCGAGAACATCGCTCATCTCGCGCGGCTTGCGATCACCGAAGCCGAGATGCCCGAGTACGTCGACCGCTTGTCGAAGATCCTGAACATGGTCGAACAACTCAACGCGGCCGACACATCGAGCGTCGAGCCGATGGCCCATCCGCTCAAGGACCAGGTGCAGCGCATGCGCGTCGACGAAATCGTCGATCGCGACCAGCGCGAGAAGTACCAGCGCAATGCCGCCCGGGTCGAGGCCGGTCTCTACCTCGTGCCCAAAGTCATCGAATAGGAGCGTTGACCGTTGACGGTTTACCGTTGACGGTCAGAAAACGGCGCGCCTTCCGGCCGTCAACTGTCAACCGTCAACTGTCAACCGGATCATGACTGAACTACACCATCAGACGCTTGCTGAACTCGCTGCGGGCCTCAAGGCACGCCGGTTTTCGAGCGTGGAACTGACGCGGCACTTCCTGTCGCGTATCGAGCGCTTCAACCCGGCGTTGAATGCCCTGATTACCGTCACGGGCGAGCAGGCCCTGCAGGCCGCCGCGAAGGCGGACCAGCAACTGACGGGGGGCGCCGCAGGTCCGCTCACCGGACTGCCCATCGCCCACAAGGACATCTTCTGCACGGACGGCGTGCTGACGACCTGCGGCTCGAAGATGCTCTCGAACTTCGTCGCGCCATACGACGCGGCCGTCGTCGAGAAACTGTCGCAGGCCGGCGTCATCACGCTGGGCAAGGCGAACATGGACGAATTCGCCATGGGCTCCTCGAACGAGACGAGCTGGTATGGCGCGGTGAAGAACCCGTGGGATATCAAGAAGGTCCCCGGCGGCTCCTCGGGCGGTTCGGCCGCCGCTGTCGCGGCGCGTCTGGCGCCGGCCTCGACCGGCACCGATACCGGCGGCTCGATCCGCCAGCCCGCGGCACTCACCTCGCTGACCGGCATCAAGCCCACCTACGGCCGGGTCTCGCGCTACGGGATGATCGCGTTCGCCTCCAGCCTCGATCAGGCCGGCACGCTGACCCAGTCGGCCGAGGACGCGGCCCTGCTGCTCGGTGGCATGGCCGGGTTCGATCCGCGCGATTCGACCAGCGTCGATGCGTCCGTGCCGGATTACGCCGCGACGCTCGACCAGCCGCTGGCAGGCCTGAAGATCGGCCTGCTCAAGGAGTTCTTTGAAAAGGGACTCGACGAGGCCAATGGCAAGCTGGTCCGCGATGCGCTCGAGGTCTACGAGGCGATGGGTGCGAAGCTGGTGGAAGTCAGCCTGCCGAACCTGCCGCTGTCGGTGCCGACGTACTACGTGGTGGCGCCGGCGGAATGTTCGTCGAACCTGTCGCGCTTCGACGGCGTGCGTTTCGGCTATCGCTGCGAGAGTCCGGTCGATCTGCTGGATCTGTACAAGCGCTCGCGCGGCGAGGGCTTCGGCGCCGAGGTCAAGCGTCGCATCATGACCGGCACCTATGTGCTGTCGGCCGGTTACTACGACGCCTACTATCTCAAGGCGCAGAAGATCCGCCGCCTGATCGCCAATGATTTCGAGCGCGCTTTCGGCGAAGTCGATGTGCTGATCGGCCCGACGTCGCCGACGCCGGCGTTCGACATCGGCGCCAAGGTCGACGATCCGATCACGATGTATCTGAACGACATCTACACGATCGGCGCCAACCTGGCGGGCCTGCCCGCGATGTCGATTCCCTGCGGCTTCCTCGGCGGCCTGCCGGTCGGGCTGCAGATCATCGGCCCGCACTTTGCCGAAGCGAAGCTGCTGAATGTGGCGCATCGCTATCAGCAGGAGACGCAGTGGCACAGGCAGATACCGGCGGGCTACGAATAGTCGCTTCGCTAGGCCCTAGGCCCTAGGCTCTAGGCTCTAGCCAGATGAGAACTTCTGAATCCGACTAGTGCCTAGCGCCTAGTCCCTAGAGCCTTGAGAACCATGTCCTCTTTCGAAACCGTCATCGGCCTTGAAATCCACGCCCAGCTCGCGACGAAGACCAAGATCTTCTCGAGCGCCTCGACTGCCTTCGGCGCGGCGCCGAACTCGCAGGCGAATCTCGTCGACCTCGGCTATCCCGGCGTGCTGCCGGTGCTGAACCAGGAAGCCGTGCGCATGGCGACGAAATTCGGTCTCGCCGTCGGCGCGACGGTGTCGCAGCGCTCGGTGTTCGCGCGCAAGAACTACTTCTATCCCGACCTGCCCAAGGGCTACCAGATCAGTCAGTACGAGAAGCCCATCGTCGAGAAAGGACGCATGGATATCCTGCTGGAGGACGGCAGCGTGAAGACGGTCGGCATCACGCGCGCACATCTGGAAGAGGATGCCGGCAAGTCGCTGCACGAGGATTTCCAGGGGTTCACCGGCATCGACCTGAACCGTGCCGGCACGCCGCTGCTGGAAATCGTGTCGGAGCCCGACATGCGTTCGGCCAGGGAAGCCATCGCGTATCTGAAGAAGATCCACACGCTGGTGCGTTACCTGGAGATCTGCGACGGCAACATGCAGGAAGGGTCGTTCCGTTGCGATGCCAACGTCTCGGTGCGCCCGGTCGGCCAGGAGAAGTTCGGCACGCGCTGCGAGATCAAGAACCTGAACTCGTTCCGTTTCATCGAAAAGGCGATCAACTACGAAGTGGCGCGCCAGATCGACATCATCGAGGGCGGCGGCACCATCCGGCAGGAAACGCGCCTGTACGATCCCGACAAGGGCGAGACGCGTGCGCTGCGCTCGAAGGAAGAGGCGAACGACTATCGCTACTTCCCCGATCCCGATCTGCTGCCGGTGGCGATCGATACGGCGTTCATCGATGCGGTCCGGCGCACGCTGCCCGAACTGCCGGACGAGAAGGCGGCCCGTTATATCGAGAAGTTCAGCCTGTCCGTTTACGACGCCGGCGTGCTGACGGCGAGCCGCGAAATGGCGGACTACTACGAGGCGGTGCTCGCCGCGCTGGGTGCGGGTCAGGAAAAGCTCGCCGCAAACTGGGTGATGGGCGAGCTGTCGGGCGCACTCAACAAGGACGGCATCGAAGTCACCGAATCGCGCATCGACGCGAACCGGCTCGCCGGTCTGCTGAAGCGCATCGTGGACGAAACCATCTCCGGCAAGATCGCCAAGGAAGTGTTCGAGTCGATGTGGGCCGAAGGCAAGGATGCCGACGCCATCATCGAGGCGAAGGGCCTCAAGCAGATCACCGACACCGGCGCGATCGAGAAAGTGATCGACGAGATCATGGCCGCCAACCCGAAGCAGCTCGCCGACTATCGTTCGGGCAAGGACAAGCTGTTCGGCTTCTTCGTCGGCCAGGTGATGAAAGTCACCGCCGGCAAGGCGAATCCGGCGCAGGTGAATGAGCTGCTGAAGCGGAAGCTGGCGGGATGAAGCAGGCCGCTGGCAGCTGGCTGCTGGCGTCTGGCCAGAACACAAAGGTCGAGGTTGATATCGACCCTGCCGAGTCCATATCTGGCCAGCAGCCAGTCGCCAGCAGCCAGTAGCCCTCGTCCATGCACGATCACGATTCCCTCCATCGTTTCCTGTTCGAACACCTTCCCGTTCGCGGCCACCTCGTGCATCTCGATGCAGCCTGGCAGGCACTGCTGGAGCATCGCGACTATCCGCCGGCGATTCGTCGGGCATTGGGGGAGGCGGTGGCGGCCTCGGTGCTGCTCGCCGCCACACTGAAGTTCGAAGGCACGCTGAGCCTGCAGTTGCAGGGCGATGGGCCCATGCACCTGCTGCTGGCGCAGTGTTCGAATGAACTCGGCGTGCGCGCGGTCGCGCGCTACCAGGACAGTCCCGAGGTGCTGCAGCCGGACGCGACCTTGCAGGCACTGTCGGGTGCGGGCCGTCTGATGGTCACGCTCGAAAACGAGGATCTGTCGCAGCGCTACCAGGGCATCGTGCCGCTGGATGGCGGTCTCGCGCAGAGCCTGCAGGGCTATTTCGAGAATTCCGAGCAGTTGCCGACGCGGCTGTGGCTGCACGCCGACGAACATGGCGTGTCGGGCATGCTGCTGCAGCGCCTGTCCGATGACAGCGTGGCGTCACGGACCGGCTTCCACCCCGGCAGCGAGACGCGTCCGGACTTCGACGATGCCTGGAAGCGGGTGCAGTTGCTGGCCGACACGCTGAAGCCCGAAGAGCTGCATCGATTGAGCAACCGCGAGATTCTGCGGCGGCTGTTCGTCGAGGACGATGTACGGATCTTCGAGTCCTCGCCCGTCTTTTTCCGCTGCCGCTGCTCGCGGGATCGAGTGGTCGGCATGCTGCGCGGAGTCGGCGCCGGGGAGATCCGGTCGGTGCTGTCCGAGCGGGGCAGTGTCGAAGTGCGCTGCGATTTCTGTAATCGCGCCTACCAGTTCGATGCCGTGGACGTGGAGCAGATCTTTGCCGCCAGCCCGGCGGCGGATTCCGGCGGCACGCTCCATTAGCGAGCGACCGTTACCTGGTCATCCCCGCGCCGGCGGGGACCCATTCCAGGCTTTCGTCAGGATGGATCCCCGCCTGCGCGGGGATGACGAGATTCTTTTAAATCAAATAATTAGCAATCTTTCCTTAGGCACGTGTGACGCTCTGACTTTCGCGTCAGGAAACGTCGCGTGAACCCGTCCTGGGTTGTCCGCGGAGGGTTGCGGCGCTAAGGTGCGGCCCACATAAAGATTTCCTTATGTCCTTAACTGCATGGCTGTCCCATTCCAGTCCGCCGTCGCGATCCTCAAGGCCGCTGCCGAGCCCACCCGGCTGCGGCTGCTGGCGTTGCTGGCGCATGGCGAGCTGACGGTCGGGGAGATCTGCGCGATCGTCGATCAGAGCCAGCCGCGCATCTCGCGTCACCTGAAGCTGCTGACCGACGCCGGTCTGCTGGACCGCTTCCGCGAACAGAGCTGGGTCTACTACCGCACGCCGCCGGCGGGGAACGGTCGCGAGACCGTGCGGCAGTTGCTGGCATTGACCGATGACACCGACGGCGTGTTGCAGCGGGACCGGCAGCGGCTGCAGGCCGCGGTTGCCGAACGCGGCCGGCTGGCGGCCGACGCAGCACCTTCGGCGGCGCTGCCTGCGGAAGTCGATCGCATCCTGGTGGAAGAACTGGCGTCCCAGCCGATCGGCGCCCTGCTGGATGTGGGCACGGGCTCGGGGCATGTGCTGAGCCTGCTGGGTGCGAAGGCGAGCCGGGCGGTCGGCATCGATATTTCCAGCGAAGCGCTGCGACTGGCGCGGACCCGTATTCACGGCGCGGACCTCAGTCATTGCGAGCTGCAGCGCGGTGACATGTACAACCTGCCGTTTGCCGCCGACCTGTTCGACACCGCGATCGCCGATCGGGTGCTGGCGGCCAGCGAGCGTCCGGTGGCGGCGCTCACGGAGATCGCCCGCGCGCTGCATCCGGGCGCACGCCTGCTGGTCGTCGAGGACTTCGAGCGCCTCACCGGCCTCGCGCCAAAATCCAATCCCATCGCAACACTCCGCGCCTGGTTCATGCAGGCGGGCTTCGCCTGCGATCGTATTCGTCCGGTGGACACCGACAGCGGCCTGCTGGTCGTGGCCGTGGCCCGCCGCGCTTCATCCATCAATGTGGCGGCCTGACCCGTCACGTCTTAAAGAACGAGAAGGAATCCGCCATGTCAGTGGAACAGCTCAAGGATCGCATCGGTAACGGCCTGTCCGCGCTGCGCGGCCGGCCGACGGTGTCGTTCGAGTTCTTTCCTCCCAAGGACGAACAGATGGAAAAGACGCTGTGGGAGTCCATCCAGCGCCTGACGCCGCTGCAGCCGCGCTTCGTGTCGGTGACTTACGGTGCCGACGGCTCGACCCGCTCGCGCACGCACAACATCGTCACGAAAATCCAGGGCACCACGGCGCTCACCGCCGCGCCGCACCTCACCTGTGTCGGCGCGCCGCAGGAGGAGATCCTCGACATCGCCCGCAACTACTGGGCGCATGGCGTCCGCCACATCGTGGCGCTGCGCGGCGATCCGCCGCAGGGCACGACGAACTACGTGCCGCATCCGGGCGGCTATGCCTATGCAGTGGATCTGGTACGGGGACTCAAGTCGGTCGCCGATTTCGAGATCTCGGTCGCGGCCTATCCGGAAGTGCATCCCGAAGCGCCGGACGGTCCGTTCGATCTCGACAATCTCAAGGCCAAGATCGACGCCGGCGCCGAGCGGGCGATCACGCAGTTCTTTTTCGATACGTCCTGTTTCCTGCGCTTCCGCGACCAGTGTGCTGCGGCGGGAATCACCGCTTCCATCGTTCCGGGCATCCTGCCGATCACGCGCTTTCCGCAGTTGCAGCGCATGGCGAAGACCTGCGGCGCCAGTGTGCCGGCCTGGCTGGCGGATCGTTTCGACGGCCTGGATGAAGATCCCGATACGCGCCGACTGATTGCAGCCGCCGTCGCGATTGAACAAGTACAGCAGCTCGAACGCGAGGGCGTGAACGAGTTCCACTTCTACACGCTCAATCGTTCCGAACTGACGTTCGCCATCTGCCACGCCCTCGGCGTGCGTCCCAGCCAATCGCTCGCCGCCGCGGGTTGATCCTCGTTCTTGCCAGTAGCCAGCAGCCATCCTATGAATCGCACCGAACGCATCGCCGAATTCCGTCGTCAGCTCACCGAACGCATCCTCGTTATCGACGGCGCCATGGGCACGATGATCCAGGCGCGCCAACTCACCGAAGCCGACTATCGCGGCACTCGCTTCAAGGACTGGAAATGCGATCTCAAGGGCAACAGCGACGTGCTGGTGCTGACGCAGCCGACGATCATCGGCGAGATTCACACTGCGTACCTGGAAGCCGGCGCGGACATCGTCGAAACCAACACGTTCACCGCGAACTATTCCTCGCAGGCCGACTACGGCATGGAAGACCTGGTTCGCGAGATCAATCTCGAAGGCGCTCGCGTCGCGCGCCAGGCTGCCGATGATTTCTACGCAAAGACCGGCCAGCTGCGCTTCGTTGCCGGCGCGCTCGGCCCCACGAACCGGACTGCTTCGCTGTCGCCCAGCGTCACCGATCCGGGCTTCCGCAATATCGATTTCGACCAGCTCGCGGCCACGTATCTCATCGGAGCCCGTGCGCTGATCGAAGGCGGCGCCGATCTGTTCCTGATCGAAACCATTTTCGACACGCTGAATGCCAAGGCCGCGCTCTTCGCCGTCCGCCAGGCGATGGATGAGGCCGGCTTCGACCTGCCGATCATCATCTCCGGCACCATCACCGATGCATCGGGTCGCACCTTGTCCGGCCAGACGACGGAAGCTTTCTGGAATTCCGTGCGTCATGCGAATCCCATCGCCATCGGCCTGAACTGCGCGCTGGGCGCGAAGCAACTGCGCCCGTACATCGAAGAACTGTCGCGCATCGCCGATACCTATGTCTCGGCCTATCCGAATGCCGGACTGCCAAATGCCTTCGGCGAATACGACGAAGCGGCCTGCGAAACGGCGGAACTGATCCGCGAGTTCGCCACCAGCGGCCTCGTCAATATCGTCGGCGGCTGCTGCGGTACGACGCCTGATCACATCAAGCACATTCGCGAGCACGTCGCCGACGTGGCGCCGCGCAAGCCGCCGGTGCTGGAGCCGCGCTGCCGTCTCTCCGGTCTCGAACCGTTCAGCATCGGTCCGGACAGCCTGTTCGTGAACGTCGGCGAACGCACCAACGTCACGGGCTCGGCGAAATTCCGCAAGCTGATCGAAGCGAACGACTACAACGCGGCACTGGATGTCGCGCGCCAGCAGGTGGTGAGCGGCGCACAGATCATCGATATCAACATGGACGAGGGCATGCTGGATTCGGAAGCCGCCATGGTGCGCTTCCTGAATCTGATCGCCTCCGAGCCGGACATTTCGCGCGTGCCCATCATGATCGACTCGTCGAAGTGGACGGTGATCGAAGAGGGTCTGAAGCGCATCCAGGGCAAGGGCGTGGTCAACTCGATCAGCCTCAAGGAAGGCGAGGAGATCTTCCTGGAGCATGCGCGCAAGGTGCGTGCCTACGGTGCCGCCGTCGTCGTCATGGCGTTCGACGAGCAGGGTCAGGCCGATACGGTCGAGCGCAAGGTCGAAATCTGCAAGCGCTCGTACGACGTGCTGACGCAGAAAGCGGGTTTCCCGCCGGAAGACATCATCTTCGATCCGAATATCTTCGCCGTGGCGACCGGTATCGAAGAGCACAACAACTATTCCGTCGATTTCATCCAGGCGACGGCGAAAATTCGCGCAGCCTGTCCGCACGCGCATATCAGCGGCGGCGTGAGCAACGTGTCGTTCTCGTTCCGCGGCAACGATCCGGTGCGCGAGGCGATGCACTCGGTATTCCTGTATCACGCCATCAAGGCGGGCATGACGATGGGTATCGTCAACGCCGGCCAGCTCGCGATCTACGAGGACATCGACCAGGAGCTGCGCGAGCGCGTCGAGGACGTGATCCTGAATCGCCGTGCCGATGCGACCGAGCGGCTGCTGGAGATCGCGGGCCGCTTCAAGGGCGAGGCCGGGCAGAAGAAGACCGAAGACCTGGCCTGGCGCAGTCTGCCGGTGGTGAAGCGTCTCGAACACGCGCTGGTCAAGGGCATCGACGAGTTCGTGGTCCCGGATACCGAAGAAGCGCGCCTGCATTTCGAGCGCCCCCTGCAGGTCATCGAAGGCCCGTTGATGGACGGCATGAATGTCGTCGGCGACCTGTTCGGCGCCGGCAAGATGTTCCTGCCGCAGGTCGTGAAGTCGGCGCGGGTCATGAAAAAGGCCGTCGCGCACCTGATCCCGTTCATCGAGGAGGAGAAGGCCGCCAGCGGCAACGTCTCGCGCTCGAACGGCAAGATCGTCATGGCCACGGTGAAGGGCGATGTGCATGACATCGGCAAGAACATCGTCGGCGTCGTGCTCCAGTGCAACAACTTCGAGGTGATCGATCTCGGCGTCATGGTGCCGTGCGAGCGCATTCTCGAAACCGCCCGCCGCGAAGGCGCGGACATCATCGGCCTGTCCGGCCTCATCACGCCGTCGCTCGACGAGATGGTGCATGTTGCGCGCGAAATGCAGCGCCAGGGCTTCGAGAAGCCGCTGCTCATCGGTGGTGCCACCACCTCGCCGGCACATACGTCGGTGAAGATCGACCCGCAGTACAAGGGCGCCGTCGTGTACGTGAAGGATGCTTCGCGTTCGGTCGGCGTCTGCCAGCAGCTCATGACGCAGGCGACGCGCGAAGAATTCGTCTCGAAGCTCAAGGGCGATCACGCGACGCGGCGCGAGCAGCATCATGGCCGCAAGATCAAGAGCCCGCAGTTGACCATCGCCCAGGCGCGCGCCAACAAGTTCAAGGGTGACTGGCAGAAGTACGAGCCACCCGTGCCGCGCTTCCTCGGCATCCGCACGTTCGACGACTATTCGTTCGACGATCTGACGCGCTATATCGACTGGATGCCGTTCTTCAATGCGTGGGAGTTCGGCGGCAAGTTCCCGGACATCCTCACCGATCCGGTAGTGGGCGAGCAGGCGAGCAATCTCTACGCCGATGCGCGCCGCATGCTGAAGCAGGCCGTGCGCGAGCGCTGGCTGACGGCGCGCGGTGTCATTGGACTGTTCCCTGCGAACAGCGTCGATGACGACGACGTCGAGATCTACACGGACGAATCACGGACGCAGGTATTGCACCGCCTGCATTTCCTGCGTCAGCAGAAGGGCAAGCCTGACGGCCAGTCGCATGACTGCCTTGCCGACTACATCGCACCGCGCGATTCGGGTCGCCGCGACTACATCGGCGCCTTTGCCGTGACCTCCGGTATCGGCATCGAGGAACAGCTCGCGCGCTTCCACGCCGCTCACGACGACTATTCGAGCATCATGCTCAAGGCCATCGCCGACCGCTTCGCCGAAGCTTTCGCCGAGCGCCTGCACGAACGCGTGCGCCGCGAGTTCTGGGGCTATGCGCCCGAAGAACGACTGAACAACGACAACCTCATCAAGGAAGAGTATCGCGGCATCCGTCCTGCACCCGGCTACCCGGCGTGCCCGGATCACACCGAGAAGGCGACGTTGTGGCAGCTCCTCGACCCGCAAGCCAATGCGGGTATCAGCATCACCGAGTCTTTCGCCATGTATCCGACCGCGGCCGTCAGCGGCTGGTATCTCTCACATCCCGGCTCGCGCTACTTCGCCGTCGGCAAGATCGATCTCGACCAGGTGCGCAACTACGCGGCCCGCAAGAAGATCAGTCTCGAAGAAGCGGAGCGCTGGCTGTCGCCGAACCTCGGCTACGAGCCGGGCTCGAACGCGGACGCGGCGTAGAAGCGCGGAGGAGGAGTAACCGCAAAGAACGCATAGAACGCAAAATCGGAAAAGAGAATAGCCGCAAAAAGCGCAAAAAAATCAGATGGGATTCTTATTTGCGCCTTTTGCGCTTTTTGCGGCTATTTCTTTTCCTCTTCCGACCTTGCGTTCTTTGCGGTTACTCCTGAATCCGGTCTCTACAATCGCTCCAGCGCCGCGCGGATGACCGGCGGGATCGGTACCGGTCGGCGGGTTTTCTGGTCGACATACACGTGGACGAAGCGACCGATCGCGGAAGGGTCCGTGTCGGTGCCGCGGAATACCCCGAGTTGATACACCACGCTGCTGTTGCCCAGCTTTTCGAGGCGCAGCCCGATGTGGAGCACGTCGGGGAAGCTGATTTCCTTCATGTAGCGGCAGCCCGTTTCGGCCACGATGCCGATCGCCGACAGTTCCCGCGTGTCCGCAGCCGTGGCTTCCATCAGGTAGCCGTTGACCGCCGAATCGAAGTAAGAGTAGTAGGCGACGTTGTTCACGTGCCCGTAATGATCATTGTCCATCCAGCGCGTCTGCATCGGTCGCAGGACCTTGAAATCGCCGCGCTGGGGAAGGGATGGGGTGGATGACATCGCTGGTCTCGTTATTCGGTCCCTGACACGGAGCGGGCTCCATTGTGCCAGTCCCGACTGCCAGTCGGGTGTAGTGCATGGGTATAATTCCCTGACTGATGAATAAAGGGGATCGGTTCGATGACAAGCTCTTCCAAGGTTTACTCCAATGCGCAGGAAGCGCTGGCCGGGGTCGTGCGCGACGGCCAGGTCATCATGTCGGGCGGCTTCGGCCTGTGCGGCATTCCGGAGAATCTGATCCTGGCGCTGCGCGAGTCGGGCGTTAAAGGCCTGACGGTCGTTTCCAACAATGCCGGCATCGACGATTTCGGGCTCGGCCTGCTGCTGAAGACCCGCCAGATCAGCAAGATGATTTCGTCCTACGTGGGCGAGAACAAGGAATTCGAGCGCCAGTACCTCGCGGGCGAGCTGCAACTCGAATTCAATCCGCAGGGCACGCTGGCCGAACGTATCCGTGCAGGCGGTGCCGGCATCTACGGCTTCTACACTCGCACCGGTGCCGGAACCCTCGTTGCCGAGGGCAAGGAGCAGCGGGTCGTGAACGGCGAGACCTTCGTGCTGGAAACGGGAATCGTCGCCGACGTGTCGCTCGTGAAAGCGTGGAAGGGCGACACCGAAGGCAACCTCATCTATCGCAAGACGGCGCGCAACTTCAATCCGATGATGGCCACCGCCGGTCGTGTGACGGTCGCGGAAGTGGAGGAAGTGGTCGAGGCGGGCACGCTCGATCCGGATCAGATCCACACGCCCGGCATCTTCGTGCAGCGCATCTTCCAGGGAACAAACTACGTGAAGCGGATCGAGCAGCGCACGGTGCGCAAGCGCGCCGCCGCCTGATCCTCACGTTCCCTTCCTCAAAGCTTCTTTCGGAGTAGCCATGCCCTGGACTCGAGACGAAATGGCGGCCCGCGCCGCCCACGAATTGCGTGACGGTTTCTATGTGAATCTCGGTATCGGGATTCCCACCCTGGTGGCGAACTACATTCCGCAAGGGATGAAAGTGGTCCTGCAATCCGAGAACGGCATGCTCGGCATGGGTCCGTTCCCCTTCGAAGGCGAAGAAGATCCCGATCTCATCAACGCCGGCAAGCAGACCATCACGGAACTGCCGATCTCTTCCTATTTCTCCTCGTCCGACAGCTTCGGCATGATCCGCGGCGGTCACATCGACCTGTCGATCCTCGGCGGCATGGAAGTCAGCGAGCAGGGCGACCTCGCCAACTGGATGGTGCCCGGCAAGATGGTGAAGGGCATGGGCGGTGCCATGGATCTGGTCGCCGGCGTCAAGCGCGTCGTCGTGGTGATGGAACACAACTCGAAGGACGGCGCCGCGAAATTCAAGCCGCAGTGCGAACTGCCGCTCACCGGCGCGAATGTTGTCGACATGATCATCAGCGACCTCGCCGTGTTCGCGCGCCCGGATCGCAAGTCGCCGTTCAAGCTGCTCGAACTTGCGCCGGGCGTGTCTGCCGAAGAACTCAAGGCCAAGACCGCGGCGAACTTCCTCACCTGAGAGTCGGAGTAACCGCAAAGAACTCATAGAAGGCAAGACGGAAAAGGAATAGCCGCAAAAAGCGCAAAAGGCGCAAAGCCAGAAAGAAGAATCCCATCTGATTTTTTGCGCTTTTTGCGCCTTTTGCGGCCATTCTCTCTCTGTCTGTCCTACGCTCTTTCCGGTTACTCTTAACTCATGAAAACCAGAGCCGCCATCCTCAATGAAATGAACCTGCCGCGTCCCTACGCGCAGAGCAGGCCGTTGCAGATCGTCGAAGTGGATCTCGATCCGCCCGGGCCGCATGAGGTGCTGGTCCGCATGCGGGCGGCGGGGTTGTGTCATTCGGATCTGTCGGTGATCAATGGCGATCGTCCGCGACCGATGCCGATGGCGCTGGGGCACGAAGGTGCGGGCGAGGTGGTCGAGATCGGCGCTGAAGTGCGGGATCTGAAGGTGGGCGATCATGTCGTTGCCGCCTTCGTTCCGTGTTGCCGTACGTGCGAGCCGTGCACGAGCGGGCGTCCCGCCCTGTGCGAGCCGGGCTTTCGCGCCAACAGCGCGGGCACGTTGCTGCACGGCGATCGTCGTCTGCACAAGGGATCGAGCCTCATCCATCACCACCTCGGCGTGTCCGCATTCGCTGAGTTCGCGGTGATGTCGCGGGAGTCGCTGGTCAAGGTCGATGAGTCATTACCGTTCGACGAAGCGGCCATCTTCGGCTGCGCCGTCATGACCGGCGTCGGTGCAGTGACCAATACGGCGCAGCCTTCGCCCGGCGCCAGCGTGGCGGTCGTGGGCCTCGGCGGCGTGGGTCTGTCCGCGCTGCTGGGCGCGCGACTGGCGGATGCCTCGATCATCGTCGCGGTGGATCTCAGCGACGAGAAGCTCGCACTGGCACGGGAGCTGGGCGCGACTCACACGGTCAATGCGGGTTCCGCCGATGCGGTGGAGCAGATCCGCGATCTCTCGCACGGCGGCGTGCACTTTGCGTTCGAAATGGCCGGCGCGGTGAAGGCCATGGAACTGAGTTATCGCATCACGCGCCGCGGCGGCACGACGGTGACCGCTGGATTGCCGAATCCGCAGCATCTCTTTTCCGTTCCGCATGTCGGCCTCGTTGCCGAGGAGCGCACCATCAAGGGCAGCTACCTCGGCGGCTGCGATCCGGCGCGCGACATCCCGCGCTACATCCAGATGTACCGGCAGGGCCGATTGCCGGTCGACCGCTTGCTGAGCGAGCATCTGCCCTTGGAAGACATCAATGCGGCCTTCGATCGTCTGGCCGACGGCAAGACGGTGCGTCAGATCGTGACGCTCTGAAATTCGATCAGACCTGCGCGCCCGCCAGCCTGCCGAGCGCTGCTTCGATACCCGCAATCGGCAGGCGCAGATCCAGCGAATTGCATTCCTGACGCAGGTCCTGCAGTGCCTGCGCGATGTCGTAGTTGAATTTCCCCCGACCGAGGTCGGCGAGACAGCGGCCGCGCCTGATCAGGACTTCCGTCCAGACCAGCGGTTCCTGCTGCGTGTAGGCCGCCAATGCATCGACGTAGCGATCTGCCTCGGACCAGCGGCCGTCGCGCAGGCTCACTTCGATGGCATGGAAATAGAACTCGAAGTAGCTGTGGCTGACGCAGCCGGCGGCCAGCAGCTGTTCGCCCTCGCGTAGTGCCTGGCGTCGCTCTTCCGCGAGCGTGGTCGTCTGTGCCAGAACGCCGAGCAGTACCGGCCCGCAGTAGTTCATGCTGGTGCCGCGGCTGAGCTGCAGCGCCTCGCGAACGAGTTCATCCGCCTCGCTGCGCTGCTGTTGCGCAAGCCGGCAACTGGCCTGAAGCGCCATCGCTTCCGCCTGGAAGCGGCGGGCACCGAGCTGTTCGGCGAGTTGCCGCGAACGCTGTGCGTAGTCGTCGCCGACATCGATCCGCCCGCGCATCAGCATCGCCCAGGCGGTGACGAGTTGCGTCAGCAGTTCGCTGCGTGCATCGCTGAGGCGACGCGACAACTCCAGCGCCTCGCCGAGAGAACGATCGGCACAGGTCGCGTCGCCGCAGTAGAGCCGTGTCAGCGCCAGCATCGGAAGGTTGGCGATACGCACGGCGGGGAAGCTGCCATTGCGACATTCATCGAGGCAGCGCGCGAAATACTCGCTCGCGGTGCGCATGCGGCCGCGTTGATACCAGGCATCGCCAAGCCCGCTGTAGGCGCGCGCCAGATCCAGCGGCGATCGTGCCGCGGAGGCGAGCTGCATGGCGCGTTCATGCTCGCGCAGGCAGTCCTCGATGCGTCCGAGCGGGAAGCAGAGATTGCCGCGCAGCGTGCTGATGCGCATCTGGACGTGCAGGTCCTGGTGTTCGCCGATCGCTTTCTCGGCGCGGTCGAGCGCATCCAGCGCTTCGATGTGCCGATCCATGACGCGCAGCGTGGAGGCGACGCCGATCCAGGCGTCGACCTGCGTGCGCTGATCGGCAGCGAAGTCGATGGCTTCGCGGAACGCGGTCAGCGCGTCATGTGTGCGTCCGAGCGTCAGCAGCAGTTCGCCCAGCAGGCATTGCGCGAGATGCAGTTGCAGCGGATCGCGCGCCGCGCCGTTGGCCTTGTTCGCCAGCATCAGCGCACGCTCGAAACGCGATGCGGCCTGTTCGGATCGCGCGGCGGCGAGATAGGCTGCCGCGGCGTCGGGTTCGTCGGCCGCAGCCAGATGCTCCGCGCGCAGAGCCAGATCCTGTTCCGCGAACCAGTCGGCTGCGCGGCGATGCAGCTCGCGGCGTCGCGAACGCAACGTCGATTCGTAGATGGCGTCGCGGAACAGTGCGTGGGTGAACTCGAGATCGCCGCCGTCCGCGCGCAGCAGCGCCGTATCCAGCAGGGCTTCCAGCGAGAAATCGCCGTCGGCGATCAGCCTCTGCAATGCGGCACCCGCGAATCGCTGACCCAGCACCGCTGCCGCCTGCAGGGCATCGCGATCGCGGCCCGACAGTCGATCCGCACGCGCCAGGATCAACGCGCGGACCGACCCCGGGAGGCAATCGTGACCGTCGAAGGCGGCGCGGAACAATTGATCGAGGAACAGCGGATTGCCTTCGGCGCGCGAGATGCAGGCAGCGACTACATCGGGAGACAGGTCGGCGTAGTGGCTGGCCATCGTCTGGGCCTCGTCGTCTGCCAGCGGCGCGAGATCGACCGTGGTGACCGGGCACCCGCGCGCACGGGCGCGCCACAATGCGCCGATCGGATCGCCCTCCGGCCGCGTCGTCATGATCAACAGCGCCGGGCAGTGCGCGATGACGGCCGCGATCTCACCGAAGCGCGCCAGTTCGTCCTGATCGGTCCAGTGCACGTCTTCGACGACGAGCAGCAGCGGTGAGCGGCTTGCCGCCGATTCGATCAGCTGCGCCAGCGCCAGCGATCGGCCCCGCTGCCGGGTCGCGGTCTCCATGGCGTTTTCGAGTGCGGCGAGTTCGTTGTCGAGAGGCGCGTCGACGAGGTCGCTGAGGAAGATCATCTGATCGATGCCGCCCTGATTCGAGCGGACGACCGCGGCGGCTCGTTCCGCAGCCGGCGCTTCCGGACTGACGCCGAGCAGACTCAGTGCCAGGGTCGTGACGGGTCGGCGGCCGGG
This sequence comes from uncultured Steroidobacter sp., assembly GCA_964457865.1. Lineage (GTDB taxonomy): Bacteria > Pseudomonadota > Gammaproteobacteria > Steroidobacterales > Steroidobacteraceae > Steroidobacter. Next base: position 46,283 of record CAYWHG010000011.1, read on the forward strand.
CGATTGTCCGAAATCGAAGGCGCTGGAGGCGTGCACCGCGACGCCGCTCTCGCGTGCGGCGGCCATCACCGCGTGCAGCAGGCGCGTCTTGCCGATGCCGGCTTCGCCGCGCACCACGACGGCCCGGCCATGCCTGCCGGCACGGGAGCGTTCGAGCATGGCGACCAGCATGGCGAACTCGGGGCGTCGCCCGACGAGCGGCATCCGGTCGCGACGTCCATCGCTGAGCAGCGACTGCAGCATCCACGCCGATTCATTGTCGGGCAGGGCCGTCCCGGCAACCGCTTCGGCATCGATGAGGGTGCCGAGAGAATTGCGGATCGTGGATGCGATGCAGATGCCGCTGTCGTCCGCATGCGTGGCCAGCAGGTGTGCGGCGTGAGCCGGTCGCCCCGTCAGCGGAAACAACTCCGGACCGACCAGCAGCTGACCCTGTGCGATGCCCATGCGCAGCGACAACTCCGGTCGCAGCAGCCAGCGCCGTTCATTGACGTCCTGACGCAGTGCCAGACTGGCGCGCACGGCCTGTTCCGCCTCGTTGCCGCGGGCTTGCGTTGCGCCGAACACGACGAGCACGCTGGAACCGGCACGTCGATCTGCGCGACCGTTGAATCGAGCGACGGTCACCTGCACGCGCTCGTGGAAGTCGCGGCCGACGTGATGAGCTTCCTCCGGTTCCAGCGTCGCTTCGAGTTCCGTCAATCCTTCCAGGCGCACGACGAGCACGACGGCATCGCGCAGCTCGGCGCGACGTTCGCCCTGATCGAGCACTGTGTCCTTGCTGGCAACAGGCGTTTCCGCGCCGTCGGCCGAAAACGGCGCAGTGGCAGCGCGACGCCGCCGCATCAGATCGCGGTAGAGCTGTTCGGTCGCCGGCTCGGGCGCGACATCGAGTTCGCGCCGCAGGATATCGCGACAGATCTGGTACTGCCGCAGTGCCTCTGCATAGGCGTGTCGTCGCGCCTGCTGTTCCATCACGGTCCGATGGGCGGCTTCGTTCAGCGGTTCGAGTGCGACGAGACGGCCGCTCGCTGCCAGCGCGCCCTCGTGATCTTCCTGGGCCGAGCAGAGCGTGCTGAGCTTCTGCAATCCATCGGCGAACTGGCGGCGCAGCGCCAGGCGTTCCTGGTTGAGCCATTCGTCATAGGCCGTGGAGCGGGCGTCGAGCCCTTCGAGAAATTCGCCGCGATGATGGTTCAATCCTTCCTGGAGCGCCGCGCGCGTGCCGATCGTCAGCGACCGGCGCAGCAGCGCGACGTCGGTTTCGACCCGTGCGGGATCCAGGCGCAGTGAATCGGTATCGCTGATCAACGCGGGATGCAGCCTGGCCGGCAGCACCTTGCGGATCGTAGCCAGTGCCTGTCGCAGACTGGTGCGTGCCAGTTCCTCGTCGGCTTGTTCCCAAAGCAGTGTCGCCAATCGGTCGCGGCTGTGCGTTTCGCCGGGACGCGCGGCGAGGAAGGCGAGCAGGGCGCGGCCCTTGCGCGACGCGAGCCGGATTTCGGTGCCTGCCGTGTCGCGCACGGTGAAGCGTCCCAGCAGTTGCAGCACCAGTTGCGTCAGAAAAAGGTCTCCCTCGATCCCCATGATCGGCGTGGCGCAGGTTCGGCGCTGCTGCGAAATGGAATCCCACACCCCTGACTTTGGTCAGGCGGATACCGGTGCAGCAGTCGGCCGCCTGTGGCGCAGGGCATTTTCACGCTTTTTTCACGGCTGTCGAGACTGGCGACTCACGCCACGGGACTACAAAGGCATCCACGAAGCCGGCGCGGGTGCCGGCGGGAGGATTTCAGCCATGACACTTCTGGATTCACGCGGCCTGCCGGTGTCGACCGATAGCCGTGAAGCACTGCAGCACTATGAACGGGCGGTCGAACTGTCGGCCGGTTACTACGTCGATCCGATGGCCGCGATCCGCGTCGCCCTCGATGCCGATCCGGAGTTCGCGATGGGGCACTGTCTCCAGGCGGCGCTCGTTGTCATGTCCACGGACCGGTCGCTGGTACCGATGCTGGCGGCGAGCATCGAGGCCGTGGAAGCCCTCGGAAAACGCGCCAACGAGCGCGAGCGCTTGCACGCCGTTGCGGCGCGCAAGTGGCTCGGCGGCGACTTCGCGGCCGCGGTCAGGGCCTACGGCGATATCGTCGTGGAGTATCCGCGCGACCTGCTGGCCTTGCAGGTGGCGCATGTCGGCGACTTTTTCATGGGTTCATCCTCGATGCTGCGCGACCGCATCGCCCATGTCCTGCCGTACTGGGACAACTCCGTGCCGGGGTACGGCTTCGTGCTGGGCATGCATGCCTTCGGACTGGAGGAATGTGCCGCTTATTCGCAGGCCGAAGACACGGGCCGGCGTGCACTGGCGATCAATGCGCACGATCCCTGGGCCGTGCATGCGGTCACGCACGTCATGGAAATGACGGGCCGCGTCCGCGAAGGCATCGACTGGCTGACGAGCCGCGAGGACCAGTGGGCCGTCGACAATGGTTTCGCCTTCCACAACTGGTGGCATCTCGCGTTGTACTGTCTGGACATGGGCGACATCGGTCGCGTATTCGATCTGTATGACCGCCGCATCCGGCCGGTGTCGTCGGCGGTGCCGATGGAAATGATCGATGCATCCGCGATGCTGTGGCGCCTGCAGTTGCGCGGTATCGACGTCGGGCCGCGCTGGCAGGAACTCGCACAATCGTGGGAGGCGTTCGCCGAGCATGCGTACTACGCCTTCAATGACGTGCATGCCGTGATGTCGTTCGTCGGCGCGAACCGCTTCGATCTGGCGCAGCGCACGATCGCTTCGCTGGAGCGCAAGGCCATCGGCAATGACACCAACGCCATGATGTCCCGCGACGTAGGCCTGCCGCTGGCGCAGGCGCTGCTCGCCTTCGGGATGGGCCACTACAACGACGTGATCAATCTGCTGGCGCCCGTGCGCACGATCGCGCATCGCTTCGGCGGCAGTCACGCGCAGCGCGATTTCGTGCATCTGACGATGGTGGAAGCGGCACTGCGCTCGGGTAATGCCCGTCTGTCGCGCGCTCTGGCCGCCGAGCGGACGCAGTTGAAACCGGCAAGCCCGTTCAACTGGCAGTTGACGGCGCGGGCGCTCGATCTCGCCGGCGATGCGATGGGTGCGGTGAAGGCGCGGGAGAAGGCCGAGATCCGCCGGAAAGTGCAGACGGGGATGCGGCAGGTGGCGTAAGGAGCGGGCGACTGGCTGCTAACGACTGGTCAGAAGCAAGAGAGGGAGATCCTCTTCATCTTTTCTGGCCAGCAGACCAGCAGCCAGTCGCCAGTGGCCGTCTACGGCTTGTGCGGTCGCGCCAGGTATTCCTGCGACTGCATCTCGATCAGCCGGCTGCCGGTGCGTTCGAACTCGAAGGCGAGTTTCGAGCCGCGATACAGCGTCGTGACGGGGGTGGCCGAGGAAATGACCAGCTTGACGCTGCGGTCGTAGAACTCGTCGACCAGCGTGACGAAGCGTCGTGCCTGGTTGTCGAGTTCGGTCGTGAGGACAGGAATGTCGCTCAGCAGGACGGTATGGAAACAGCGGGCGAGTTCGATGTAGTCGGCCTGTCCGCGCGGTCCGTCGCACAGCTCCTTGAAGTCGAACCAGACGACGTCCTCGGCGAGGCGTTTCGGGTGCAGGCGGCGGTGATTGAGCGTCAGCGTGGCAGTCGTGCCGGCTTCACCGGCGATAGTTTCGAAGAGCTGGCTCATGGCCGCGGGGGTGGCGGGATCGCCGGCGTCGAATGCGGTCGAGGCGCGTTCGAGTGCGCGTAGCCGGTAGTCCGTGTGGCTGTCGACGTGGACGACCTGCGTGTTCTCTTTCAGCAGCTTGATGGCGGGCAGAAAACGCGCGCGCTGCAGGCCTTCCTTGTAGAGATCGTCCGGCGGCACGTTCGAGGTCGCCACCAGCGTCACGCCGCGATCGAACAGGCCGCGGAACAGATTGCCGAGCAGCATGGCATCGCCGATGTCGGCGACGAACAGTTCGTCGAAGCACAGCACGCGGGTCTTTTTCGCGATCTTTTCGGCGACGAGTTCCAGCGGGTCGGCGCGATCCTTGTGCTTCTTCAGTTCGTCGTGCACGGACTGCATGAAGCGATGGAAGTGGCTGCGCTGCTTGTCCTTGAAGGGCAGGCTGTGGAAGAACAGGTCCATCAGCCAGGTCTTGCCGCGGCCGACGCCGCCCCAGAGGTAGAGGCCGCGTTCCAGCTCATGCTGCTTGCCGGCAAACAGTCCTTTCAGGAGGCTTTTGGGTTTCGGCTTGAGCAGCCGCGAACGCAGATCATCGAGCAGCGCGACGATACGTTCCTGCACCGGATCGCGCTGGTACCCGAGACGGGCGCATTCGCGCTCGTAATGGGTGGCGACGCTTTCCATCAATCGTGCAGGTTCGTCATTCGCCGCGCGCTACCCATCACAGGTTCTGATAGTTCGGGCCTGAACCGCCTTCCGGCGTCGTCCAGGTGATGATCTCGTACGGATCCTTGATGTCGCAGGCCTTGCAGTGCACGCAGTTGGCCGCGTTGATCTGCAGGCGCTTGCCATTCTCGCCGTCGGGCACCATTTCATAGACGCCGGCAGGGCAGAAGTTCTCGCAGGGATTGCCGTACTCGACGACGCAGCGCGTTGCACAGATCGAGGTGTCCGCGACCTTGAGGTGAATGGGCTGTGCTTCGTCGTGCACGTTGCCGGCAAAGAACACCGAGGCGAGTCGATCGCGCGGCGGCAGCGAACGGTCCGTCCATTCGCGGTCCGGCGAGGTGTAGTCCGAGAGCTTTTCCAGCGCCGACCAGTCGGCGGTGTTCTTCATGGTCCACGGCGTCTTGCCTTTCAGCAGGGCCTCGATGCCGCCGTTGAACATGGCGAAGTACAGCCCCTTCTTGAAGGCGGGTTTGAAATTGCGGACCGAGTGCAGTTCCTTGTGACCGTCGGAAGCGCGCCAGCGCGCGTCGAAGCCCTCGCTCCTGCCTTGTTCGGCCAGGTGTTCCGCCGCGAGCATGCCCGAGCGGATGGCCTGGTGAATGCCCTTGATCTTGAACACGTTCAGCGTGCCGCCGGCATCGCCGACGATCAGCGCGCCCGGCATGTCGAGCTGCGGCAGCGACTGATAGCCGCCCGCAGCAATCGTGCGTGCGCCGGCCGAGAGGATCTCGCCGCCTTCGAGCAGCGGCTTGATGCGCGGATGGTTCTTGAACTGCTGGAACGCCTCGAAGGGCTTTAGGCGCGGATCCTCATAATTGAGGCCGACCACGTAGCCGACATACACGCGATCACCGTCGAGGTGATACAGGAAGCTGCCGCCGTATGTTTTCGTATCGAGCGGCCAGCCGAAGGCGTGTTCGATGCGACCCGGCTTCACGCGCCCGGGCGGCAGTTGCCACAGTTCCTTGAACCCGAGTCCGAACGTCGGCGGATCGGCCTTGGCCTTGTCGCGCAGGTCGAACTTCTTGATGAGCTGCTTGGCCAGCGAGCCGCGCGTGCCTTCGGCAATCACGGTCGTAGCGGCATGGATTTCGATGCCCGGCGTGAAGTTCGGCCCCGGCTCGCCGTTGCGTTCCAGTCCCATGTCGCCGATCTGCACGCCCTTCACTGCGCCGTTGTCGTCATACACCACGGCAGCGGCTGCATAGCCGGGGAAGATATCGACGCCGAGCGCTTCGGCCTTCTGGGCGAGCCATGGCGTGAGCTGGCCGAGCGAAACGATGAAGTTGCCGTGATTGTTCATCGGCGACAGGTTCACGGCCCAGTTCGGCAGCTTGTACGAACCGGTCCTGGTCATGAGCCGCACGTCGTCTTCGGCGGCCGGCACTTTCATGCCCGTGTACTCCGTGCTCCATTCCGGCAGCAGTTTCTCGAGCTGCGCGGGTTCGAGCACGGCGCCCGACAGCGAATGCGCGCCGACGGCCGACGCCTTTTCGAGCACGCAGATGTTCAGGTCGCTCTTCAGTTGTTTGAGCCGGATTGCGCACGCCAGGCCTGCGGGCCCCGCGCCGACAATGACGACGTCATACTCCATGACTTCTCTTTCGATGGCTTCACTCATACGTGCTTTCTTGGATGGCGTATCGGTGTGGCTGTTATCGGGGCAATGTTATCGGGCAAGGGCCTCGCGCAGCGGCGCGACGGCTTCGAGCTGCGGACGGACGCTCTGCAGGTCGCCGACCACGACGACCGACATCAGGGACGGATCCAGATGGTCCTTGGCAGCTTTCGTGATCTGGGCAGGCGTAACGGCGTAGATCCGCTGCGGGAACGTCGTCAGCCACTCGGGCGGCAAGCCTTGCAGATCCATCTGCATGAGCTGGCCGATCAATCCGCCGCGCGTGGCGGTCGACATGACGAACAGGCCGTTGCGGTAGTTCTTGATGGAAGTCAGTTCGGGTTCCTCAGGGGCCTCGGCGCGCAGCCGGTCGATCTCCTTGAAGACCTCGGCGATCGCGGGGCCGGTCGATGCGGATTTCACGTCGGCATTTTCGACCCAGGTCACCTGGTGATACTTCGTTTCCAGACCGCTGCCGGGCGAATACGCCCAGCCTTTCTCTTCGCGCAGGTTCATGGTGATGCGCGAAGTGAGGACGCCGCCGAGCAGCGAGTTGGCGATGGACAGCGCCATGAAATCCGGATGCCGCATGTCGATGACGCGCTTGCCGATGCGCAGCGTGGATTGTGGCGCGCCGGGCCGATCGATGAGTTTGACCTGGCGCGGTGCGGCGTCTGCCGGCGGCAGTGCGAGCGGTGCCGGGCCTTCGCGCCACGAACCGAGATTGTCGCGGATCGCCTTCTCGGCCTTGGCGCGATCGAACTTGCCGGCGATATATACCTGCGTACGTCGCGCGCCGAAGTTGCTGTCGTAATACTTGCGGACATCCTCGATCGTGTAGCTCTGCAACTGTTCCGCCGTCGGGAACGCGCGGCCGTACGGATGATCCGGATACAGCAGTCCCGCCATGGCTGCGCTCGCCAGTGCCTGCGGCTGAGTCAGCGCGACGCTGAGATTGCGTGTGTAGTCCTGGCGGATGCGCGCCAGCTCACTCTCCGGCAGTTTCGGCTGCGTGAGGATCTCGGCGAGCAGGGCGACGGCGTCGGGGACGAACTCCGCGAGCGCGTCGAGCTGCAGATAGGTCTGGTCCGGGCCGGCGCCGATACTGACTTCCCCACCCATCAGCGTGGCCGCCTCGGCGATCTGCTGGGCGGTGTGTTTTGCCGTGCCTTCCTTCATCAGGTCGGACGAGAGATCGGCGAGCCACGTCTGCTCGCCCTCATTCAGGTTACCGGTGCGTACGGTGATGGAAATGGTTGCCTTGGGCACGACACCAAAATCGACGAATGTGGCCTTGAGGCCATTCGGCAGGCTGAGTGTCGCGGGTGTCGGCAGCTGCAGCGCGCGCGGCGGGCCCGGTCGGGGAGGGACCTCCTGTGCAGTGAGCGCGGGCGCGGCCAGCGCCGCGACGACTCCGACGAACAGGCATTGGAGCTTGTTCATTTCGCGGCCTCCACAGCTTCGGTCTTCGCCGGTTCGACGAACAGCACCGTTCGATTGTCGCGCCGCAGGTATTCCTGCGCCGTCTTCTTCACCAGCGCCGGCGTGACCTTGGCGAACTCGGCCTCGATGCGATTGATGCGTGCCGGATCGTCATCGAAGAGCGCGAAGCAGGCGAGCAGATCCACGAGTCCCAGTCG
>CAYWHG010000011.1:54071-60521 GCA_964457865.1 uncultured Steroidobacter sp.
TCCGGCGTCCAGCGCTTCGGGACGTGGTAGCCGATGGCGAGGGCCGGGCGCGGGGCGAGCGGATCGGCCTGGGTGGCCCGCTTCTCCTTAGTCTGTCTCGGTTCGGAGATGTCCGGCAGCGGCGGCGCCGCACCGCGCGGGATATTGCCGAAGTATTGCCCGATCCACTTCTTCGTCTGTGCCGCATCGAAATCGCCGGCGACGACGAGCACGGCATTGCTGGGAACGTAGTAAGTCTTGAAGAAGGCGCGTGCGTCTTCGAGCGTCGCCGCGTCGATGTGCTGCAGGTCGCCGTAGAAGTTGTGGGCGTTGTACCAGTTGGTATTGGCGTACTGCGGCAACTGCAGCCACGGAAAGCCGCCATACGGCTGATTGAGCACGTTGACCTTCACTTCCTCCTTGACCACGCCTTGCTGGTTCACCAGATTTTCCTGGGTGATATCCAGACTGCGCATGCGGTCGGCCTCGGCCCACAACATCGATTCCAGCGCGTTCGAGGGAAAGGCTTCGAAGTAGTTGGTGAAGTCGAAGCGCGTCGAGCCATTCAGCGTGCCGCCGAGTCCCTGGACCAGTTTGAAAAACTGTCCCTTGGCGAGATTCTTCGAGCCCTGAAACATCAGGTGCTCGAAGAGATGCGCAAAGCCCGTGCGATCCTTCGGCTCGATGCGGAAGCCGATGTTGTAGTAGATGCCGATGGTGGCCACCGGCACCGAATGATCCGCGGAAAGCACGACGCGAAGCCCGTTGTCGAGCTTGTAGTACTCGACGGGAACGTTCAGCGCCGCGACGGGCGCTGCGTCCTTCGCCATCGCCGGAAACGCGCCGAGGGCGAACGCCAGGATCAGGCTGATGGCGATGTGCTTCATCGACGTGCTTCCTCTGGATCGTCTACTTGGCCGCCATGCGAATCGCTCCGTCGAGACGGATGCATTCGCCATTCAGCATCGAGTTCTCGCAGATGTGCGCGACCAGCGCAGCATATTCGTCGGGACGGCCGAGGCGCGGCGGGAACGGCACCTGCTTGCCGAGCGAGTCCTGCGCTTCCTGCGGCATGGCGGCCATCATCGGCGTCTTGAAGATGCCGGGCGCCACGGTCATGACGCGAATGCCGAGCGACGAGAGGTCGCGCGCCATCGGCAGCGTCATGCCGACAATGCCGGCCTTCGATGCCGAGTAGGCGATCTGGCCGATCTGGCCGTCGAAGGCTGCGACCGACGCCGTCATGACGATGACGCCGCGCTCGCCTTCTTCGTTCGGCGTGTTGGCCTGCATGATGGCGGCGGCGGCCTTGGCGACCTGCATGGTGCCGATGAGATTGACCTCGATCGTCTTGCGGAAGACATCGGACGGAATGGCGCCTTCCTTGTTGACCGTGCGACGCGCCGTGGCGATGCCCGCGCAGTTCACTGCGGCGTTGAGCCCGCCCATCGAGCTGTGTGCGGCGGCGATGGCGGCATTGACGGCGGATTCGTTGGTGACGTCGACCTTCTGGAACCGTGCCGCAGCGCCCAGTGCCTTCACCGCAGCTTCGCCTGCTTCCTGATTGACGTCGAGCAGCGTGACCTGGCCGCCGGCGGCAACGATGCGCGATGCCACGGCGTTGCCGAGACCCGAAGCGCCGCCTGTGATGACGGCAAGCACCTGACTCAATTTCATGCGTATTTCCTCGATTAGATGCGCTGTGCGCCATCGAGCTCGATGACGCGACCGGAAAAGAAATCGTTTTCGGCGATGAAGATGGCCGCGTGCGCCATTTCGGCGGGTTCGGCCATGCGCTTGAGCGGCACGGCGCCGACCGCGCGTTCGATCATCTCGGGCTTCATCGCATCGAGAATATCGGTGCGCGTGAAGCCGGGCGCGATGGCACCGGCGCGGATGCCATAGCGGGCAAGCTCCTTCGCCCACACCACGGTCATCGCGGCGACGCCGGCCTTGGCGGCCGAATAGTTCGACTGCCCCATGTTGCCCGCACGCGAAATGCTGGAGGTGCTGATGATGACGCCGCCATTGCCGAGCGTGATCATGCGCGCCGCGGCTTCGCGTGCGCCGAGAAACACGCCGGTGAGGTTCACATCGATGACGGCCTGCCACTGATCCTTCGACATCTTGCCGACGACCTTGCCGTCCTGGACTTTGACTAGCAGGGCGTCCTTCGTGATGCCCGCATTGTTGATCATCACGTCCAGCCGACCGAAGTCCTGGACGATGGCGTCGAGCGTATTGGCGACTTCGTCTTCGCGGCTGACATTGCAGAGATAGGTGCGGGCCTGAACGCCCAGCGCCTCGCACTGCGTGCGAGTGGTGTCGAGATCGGCCTGATTCAGATCGACGAGCGCAACGTTGGCGTGCTTCTGTGCGAACGCCAGCGCCATCGCGCGACCGATGCCGCGACCGCTGCCGGTGATCGTTACCAACTTCCCATCGAGCTGCATTGCCTGACCTCAAAACGCTGCAGGGCGCCGGATGGTAGCCGCTTTCTTGCGACGCACAAAGCCCCCGGCGGGGCTGAGTGCATCATGGAGAAAAAGCCGCGGAGCCTCCAGGCATGCGGACGCGAGCAGGGCCTGCCGACGACAGGGGTTTGCTGCAGAAAAATGCGGCAAATCCGTCGGTTCCGCACACCGGCATCGTGATTGCGCGTCCGGGATTTCCGGCTAGGCGGCGCTGGCTTCGAACAGCTCGCGCCCGATCAGCATGCGGCGGATCTCACTGGTGCCGGCACCGATCTCGTAGAGCTTGGCATCGCGCAGCAGTCGGCCGGTGGGGTAGTCGTTGATGTAGCCATTGCCGCCCAGCGCCTGGATGGCTTCGAGGGCCAGCCAGGTGGCTTTCTCGGACGCCTGCAGAATGCAGCCCGCGGCATCGAAGCGGGTGATGTGCCCGCGATCGCAGGCCCGCGCCACGGCATACACGTAGGCGCGGCAGGCGTTCATGGTCGTGTACATGTCGGCGACCTTGCCCTGCATGAGCTGGAAGGTGCCGATCGGGCGACCGAACTGTTTGCGTTCGTGAACGTAGGGCATCACGTGATCGAGACAGGCGCGCATGATGCCGAGCGGACCGCCGGCGAGAACGACGCGTTCATAGTCGAGTCCGCTCATCAGCACTTCGGCGCCGAACCCTTCCTTGTGCAGGACGTGGGTGGCTGGCACGTGGCAGTCCTTGAACACGAGTTCGCAGGTGTCCGAGCCGCGCATCCCCAGCTTGTCGAGTTTCTGCGCCGTGCTGAAGCCGGGCATGCCGCGTTCGATGATGAATGCCGTGATACCGCGCGCCGCGAGTGAAGGATCGAGCGTCGCGTAGACCACGAGCGTGTCGGCCACGGGGCCATTGGTGATCCACATCTTCGAGCCGTTGAGGACGAAGCCGCCGTCGCGTTTTTCCGCGCGCGTGCGCATGCCGACGACATCCGACCCGGCACCGGGTTCGCTCATGGCGAGCGCGCCGACGTGTTCGCCGGAAATCAGTTTCGGCAGGTACTTCTGTTTCTGGGCCACGGTGCCCCAACGACGCAGCTGATTCACGCACAGATTGGAATGCGCGCCGTAGGAAAGGCCCACCGAGGCCGAGGCCCGGCTGATTTCCTCCATGGCGATGACATGCGCCAGGTACCCCATGCCGGCGCCGCCGTACTCGTCCTCCACGGTGAGGCCCAGCAGGCCCAGTTCGCCCATCTGCGGCCACAGTTCGCGCGGAAAGCGGTTGTCGCGGTCGATGTCGGCCGCCAGCGGTGCGATGCGATCCTGGGCGAACTGCGCGACCGTGGTACGCAGGGTGTCGATGTCGTCGCCGAGTCCGAAGTCGAAGTCTTCCACGCAGAATCCTCGCGGGCAGGAGTTGAGAACAGTGTCCCATTGTCGGACAATCCGGCACCATGTCAACGCGCACAAAGAATGTATCCCGTTCGAAAGCCCGTCGCGGCGTCGCAGCAGCGGCGGAGCAGGCAATTGGAGGTGCGCCGGCGGCCGGCAACCTGTTCGAGCCCGTCGAGCGTGAGCCGGCGTATACCAGGGTGTCGGCGGCGATCGAGGCGAAGATCCTGTCGCGCGTCCTGAAGGATGGCGATCCGCTGCCGCCGGAACTCGATCTGGCGCAGCAGTTCCGGGTCCATCGTTCGACGGTGCGCGAAGCGCTGCGTCAGCTGGAGAGTGCAGGACTGGTCATGCGCCCGCAGGGCGCCAAACGCATGATCGTGAGCCGGCCTCACGCCGACAAGGTCGCTTCAGGAATGCGGCAGGCGCTCGTGCTGCACGAAGTGTCGTTCGTCGAAGTCTGGGAAGCGATGATGGTCATCGAGCCGGAAGTCGCCGCGCTGGCAGCGACGCGTCGCACGCAGGCCGACATCGAGACGCTCATGCGCGTGAGTCAGGCGTTCATCGCGGAGCAGCGGTCGGATGTCGCAGTGGAACTGGTCGCCGGATTCTTCGAACAGCTCGGCGTCTGTGCGCGCAACAAGGTGCTGGTGCTGGCCAAGCACTCGCTGGCCCAGGTACTGGCGCCGTCGCTGGCGTTGATGGTCGATCGCGTGCCGCAGGCCCGCTCACGCATCATCGCGGCCCAGCAGAAGATCATCACGGCGCTGCAGAACCGCGATGCGGAGGAAGCGCGCAAGTGGATGGCGAAACACGTACGCGATTTCAAGCGCGGCTATGAAGTGGCGGGCATTGCACCCGATGCGCTGGTGTCTATCTAGCGCAGGAGACAGGACACCCGGAATGATTGGCCGCAAAAAGCGCAAAAAACGCAAAAGTTAAGAATAGATTCTTCTTTCCCTTTTTGTTTGCGCTCTTTGCGCCTTTTGCGGCTATTTCCTGTTTGTTCAGACGAGTTCGACCGCCAGCGCCGTCGCTTCGCCGCCGCCGATGCACAGCGAGGCGATGCCGCGCTTGCCGCCGCGATCCTTGAGCGCGTGGATCAACGTCGTGAGGATGCGGGCGCCGGTTGCCCCGATCGGGTGACCCAGTGCGCAGGCGCCACCGTTCACATTGACGCGGGCATGATCGAGGCCGAGATCCTTGATCGCCGCCATCGCCACGACGGCGAAGGCTTCGTTCACTTCGTACAGGTCGACGTCGCCGGCCTTCCAGCCCGTCTTTTCCAGCAGTGACTTGATGGCGCCGACCGGGGCGGTCGTGAACCATTCCGGCGCCTGTGCATGGCTGGTGTAGCCGACGATGCGTGCCAGCGGCTTGAGGCCGCGCTGCTTGACCAGCGAACCCGAGGCGAGCACGAGCGCGGCAGCGCCGTCGGAGATCGACGAGGAGCTGGCGGCCGTCACGGTGCCGTCCTTGTTGAAGGCCGGCTTCAGGCTCGGGATTTTCTTGATGTCGCAGCTGAACGGCGTCTCGTCCTGCTCGAACACGCGCTCGCCCTTGCGATCCTTGATGGTGACGGCAGCGATCTCACGCTTGAACTTGCCCTGTTCGACGGCGACGAGCGAGCGGCGGACGGACTCGGCGGCAAAGGCATCCATCTCTTCGCGCGTGATGCCGTACTTCGCGGCGGTCTGGTCGGCGAAGTGGCCCATCATCTTGCCGTCGAACGGGCTCTGCAGACCGTCGAAGAACATGTGATCGATGATTTCCGCATGGCCCATGCGCAGGCCGGCGCGTGCTTTCGGGATCAGGTAGGGAGCATTGGTCATGGACTCGATGCCGCCGGCGAGCACGGCATTGGCGGACCCGGCGCGGATCTGATCGGCCGCCATCATCACGGCCTTCAGTCCCGAGCCGCACATCTTGTTCACGGTCGACACGGGCACACCGAGCGGCAGACCGGCAGCGAGCACGGCCTGGCGACCGGGAGCCTGGCCGATGCCCGCCATCAGCACGCAGCCGATGATGGCTTCTTCGATCTGCTCGCCCGAGAGACCCGAGTCATCGAGGGCTGCGCGAATCGCGGCGGCGCCGATCTGCGGCGACGTCAGCGGCGTGAGTGCGCCCTGAAATGAACCGATGGGGGTGCGGCGGGCCGATGCGATGAAAACTTCGTTGCTCATGCGTGTATCCCGGTCAGCGTGAATCGGATGAGAGGAGGGCGGGCTTGTAACCAATGCTGCAAGCAGCGGTCAAGCACCCGCTGCAGCAAAACTCAGCTCTTGCGCGACGCCTGCAAGTCGGCGAGGCCGTCGCTTTCGCCGAGATCCGGCTCGTTCAGCGCAGCAAGGATGCGTGCTCGCGCAACATCACGAGTCATGGCGACGGTTGCGCTCGAATCAAGTTCGGCTGGTGCACGTACCGCGGGCAGGATTTCGATCTCGATCCGTCCCGGACGGGGCAGAAAGTGTCCGCTCGGAAGAATGTGCCGGGTGCCGCGAATCGTCAGTGGGACTACCGGCAGTTTCGTGCGCGCCGCGATCACGAACGCACCCGTATGAAACTTCCCCAGTCCGGGCTGGGCGAGGAAGGTACCTTCCGGAAAAAACGCGAGCGCCTGACCGGAATCCGCTGC
>CAYWHG010000012.1:0-25494 GCA_964457865.1 uncultured Steroidobacter sp.
GCGCGACACGAGTTGCGCCGTTTTTCTTTGGGGCAAGCGGATGAGGTTGCGGCAGGCAGGCATGCACCCCTCTACGCAGTTCCGCTCCTACCTAGGGCCTAGGGCCTAGGGCCTCTCTCATTCAGCTCGCCCTCGCCACCACCCTCGCCAGCGGCTGCGGCCTCCCAAGGTGATATCCCTGCACGAAATCCACCCCCATCCGCGTCGCCGCCTCCAGGGCGCCGACGTCTTCGACCTGCTCGGCGACGACCTGGAAGTTCAGCGTGCGCGCCAGCTTGATCATGGCGGCGACCATCGCCTGGTTCACGGTGTCGAGGGCCAGGTTGTGGATGAATGAGCCGTCGATCTTGAGATAGTCGAGCGAGAGGTTCTTGAGGTTGCCGAAGGACGACAGGCCGCGCCCGAAGTCGTCGAGCGCGAAACGACAGCCCATGCCGTGCAGCACGCCGATGAATCGCTCCGCATGTTCGATGTTGGTAATGACGGAATTCTCCGCCACTTCGAAACAGACCTGATCGGCGGAGACACCGGTGCGGTCGAGCACTTCCACGACGAACTCCAGGAACTGCGGATCGCCCAGGGTCTGGCCGGACAGATTGATGGCGATGCTGCGCTCGGGCGGTACGCGGATGGCGCCGCGGGCAAGCGCTGTCAACGCCGCCTGCACGACCCAGCGGTCGACATCGCCCATCAGACGATAGCGTTCCGCCGCCTTCAGGAACTCCAGGGGCGAGATCCCGCCGGGAACCGAGTCATCCTGGAGGCGCAGCAGCACTTCCAGTGCCGGGCCGCGCGACGCCGGCCCGGTCGCAATGATGGGCTGGGCCATCAGCTCGAAGCGGTTTTCCTTGAGCGCGTTCTGCAGTCGCTGCAGCCACTGGATCTCGCCGCGATGCCGGGCGAGGGACTCGTCGCGCGCCGAATAGACGTGCACGTGGTTGCCCTGCTTCTTCGCGACATAGCAGGCGGAGTCGGCGGCGCTCAGCACTTCGTCGGCGGCGCCGCTGTCGCGACTGATTTCCACCAGACCGACGCTCACGCCGATGTTGAAAATCTTGTCCTTCCATACGAAGCGGTACTCGCTCACCTTGCGCACCACATCGTCGGCAATCTGGCGTGCCTTCTCCAGCGGGCAACCCGCCAGCAGCAGGCCGAACTCGTCACCGCCCAATCGGCTGACTGTGTCGGAATCGCGCACCGCCTGTTTCACCAGCGCGGCCACCTCGCGCAGCATCGTGTCGCCGGCCATGTGGCCGCAGGTGTCGTTCACGACCTTGAAGCGGTCCAGATCGAGGTAGCACATGACGTGGCGCGCGGTGGACGCCTTGGTCATTTCCAGCGCCTCTTCCAGCCGCCGTTCGAATTCGCGCCGGTTGACCAGGCCGGTGAGCGCATCGTGGCTGGCCTGGTAGGTCATCTGGCGAGTGATGCCGCGCAGCTCGCTGACATCGCGCACCGCGACGACGGTACCGGCCAGATCGCCGCGCTGTCCCTTGAGCGGCGTCACCGTCAGTTCGACCGAGCGTTCCTCGCTGCCGTCGCGCGAAATCATGAGCCCACGCCGCCCCGCAGTGACCTTCGCCTGCGAGGTCAGGCACTGACGCACGGGATCGCCGAGCGAGCGGCGATCGGTTTCGTCGACCAGCATGATGATGTCGGTGATGGTCTTGCCGAGGGCATCGGCGGCGGAAATGCCGACGAGCTGCTCGGCGGCGCGGTTCAGATAATCGATCCGGCCGCTGATGTCCGTGGTGATGATGCCTTCGCCCAGGGAATCGAGCGTGTCCCAGGCGGTCGGGCGGCCGCGCGATGTCGCCGGTGCGGCAACCGGTCGCGGCCCCATTTCCAGCATCGTGAGCAAAAGCGCAGGACCACCCTGGTAGTCGATGCGCACGGCGGAGAGTTCGACGCGCAGCGGTTGTTCCCGCTGCGGCTGCAGTTCGACTTCCAGCCGGTCCATGGCAGGAACGGCCTCGAGCACACGCCGCAGCTGCTCATCGACGAGATCGCGATAGTCGGGATGCACCAGTTCAGCCATCGACCGGCCGATGAGCAGCAGCGGCTGCCCCTGACCCGCCAGTGCGGCAAACCGGTCGTTGGCGAACACGATGCCGTCGCGGTGCACGGCGACCGCCTCGTGCAGTCCGCCGAGCAAGCCGACCAGCGCGCGCTCGCGTTCGCTGATCAGCAGATCCTTGACGGCAATCTGTTCGAGCAGCTTGTTGGCGCTGGCGGCGAACGGCTGGGCCGGATCGCCGCCGCTGCGCACGCGTTCCGCGTAGCGTCCTTCGCGCACGATGCCATCGAGCTGATTCGCAGCGGCGGAAAGCTGACGGGCGCGCCGTTCACGCCACACCAGGACGACACCCAGCACCGCGACCGCCGCAACGAGCAGCGCACTCCAGAACGAAAAAACGGCCCCTCCTACCATGTCGCAGGAGCCTTCAAGAACGAATCGTCATGCTTGCCCTTCATCCCCGTATCGCATTCGGATCCCCGCCGGACCGATGCGCTTTTTTCCATGCGTTGCGCCTGCTGCCGCACGACAGCGAACGTTCGATGCAGCATAGCGAACCGCAGCAATTCTGCTGCAGAGATTGACCATATTGCACACGTGAATCGCGCGGACGAAAGCGTGCTGACGCAGCAGCGAATTCGCTGTCGGTTTTTTTTGCAAATGGTTGCTGCGGGCTCGGGGAAACGAGCACCGACGAGCGAAGAACTCGGTTCGCGAACAGCCCGTCGCGGACTTCGTGAATCGCCGCGCAAACCTGCGGCGCACCCGCCGCCCATCGACCGCGCGGCGCCGTCTGCAACCTTGTCTGCCGCAATCAAAGCCCGTACCCTTTGCCGCCCGCATTTCCCGGGCCATCGCCCGGATTCTGCCGGGGCCGAGCCTCAGCCCAAGTCATTGATCCGCACCGGATAGATTCGCGACTCATGAACATCGAACTGGCCCGCGAGCAGATGATCGGACAGCAGGTGAATACCTGGGATGTCTTCGACGAGCGGGTACTGTCGGTCATGCGCGAGATCCCGCGCGAGCAGTTCATCCCGGCGACCTGGCAGGGCGTGGCCTTTGTCGACGCGCCGATCCCCCTGCCCCACGGGCAGTCGATGCTGCCGCCCAAGGTGCATGGCCGCATCCTGCAGGCCCTGGATCTCGGTCCGAACGACGTGGCCCTGGAAATCGGCACCGGCTCGGGTTACCTCACCGCCTGCATGGCCCGGCTGGCGGCGCGCGTCCGCTCCCTTGAAATCGTTCCCGAACTGGCCGATTTCGCCCGCGCGCAACTGCTGGCGACCTCGACCAACAACGCCGGCGTGGAAACCGCCGACGGCATGCAGATGGACGAGCAGGCTCGCTACGACGCCATCGCGGTCACCGGCTCGCTTCCCCTTTACGACGAACGTTTCCAGCGCGCCCTCAAGATCGGCGGACGCCTGTTCGTCGTCGTCGGCCAGGCGCCGGTCATGGAAGCCTGGAAGATCACCCGGCTCGGCGAGCGCGAATGGCAGCGGGAAGGTCTGTTCGAGACCGTCATCCAGTCCCTGAAGAATGCACCGCGTCCACCCGAGTTCGTGTTCTGACGGCGTCATTCACCGATCTTCACCGGCAATTCGCCGCAACGCCCTTCTCTTACCGATGAACATCCCCGAAATTACGCCCGCTGAATTCGTGGCCCGACGCGATCGGGGCGATGTGATGACCTTGCTCGACGTGCGCGAGCCCTGGGAACTGGGGGTAGCCAGCGTTGCGGACGTCGTACACATGCCGATGGGAGAAGTCGCGGCACGGATCGGCGAGCTGAATCCGTCCGTGGAAGTCGTCGTGTTGTGCCGGTCGGGACGCCGCAGTCTCGAAGTGGCGAAGTATCTGCAACAAAACGGTTTCAAGACGGTCAACCTCGCCGGCGGCATCCTCGCCTGGTCGCGGGACCTGGATGCAACCATTCCGACGTACTGACGCGTCCAAGTGTCGTGCGCCGGCGGCGGGCTGCGGCGCGGACATGCCGCGAGACTGGCGACAAGGCACTGGCGACAGACTCGCGATCAACAACGAAATGCACCGACCGCGGTAACAAACGACTCGACCGCGGTGTTTTGCGAACGAATAACGGGAACCCACTCAATGAAATTGCGCGCGCAGATCCTGGCCTGCCTCAAGCATCACCCTCGCGTTCCGGCGGCAGTCCTCGGAGGTCTGTGTCTCCTGGCGTCCGCGGCGGCTCCCGCGGCGGATCTCATCGAGGTCTACCAGCGCGCCGTCCAGAACGATCCACTGATCCGCGAGGCCGATGCCAATCGCCTGGCCAGCCGCGAATCGAAGCCGCAGGCGCTGGCGGCGCTGTTGCCGCAGCTCAATGCGAGCGGGTCGTATCAGCGGGCCGAATCGGACGGATCCAGTGTTTTCCCCGTGAACGTCGTGGATCCCGACACCCTCGAGAACCGGATCGAAGTCCTGAACCGCGCCACTGAACAGACGCTGGATTCGACGCTCTATCAAATCCAGTTACGTCAGACGCTTTTCCGCTGGGACCAGTGGCAGACCTTGAAGCGTGCGGACGCAGAGGTGGCACAGGCGGAAGCCGACTACCAGGCGGCCCAGCAGGACCTCATCCAGAGAACCGCGCAGCGCTACTTCAACGTCCTTGCCGCACAGGACACCGTGGACGCAGCACAGGCCACCCTCGAAGCCTTCAGCCGGCAACTTGAACAGGCGGACAAGCGCTTCGAAGTGGGGCTGATCGCGATCACCGACGTGCAGGAGGCCCGGGCCGCACATGACCAGGCCGCGGCCGGTGTCATTCTCGCGAAGCGCCAGCTTGCAACCGCTCTCGAACTGCTGCGCGAACTGACCGGCGAATCGTTCAACTCACTGTCCGCGCCCATCGACGATATGCCGTTGCGGGCTCCTGACCCGGAAAACGAAGAGGTATGGGTATCCCAGGCACTGGAACAGAATCTGAGGGTCATCTCGGCGCGACTGGCTACGGACATCGCCAAGCAGGATGTACGAGTCGCACGTTCCGGACATTTCCCGACCATCGACCTCGTGGCTGGCCGGGCCGGCAATGACATTTCCGGAGACCAGATCATTACGCAGCCTGCGATCGGCTCCGCCCCGGCGAGTCGCACGGTCAATCCCGCTGATCGCGACGGAACGGAAGATTCCATTGGGGTGCAGGTAACGGTACCGATCTATTCCGGCGGCGGCACTTCATCGCGGGTCCGGCAGCGGGTCTATCTGCATCGCGCAGCGCGCGAACGTCTCGAACGGGCGAACCGGGAAACCGAGCGAGCCACGCGCGACGCCTACCTTGGCGTCGTGAGTGAAATGTCGCGGGTGAAAGCGCTGAAGCAGGCACTCGAATCCAGCAAGACGGCATTGCAGGCCACCGAAGCGGGATTCGAAGTCGGCACACGGACCACGGTGGACGTGCTCGACGCGCGCCGCCGCCTCTTCGAGGCGCAGACGAATTATTCGCGCAGCCGCTATGACTACATCATCAACATCCTCAATCTGCGCCTCGCTACCGGGACGCTCAAAGAAGAGGACCTGCAGACAATGAACCGCTATCTCAAAGAGCGCATCATCACCAAGTGATGATGCGAGGTAGTGACACGAAGTAATACGGCGGGATTCGCGCCCGGTGTGAAGCCGGGTCTGGTGACTTTCGTGGCGCACTTCGACCGTGCGCCACTCCTGCGCCCGCAGGTACTCAGCCGCTCTTTTCGGTCTCCGCCGCAGCCTCACCGCCGGCACCGGCCGCCATCTGACCGCTGAGATGGCGCAGCCACTCGCTCGCCTGCTTGCGGGTCTCATCGAAGGTCGCGGACTTCTGCAGTGACGCGACGGCACCCGCCGTGTTCTTCAACCCGTGTTGCGCAACGGCTAGCCGCATCCATGCTTCGCCAGTGCGTTTCAGTCCACCTTTCTCGATGGCCTTCTTCAGCATCTCCTGCGATTCCTGCCAGCGCTCGTCGTCGCCGTACATGGCGCCGAGCTTGAAGTAGTAGTCGCCCTTCTCGGAGATGCCTGCCAGCTTCTTCAGCACGGTCTCGGCGCGCACCGCTTCACGCGCATTGATCCAGGCATCCGCCAGCGAACTGAGATTCGTCTCATCGGCAGGAATCCTGTTCTTGTCCATCGACTCCTGCATGAGCAGCCCCGCCTTCAGCGGCAGATCCATGGTCATGTAGATGCTGTAGAGATTCTTGATCTCGTTCGGCTTGTCCACGAAGCCCTGACGCTCTGCCAGCGCCAGGGCGGCGACCGCCTCCGCATCCTGCTTCATCTCGTAGAACATGCTGGAGAGCTGCCGCCAGTATTCCGGTTTGTTCGGCACCAGCGCGATCAGGGCGACCAGTGAATCTGCGCAGGCCTTGTAGTCCTTCATTTCATAGGCGATTGCCAGCTTCATCTGTACCCACGGTTCCTTCGGCTCCTTCGATTTCGAAAGCGCCAGGTCGATCTGCGGCAGCGCTTCCTGGAAACGCTTCTTTTCCGACAACGCATTCGCCAGGAAGATATGCGCTTCGGCGGGCACTTTGCCGCAGGCATTGGCGATGTAGTCCTGCAGGGTCTTGATGCCGTCGTCGAACTGGCCCGTGACGATATAGAGCTGACCGAGGTTGTATTGCAGCTGTTCGCTCTGCGAGCGCGGCAATGCCTTGTAGGAGAGCGCTTTGGCGAAGGCCTTCACGGCGCCCGGCATGTCGTTCTTCGAGCTGTAGGCGAACCCGAGGTTGTAGTTCAGCACCGCCTTCTCGTAGTCGGAGCCCTTGTCGATGTTCTTGCTGAGCTTCTCGATCGCTTCGTTGTACTTCTGCTTCGACAGCAGTTCCATGGCGGCCTGCGTGTCCTGATACACGCCCTCGCTCATGTCGCCGCCCGCCTTCTCCGGCGCGGAACAATCTGCTGCGTAGGTCAGCGTTCCGCCGGTGCACGCGGCGATCAGCAGCACGCTGCGCACGGTGTTGCGAAGAAACTGATGCATTGGCTTCCTCATGATGCTCACCCGGCTGCTGCGTTCAGATTGAACTCGATCTTCTGCGACCCGCGCTGTTCCACGGGTTTGCCGTCCTGAATCTTGGGCTTGAACTTCCAGCGCATCACGGCCTGCACTGCCGACGCTTCGAAGATGCCGCGCGGTTTTGCGTCAGTGACCTTGGCGCTGCGCACGGAGCCGTCCGCATTCACCAGCACTTCGAGCTGCACCCAGCCCGTGACGCCGCCGCGAGCTGCATCGCGCGGATACTGCGGCGGAATCCGCTGCAACGGCAGCAGATCGCCGTCGAACATCGCGCCGCCGCCCTTGCCCATCTGGCCACCGATCGGTCCGCCGCCGACCGTAGCCGCAAGATTGAGGGAAGGAATCTCCATCGCGCCCGGCGCCTGCTGCACTGCCTCGGTGGCGACGCGCATCTTCGCCGGCGGCGGCGGCTGTGCCGGCGGGGGCGGCGGCTTGCGACGCGACAAGGTCTCCGTTTCGGAATCGCGCTTCAGGCGCACAAAATCGATCGTCTGCAGGGCTTCGCGTTTGTCGGCCACGAACTCGCCGGCATGAATCGCGGCGTACAGCAGCGCAAACAGGATGAGCGAAAAAAGCACCGCACCGACGACCGCCAGCAGCATCGGACTTCTCGCCAGGATCTCCTTCAAGTCGAGCTTCGGGGCGGTGCTGGCCTGTGTAAATGTCGCAGTCGTGGCATGCATCGGTCGGTTCCTCGCGTCAGCCTGCAATCGGAGCGGTGGCGATCGATACTTCGCTCACGCCGCCAAGTTTCACCTGGTCCATCACCTGCGTGAGCATCCCGGTATTCGATTCGCGATCCGCGATGATCACGACCGTGTCATCGGGACGTTCGACATGCAGCCGCTCGATGGCCGGGCGTACTTCGCGAATATCGACGCGGCGCTTGTCCATCCAGATGTCACCGTTCGGCCGGATGGCGATGAGGATGTTGCCGTTCTCCTTGCTCTCGGCGGTCAACGCTTCCTGTTTGTTGACGATGATGCCCGCCTCCTTCACGAACGAGGTCGTGATGATGAAGAAGATGAGCAGATTGAGGACGAAGTCCAGCATCGGTGCCAGATCGATGCCGGTCTCGTCGGATTCTTCGGTGTGGCGGCGGGTTTGCATGGTTAAGTCCTGTGATCAGGTGATGTCGTGATGAGGTGCTTAAGAGGACTTTCATGTGGACGAGTACGGCTGAGGATGACTGCTGCGACCAGGGTTTCTTGCTTCATCACTGCATCACCTCCTCACCGCATCATTTCCTTTGTCATCCCGTTCTCTCCGTCGCCGCGATCGATACGCTCTGCACACCGCCCTGACGCACCTGGTCGATCACCTGCACCAGGATGCCGGTCTGCGCGCCTTTCTCCGCAGCCACCACCACGGAATCGTCGGGCTTCTGTGCATGCAGACGTTCGATGTTGGCGCGTACCGCACGGACATCGACGCGTCGCTTCTCGATCCAGATGTCGCCGGCGGAATCGATGGCGACGACGATGTTGCCCGCCTCCTTCTTTTCGGCGCTCGTTGCGCTCGGGCGACTCACCGTGAGGCCGACCTCCTTGGCAAACACTGCCGTGATGATGAAGAAGATGAGCAGGTTGAGGACGAAGTCGAGCATCGGCGCCAGGTCGATGCCGGTGTCGTCGGTGCTGTGCTGTATGCGTTGACGTTTCAGTCGCATGATCGCTCCGTCAGTAGGAGAACTTGTCGGCCAGCAGTTCGGTTTCCATACGCACGCGCCGGCGGAAGTAGTACACGGGGTAAAGCCCCGTGATGCTCACCGCGAGGCCGGTGAGCGTGCAGATCATCGCCTCCGAAATGCCGCTCGCCATCGAGCGGGCATCGGCAGAGCCGCGCGCTGCCATCGAGTCGAACACTTCGAGCATGCCGCCCACGGTGCCGAGGAGCCCCAGCAGCGGACACATCGGCACCAGCACGCGCAGCACCTGCAGGTTGGCACCCATCGAGGTGTTCAAGCGCGAAATCATGGCGCGGCGGATCTGCTGTGCCGTCCAGCTGTGCCGGTTCGACCGGGCCAGCCACTCGCTGAGCATGCGATTGGCTTCCACCGGCAGAATCTTGCGGAAGTACCAGTAGCGCTCGATCACGATCGCCCACATCAGTACGCACGCTGCGAAGATTCCGTTGACGACCGGCCCTCCGAGTTCACGCATCTCGTGGAAGGCCGAGAACGGTGCTGTCAGTACATCAAGCATGGGCTTTCGCCTCCAGACGTTCTGCGAGCAGACCGGCGCTCTGCTCGTCGAGCACCTGCACGATCGACTTGGAGATCGACGACAGCCAGGCATTGGCGAACAGCAGCGGAATGGCAATACCGAGGCCGAGCACCGTGGCGATCATCGCCTGCGAAATACCGGCGGCCATCAGCTTCGGATCGCTCGATCCGGACTCGGTGATGCTCTGGAACGTCACGATCATGCCGACGACGGTACCGATCAGGCCCAGCAGCGGACCGGCCGCCACGGCGAGTCGCAGGAATGCCTGAAAACGCTCCAGCCTGGGCACTTCCTTGAGCACGGCCTCGGAGATGCGCAGTTCGACGATCTCCGCATCCTGTTCGAGCTTTTCCTTGTCGCCCTTGAACGTGGCGAGCACCCTGCCGAGCGGATTGTCGGTGACTGGATCGCTGGAGAACTTGAGCTGATTGCGGACGCGGCCGCGCACGGTCGACAGATAGAAGAGCTGGTACATGGCCAGCACGGCGCCGACGATACCGACCACGATGATGATGTAGCCGACCAGTTCGCCCATTTCGATGCGCTCCACGATGTTCGGCCGCTGGGCGTAGATCGACAGCATCACGCCGCGCGTCGGGTCGAGGAATGACTCGACCACTCCCTCCTTGGCCGCTTCGAGGTTGGAGGCCGGCGCCTTGAAATGCGCGCCCGGCTGCCGCGCCATGATGGCGAACTGCTTCTGACTGGGCAGATAGTTCAGGTATTGACCGTTCGTGGTTGCGGTGAACGGGCCGAGGCGCGTCACCATGGCTTCTGCAGCATCGCCCTTCGGGGTGACGACCTGCGTCTTGTACTTCACGACCTTGCCGGTCTCCGTCATCTCGCGCTGCAGCTCGAACCAGAAGCGCTCGAGCTCCTGCATGGAGGGCAGCGCCTTGGACGCCGCCATCTTGGTGACGAACTCGCCGCGATCCGGAAACTGCGCGGTGATGATCGAGTTGTGCACCACCGAGGAGAAGTCGTTGGCCACCTGGCGCACGACACCGAACATCTCGCCGAGGTTGCCGGCCCGCGAGTCGAGCTGCGCCTGCAGCTCCGTCAGCTTCTTCTCGTTCGCATCGAAGCTGGTCGACAACGCCGCGCTGCGCCGCTGTTGCTCGGACAGCGCCGTGCGTGCCTCCGTCATCAGCGCAGCCTGCTTGTTGCGTTCCGACAGGAATTTCGACTCGCGCTCCTCGTTGACCCTGGCCTCTGCGGCACGCGCCTGCCGTGTCTGATCCAGCAACTCGTCGAGGCTGGCGGGTGCTGCGAACGCTGCCGACGGCAGCAATGCCTGAGACATGATCGCCGCCAGCAGGACGGCGGCTGCAGATTTGAACCTGATCATCAGCTGATCTCCTTCGGAGCGGAAACTGCAACGGCAATGAAATCGGGTGCGGCCTGCTTCTTGGCGACCTTCAGGCCCGCACGAATGGCGTCCTGGTATTGGTTGTCCCGCTTCCAGCTCTTGCTGGCGACGTCCCAGTAGCCGGTCTCCTTGCCGTCCAGGCTCTGGTACATGAGCGAAACGCGACCCGCGCGCAGGAAATCGACGGTCTTGTCGCCCACCTTGCCCTGGTAGGCTTCGAGCGTACGGCCGTATTCCATTTCGATCTGGTAGGCCTCGACGATGCGTCGATACTTTTCGGAGGTCGACACGTCGGCGCGTGTCATCAGGTCCTTCAGCTGCGCCACGCGTCCCTCGCGCTCTTCGACGAGAAACGGCAGGTCGAGCTTCACGAACTGATCGAGCGTCGCCAGCATCTTTTCCATCATCGGCAGCACTTCGCGTGCAGTCGTCTCGATCTCGCCCAGCTGCTGGTTCATTTCGTCGATCTGCTGCTGCTGCGATGCGACCTGGATGGCGAGCTGCTCGTTGTAGCTCTTCAAGCTCGTTGCCTCGGCGGTCATCTGTCGATAGTCCGCCAGCATCCTGGTGCTCTCGTTGTCGAGCTGTTCGATGCGCTTTTGCGAGGCGCGCGCCGCCTCTTCCGTCTTGACCTGTTCGCTGATCACCGCGTTGACCTTGGCGGGTTCGGCGGTGAAGCCGGCAGCGCTCCACAGCGCGAATGTGCAGGCGGCCGCCAGCGCCGCCGTTGCGCCATGACTCTTCGTCTTGCTCATGTTTGGTACCTGATGACCCGAGGATGAGTGTCCGTGCTGAGGGAATCTGCAAATCGCGTTCCCGCGATCCGCCGACGCGACGCCAGTGATTCCGGTACCGGACTGCACAAACTCGCAGCGTTCGCGCGCGCAGCGCGCTCCTTCTGTGTGCAGTTGGTCGTTTTCCGAGAGACCGGAGTCATCCGCGCTTGCATTCCCGTCGCAGTGGCGTCCGCGATGTTGCCGACGCCTTCGAGGATTCAGACGAGGGCAGTTTTTTTCACCCTACGTCGCAGCATGGGAATCAGGGATACGTCAGTCGCGCGAGGAAGCCAGCGCAAGGTTCGGCGGCACAGCGAGATCTGCTGACGGCGTCGGCGATGTATCGACGGCAGCGCCGCGCGCCCTGCTCAGCAGCACGTACATGGCCGGAATGACATACAGCGTGAGCGCACCGCCGCACAGCAGGCCGCCGATCACGGCGATGCCCATGGAAACACGGCTTTCCGAACCGGCGCCGAGCGCGAGCGCAATGGGCAGGATGCCGAGAGTCATCGCCAGGGTCGTCATCAGAATCGGCCTCAATCGTGCAGCTGCAGCCTCCTGCACGGCGAGCAACGCGGTGGATGCACCGGCGACGCGGCGCTGGTTCGCGAATTCAACGATGAGAATACCGTTCTTGGTCACCAGCCCGACTAGCATGATGAGGCCGATCTGGGAAAAGATGTTCAGAGTCTGGTCGAAGTACCACAGAGCCAGCAGCGCGCCCGCCAGCGCCAGCGGCACGGTGAGCAGGATCACGAATGGATCGAGAAAGCTTTCGAACTGCGCTGCCAGCACCAGGTAGATAAGGATCAGGGCCAGCAGGAAAACCCAGCGGAGCGACGATGCGCTCTCGACGAAATCGCGGGCTGCGCCGCTCAGGGAAGTCGTGAACCGCTCATCGAGCGTAGCACGCGCCGTCTGCTGGAACGCCGCGATACCTTCATCCATCGTTCTGCCGGGAGCAAGCGTTCCCGAAACGGTGGCGGCGTTGTAACGGTTGTACCGGTAGAGTTCAGGTGGCGCGCTGCTTTCCATAATGGACACCACGTTATCCAGGCGTATGACACCGCCATCCAGCACACGCACGGCTATATTGCCCAGGTCCTGCGGCCGGGAGCGGAAGTCGCGAGTCAACTGGCCGATGATGTCGTACTGCTTTCCGTTGTAGATGAAGTAGCCGAATCGCTGCCCGCTGAGCGAGGCTTGCAACGTTTGCGCTATGTCGAGCGTACTGGCGCCGAGCGCCTGGGCCTTGTCGCGGTCGATGGTGACGCGGACCTCCGGCTTGGTGAACTTCAGATCACTGTCGATGAACGTGAACACGGGACTCTTGCGCGCTTCCGCCTCGAACGCCGGCAACGCTTCGCGCAGCAGATCCAGAGTGGGTGCCTGTACGACGAAACGGATACCGGCTTCATTCGAGCGCCGCTCGCCAATGCTCGCTTCCTGTGTGATGTTCACGCGCGCCCCCGTGAACTGTTGAGTAAGGGTCTGAAGATCCGCGGCGACTTCTGCCTGTGATCG
Source organism: uncultured Steroidobacter sp. (assembly GCA_964457865.1). Taxonomy (GTDB): domain Bacteria; phylum Pseudomonadota; class Gammaproteobacteria; order Steroidobacterales; family Steroidobacteraceae; genus Steroidobacter. Next base: position 12,935 of record CAYWHG010000012.1, read on the forward strand.
CCGGCGCTCGCTCTTGTCGTTGAGAAAGACACGCACGAAACCGTTGTTGACCGGGCCCTGAATGCCTTGGCCACCGCCGGAGCCCGGTACCTGCGTCATTATGTAGTTTGCTTCCGGAACGCGTTCAGCAGTCGCATTCGCCAGGTCATCCATGAAGTGTTGCATGTAGTCGTAGTTCACTCCTTCCGACGCAGTCGCCCGCACCCACAAGCGGCCCCGATCCTCCATCGGCGACAATTCGCGCGGCAGCACATTGAACAACACGTAGATCAGCACGGACGCACCCGCGAGAATGCCGACCGAAAGCCAACGCCTGCGGAGAAAGACCGCCAGACCCCGGGCGTATGCATCCTCGAGCCAGACGAAGAACGGTTCGGTTCTGGCGAACAGCCACCCATGTCCCTGGTGCGGCTGCAGCAGGCGCGCGCTCAGCATGGGGGTCAGCGTGAGCGCCACGACTGCCGAGATCAGCACTGCACCTGCGATCGTCACGCCGAATTCTCGAAACAACCGACCGGACATTCCGCCCATGAACAGCAGCGGCAGAAACACCACCGCCAGCGTGAGCGTCGTGGAGATGATCACGAAGAAAATCTCCCGCGTGCCGGCGATGCCGGCTGCAAGCGGCGGCATGCCCGCCTCGACCTTCGCGTAGATGTTTTCGAGGACCACGATGGCATCGTCCACTACCAGGCCGATGGCCAGCACGATGCCCAGGAGCGTCAGAGTGTTGATCGAAAAATCGGCCGCATACATGATCGCGAAGGTGCCGATGATCGAGACAGGAATGGCAATGACCGGGATGAGCGTGGTGCGCCATTCTCGCAGGAAGGCAAACACCACCAGCACGACCAGCACAAACGCAACGAATACAGTCTCGGTCACTTCGAACAATGAACGGCGCACGTACTGCGTATTGTCGTACGCGACGTCGACATTGATATCCGGCGGAACCTCCTTCCTGATCTGCTCGATCCGCCGCAGCAATTCGTCAACTATGTCCACCTGATTGGCGCCTGGCTGCTGCTTGAAGTACAGGCCTGCAATGGGCACATCACCGGACTTGAGTGCGCCCCGCTCATTCTGCGCACCAAGCTCGGCGTAGCCGATGTCGCTGAAACGAACCACGCGATCGGCATCGCGCTTGACGATCAGCGCATTGAACTCGGCAGGCGTGTTCAGCCGCGACAGCGTCTTCACCGGCAATTCGATGTCCCCACCGTCGATACGCCCCGACGGCAGTTCGATGTTCTCGCGTACCAGCGCCTGGCGCACATCGATCGGGGAAAGGCTGTACGCGGTGAGCTTCTCCGGATCCATCCACAATCTCATCGCGTAGCGTTTCTCTGCCGGCTGATCGACGGCCGCGACGCCCGGTACAGTCTGCAGCCGCTCGGCCAGTGAATTCGCGTAGGCGCCGAGTTCCAGCTGCGAGCGGCGATCGCTACTGAGCGCCAGGCCAAAAATGGGGCTGGAATCAGCGTGTGCCTTGTTTAGGACGGGCGGGTTGACGTCCGGCGGCAGATTCCGCACTGCCCGAGCGATCTGATCACGCACGTCGCTCGCTGCGGTATCTATATCGGTATCCAGCGAAAACTCAGCAGAAATCTGGCTCGCGCCTTCACGACTGACTGAGGTGAGCGTACGAATCCCCGCCACCGTATTCACTGCCTCTTCGAGCGGTTCCGTGATCTGCGCCTGTATGACTTCGGCAGCTGCGCCGGGATAACTGGTGGAAATCGACAGGGTTGGCGGATCGACCGCGGGATATTCCCGCACCCCAAGCTGCGTCAGACTGATAAGGCCGAACAGCGTGATCAGCACGGAGATCACGATGGTAAGCACCGGCCGGCGGATGCTGATCTCGGCTAGCGTCATAGCCGTTCCGACGCTAGCGCATCCGCGAGTGACTTCACGGCGCCGGAGCCAGCCGGCTGGCCGGTCTCCTCGGTGTTACCGACCTCGGCAGCAACCTCTACCTGCACGGATATTCCCTCCCGCATCTGCTGCAAGCCGGAAGTGACGACCAGTTCACCGGGCTTGAGTCCGGATAGAATCTGCACCGTCGTCGAAGTGCGAACCCCGGTTTCTACCGGACGTCGAATCGCCTTTCCCTCCTGCACGACGAACACGTTTTTCTCTTCCAGCCCGGCAACGATTGCCGTTGCGGGAACCTGCACCGCGTCTTTCAACTCTTCGAGCACCAGCGCGACATTCGCAAACGCCCCGGGCAGAATTCTGCGATCAGGATTGGGGTAGCGGGCGCGTATAAGAACGGTGCGCGTCGCAGTGTCGATACGCGGATCGAAGGCGTAGATCTCGCCGCGAAATCGACCGTCCTTGCCGGCAACCATGAACGTGATCGGACTGCCGATCCTGATGCGCCCCGCGTACTTCTCCGGAATCGCGAAATCCACCTTGAGCTGATCAAGCCGCTGCAAGGTCGCAATGCGCGTCGCAGCGTTTACGAATGCACCCTCGCTCACGAAGCGCAATCCGACGACACCATCGAACGGCGCGCGAATCTCCGTCTTGGCGATCTGCGCCTGGGTGAGTTCGATCTCCGCATCCTGTACATTCAGCTCGTTGAGTGCGGTGTCGTATTCCTCTTGGCGCGCCACTCCCTGCTTCAACAGTTGCGCCAAGCGGCGCTCCCGCAACAACGCGAGTTCCTTGCGAAACCTGGCGCGCTCATACGTGGCGCGAAGATCGGCATCGTTGAGTTTCACCAGCAGTTCGCCGCGCCGCACGCGCGACCCTTCGCGAAAATTGATGGCGACGACTTTGCCGTTGATCTCCGCCTGCAGCTCCACGCCTTCTTCGGCAATCAGGCTCCCCGTGGAAGTGACGGTCTCGGCGAGGGGCGTCAACTGCACAAGATATGCCGAAACCCTGATCGAACGACCGCCCCCGCGAACGGCGGCCACCTTCGGCCCTTCGACATTCGACGCCGCCGAATCGCTGAGCGGCTCGCGGCTGATGAACATCGGCAACAACTTGGGCACCGCGGCAGCGCTGAGCACAGCGAAGCACACGAGCGTCCATAGTGTGTATTTATGTATCGGTTTCACACTGGCGCGGCATCAAGCCGGTCATGGTCGCTTTGGTAGGGCTCAGTCGCAGTACGGGGCAGCATCACATCCAGGGTTCCAGTGGCCTGTTCCGATGATCAGACGAATTCCGTTGGAATAACCCCATGTGAAGGATCGACGCGGCAGGCAGATAAGCTGAAGATCGGGCGGCGCATGCGTCAGGCAGCCGCAATTGCAGCGCGTTGCTTCGCAACCGGTTCCGTGTGTCACCGGGGGTGGTCTGTCGACCCGATCGGCCTACCTATTCCTGTATCGTCACCACTTCATGCTGCGCCAGGTCGAGCACCGCGCGCTGGATCTGCTCTCTGGACATATTTCTGATCCGGGTACAGAGAACATCGAACAGCAGCGCTGAGTCGTGCAGCGCATTCACGACAGCGTGACTCACCGGATCGAGGCGTAGCCGTGCACCATTGACCAGCACTTCGGCCTGCCCACCGCCCTGCGGATAGCAACTCGTCAATCTGACGACGGAGGCCCCCCGCAGGCTGGTGCTGGCAGGATCCAGGAACAACCCGAGCCGGAACTCCGAGTTCAGCCGCTCACGCTGGGCCAGTTCCTTCTGGAACTCGGCCCGCAGCGCCGAATCGCGTACGGCAGCGCTCAGACTGCGCATCAGTTCATCCAGCACATCATGTCGCATGGCCGATGTGTCGAACGCCGCGCGCGCGCCCTGGAACTCTGGCCACTGGCGCGAACACACCCACATGAGGTAGTCGTACACCGTGGCGACGTACGAGCCGACGGACAGATGAAGGCTGCCCTCCTCCAGCGGGAATGTCTGATGCCACCAACCGCGCGGCAGGTAGAGCAGATCACCTGCTTCCAATACACAGTCCAGAACCGGCACAGCCGCAACGTCAGGAGTCGCGCGATCGCTGGTGTGATGACTGAGTGGCAACGGGAAGGTCGGCGCGAACACCTGCCAGCGCTTGCGGCCGATCAATTGCATTGCGAATACATCGTGCGTGTCCCAATGCCTGCCGAAGGCTCCGCCGCCGCCGAAACTGAGATAGGCATTGCTCATGGTCTGCAGGCCCGTGAAGCTCGCTATCTCAGCGCAGAGCTGGCGCGCAGCGATCGAGTAGTTCTCGAATCGATTGATGACCAGCGTCGCGCCCTTGCGCATCTGGTCGTAGAACCGGACCTTGTGCAACCGACGTCGCCGCTGGCCGAATTCGATCGATTCTTCCGTGTAGATCTGTTCAGGAACAGGTCCCCGATTGAAAAGTTTGACGATGGGCTCGCCGGGCTCGATCTGGTACAACAACTCATCCAGATCGGTCCATGTCAGAGACCGGCCATTCAAAGCACCTTTCTGCAGGCGTACCTTTCTCTCGAAGTAGTCAGAGCGAAATTGCGACGCAGTGATGTCGAACGTGAGCATGCTACCTTGTCCCGCCGCCTGCGCCAGCAGTAACTACCCCGAACTTCAAAACGGGCTCCACGCTTGGTGCAAGGACGAGTCGCATGCGGCCCACCCTACAACCGGTCGCATCGATTCTCCCTTGCGAGCCGAGAAAGCGATCTGCCCCGGGCGCCTTCATGAGCGAGGCCGTGAAACCTGCCAAGACTACTCGGCATCGCGGTGACTCCCATCTAAGTGAGCGCCACGCGACGACAGTCTTGGTGACCAGCAGATGCAATAGCCCTCTGACTAACCGCTAATCGCTTCTTCCATGTGGGGTCTGCCCGAACTAGCGCGTCTTGTAAGGGATTCACCCCCTCCCATCGCACGGTGGCCTACTACATGCGTCGCTCCCATCTCTGCGCGTTTCTTCTCGTGACGCTCGGCGTCATTGCAACGCCGGCGCAGGCCGCGACGTTCGATCTGTCGACCGCAACCATCGCCGACATCAACGCTGCCATCGACGCAGGCGCATTGTCCTCCGAAAAGTTGGTGGACCTTTATCTCAAGCGCATCGAGGCATACGACAAGAAAGGACCGAAGGTCAACTCGGTGATCACACTCAATTCCAAAGCGCTGGAAGAAGCCCGCGCGCTCGACGCGGAGCGCACGGCAAAGGGTCGCCGTTCTCCTTTGCACGGCATTCCCATCGTAGTGAAGGACCTTATCGACGTCGTCGGCATGCCGACCACGGCCGGCTTCAAGCCGTTCGGCGACCCGATGCCGTTACGCGATGCCGCTGTCGTCTCCCAACTCAAGGCGGCCGGCGCCATCGTTCTGGCGAAGGTCGCCACCGTGAACTGGTTCGGCGATGGCTTCGATGAGACGCATCCGATCGGTGCGAGTCTCAATCCATACAGCCTCGCCTACTCGCCCGGCGGTTCCAGCAACGGCGTCGGCGTTTCGATGGCCGCATGGTTTGCGGCCGTCGGCGTGGGCACGGACACAGGTGGCTCGGTCAGAGGTCCTTCTGCTTTCTCCAGCCTCGCGGGCATGGTCGCAACGCAGGGATTGGTAAGCAGATCCGGCATCGTGCCTCGCGGCGCTACGCAAGATCGGGCCGGCCCCATGGGCAGAAGCGTGTACGACATCGCGCTGCTGCTCTCTTATATGAGTGGCTGGGATGCCGAAGACATGATGACGATGCATGGGATGGGACATTTTCCCACCGGCGATCTCACCGGCTCGCTGAGCACGCCCGATCTCAAGGGCCGCCGCATCGGCGTGCTACGCGATATGGTTCAGACCGGTCCGCAGTACGCACAAGGTGTCGCGCTATTCGATCTCGCACTGGAGGATTTGCGCAAGGGTGGCGCGCAGATCGTCGAAATCTCGACCGGACTCAATCTTCGATCGCTCATCACTTCGGCCGCAGGGCGCACCGCCGAGTACGAAAAGCTCTACGTTCAGAATGCGTACCTGGAGCGGCTCGGTTCGAACCGGCCCTTCAAGACGATTCAGGAGATGATCGAAAAAGTCGGCCGCGACAAATTCAGCAAGTCCATGCTCGATGCTCTCTCGCTCGAATCTCCCGCCAAGAGCGCCGACTACGCCGCGCGCGTGCGCAACAAAGACATGATTCGCGATCTCGTCGTGGAACTCGTCGATCGCAACCAACTCGATGCACTGGTCTATCCATACAGCACGCTACCGCCGCCGCGCCTCGACGCGACGGGCGGCGGTGGTGGCGGCAACAGCCTTGCGTCGAACTCGGGTCTGCCCAGCATTCTCATGCCGGCGGGCTATACGAAAGAGAACCTCCCCATCGCCATGGAGATCATCGGTAAGCCGTTCACGGACACCGAGCTTCTGCAGATCGCTTACGGCTACGAGCAAGTAAGCAAGCGGCGCAAAGCGCCGGCTACAACGCCGCCGCTGACTGGTGAGGTGTTTACGTATTGAGAGGGCTAACGGCTTGGCGACTGTAATGGTCACTTCGTGCGTCCTTCCCCTATAGCGGGGGACAGGATGGGGAACTTCCGGAGCATCTGGGGCGGGTGAATGGCACTAAGTTAAGCTTCGTCATCCCCGCGCAGGCGCAGTACTGTCCGAGATAATTTGCAGCGCATAAGCTGGATGCAATGATTTTCGGTGTGCGCTGAGAAATAGCCGCACCGAGACTCGACACTTACACCTCAGTCATACCCGCGAAGGCGAGTATCTAGTTCAGAATACGGTTCATCGATTCCCTCAGATTGTCGAATGAATGTGGGCACGGAACTGGACCCCCGCCTGCGCGGAGGGGGGCGGATCAGCGGATTCGCTACTGCCGCAGATTGATCCCGGACAGCACTGCGCACAGGCGAGGATGCAGGTTTTCGTGTCGGTACCTTGCACCTTGGAAATGCCTGGATTCCCGCTGCGCGGGAATGACGGAAGGAGAGCAAGCACGCTTAAGTTAGTGCCATTCGCCACCAGGGGTCGGTTCGGAAGAGCGAGTCGGAACGCGTCCCTCCCCCGCTATCGCAGGGGAGGGGACGCAATCCCAGTCTGTGTTCCAGTTGTCACAGCTCAGTCCAAACAATTGTTGCAACTCACCCCTGACAATCGTTGTTAAAGCTCACGCCTAACAATCACTTCGATACTACGCATATGCGTCCCTTCCCCTGCGATAGCGGGGAAAGGGAACAGGTGGGGCGCTTCCGGACCCTCTGTTACAGGCCACCAGGCACCGCACTCCGTCACGCCGCATCCACTACTGATGACCATTCAACGGACCGAACGCCGGTGGCGGCTTGCGATGCTTCGTCGCCGCTTCGTACGTCGCTGCGATCTTCAGCACCGCTGGCTCATCGCCTGGGCCGCCCCAGAACGAAATGCCGAACGGCATGGGCGCGTCCATCAGGGTCTGGTTGGTCTCGTTGGCGACCGAGACATAGTTGTCCCTCGCCTCGTTGAGCCCGAAAGACGGCTCGAAGATGATCTGGTTGAAACCGGCAGGCACCGTGATCTCTGGAATGCCGGCATTCGCGCTCAACGGGAACCGTCCTAGTGGACGATCGTTGACCTGCGGTTGCCCAGCATAACCGTTCCTCGTCGGCGGTACGGTGATCGTCGGGTTCACGAGCACGTCGATGTCGTTCTCGTACATTACCTTGAAGATCATCGTGCGCATCACCTCGCGCATCGCCATCTTCTCGGCCATGCCGGCGGCGCGAATGTCGACTTTGTTCTCCCAGTTCTTCATGGCGACCGTGCGGCCTTCTTCATAGTTCTTGGTATTCGCGTTGAGGGTCGCCCAATCGAAGACCCTCGCATCGCCGCGCCGCTTCAGGTACGTAGCCATGTGCAGACTGAAGCTCGGCGCGGAAGCAAGACGATTGATGCTGCGCAGATTGAGCTTGTCCGACAGATACAGATCGCCCTCGGCCGCCTTGGCGAGGAAATCGCGATTGACGATGTCCTGACTTTCCACGTCGAACAGGCGCTTACCGTCGACTTCCTTGGCTAGATAGTTAGGCATGTGCTGCGGCAGTATTTCCGCGACGGCGCGGCGGAAATCGTATTTCATGTTGGGAATCTCCGGATCGTCCGCATACATGGGATCGAACGACTCGACGATCTCCGCACCCAACTGGTCGCGCAACACGCGCTTGATCTCCTCGTTCACCCTATCGCTCATCGCAACGTCGTTCGCGGAGTGCTTCACCATGTATTCTCGAACGATGCCGATGCGCACGCCGGCCAACGGCTTGCTGCCGGCCGCGGGCAGCGCGAACGAAGCGTAGGGCTCCTTCGGCACGAGACCCTTCGGCAATGCGGTGTAGATGTCGCGCGAATCGAAGAAGTTGCCGTGTTCCGGACTTCTGAGCGCATCGAGAACGCGAGCCGAATCGTTGACGTTGCGGCAATGAATGCCGGCGCGATCTGCATACGGTTCTGCTCCGATGGAGCCGCCATACGGCATCATGCCTTTCGTGACCATGAAGCCGACGACGCCGTTTCTCCACGCAGGTTGGCGACACGAGCCGCCTGTTTCCTCGCAAATCGAGCACGTCACGAGATTGGCGCCTACGGACGAAGCAGAGCCCGAGCTCGACCCACCCGTCTCGCGCGCGGTGTCGTAAGGATTGCAGGCGATGCCAGGCCAGCCGCTGCGCGAGCCGGCGCCGTAGACTTCCGTCGTCGCGTTGATGCCGCCGGGATTGCCGCCGCCGCCGTTGTATTCGGACAAATTGGCTTTGGCATAGATGATCGCGCCTTTCTCGCGCAGCCTTGCGACGATGGTCGAATCTTCCGGCGCCGCATCCATCGCGTAACTGACATCGGCGCCGCCGGTTGAGCGCATGTCCTTGGTGTCGAACACGTCTTTGAACGAGAATGCAGCGCAATACATCGGCATCTTCTCGAGATCCGGATTGCGGCCGTACTGGGCATCCAGCTCCGCGGCGCGCTCCAGCGCGTCGGGTTGCTTGCGAAAGTCCTCACAGACCGCCGGGCACGTCTTTGGAATTTTCCCCTTGGACGGGTGCGTATCGCATTTCGCTTTACACGTGACGGAGCGCTCGCCGCGCAGATTCAGCGTACTCAGCGCATTGATCTGCCCGGCATTGGACATGCCGACGAGCGCGCCGTATTGCTGTTGGACGCTCGGATCGGATTGTGTCGGCTCCATTCTGCCGTACTCGATCGGCAGTCCTTTGTACTCGCTGAAGCTGGGCAGAATGCTGGACACTGCGACGGTTTCCGTCGGGAACTTCAGCGGCATTCGTGCACGCACGGCTCCTGGACCCACCTTCACGGGTGCGCCATCTTGGGTGACGAGCTTGGTGCAAATGCCGTTGTACGCGGTCGCGCGATCGACATACGCCTGCACGACCTTCTGGCAAGTGGTCTCGCCGCTTTGGATCGCGCGATGCACGCTCTCGATGCTCGATTCCTCGACTGCGAATGCACCTTGGGCAAGCAGGGGCGCCGGCAATGCGCTCGAGATTGCGAATACGGCGCCGAACACCGCGCACCGCATCGAGCGATGCGAGCGCCTCAGGCTTATTCTTTCATCTGAACTCGATTTCATTTCCCGATCCTTTCGTTGTGCTTGAGAGGACGTCGTCTCGAAAGCGAGCGCCGGTCATCAAGGTGACGAACAGGACGGGCAAGACCCTACGAGTCAGTAACTGAACTTCTCTCCCGCCAGCGCCGGAGTGCTCGCCGGCGGCTTGCGGCGCTTCGAGACGTGTTCGTAGCCGTGCGCCACTTGCAACAGCGTAAGATCGTCGAACGGTTTGCCGACGAACTGAATGCCAACGGGGAGATTCTTCCTGGTATAGCCGCCCGGCATGATGACGGCCGGCAGGCCGGTGGTCGACGTGAGCGCGTTCGTATCGCCCGGCGCGGAAGTGCCCGAGCCTTCAGGCGGAGGTAGCGAGCGGTACGGAAGCACCACTGCATCGAGCTTGAATTGCTGCATGACGGCGACGACTTGCTCGCGCAAGGCGTCCTTCAGCGCAAAGCGCGCAACGTAGTCGGGACTGCGCTCCGGCGAAGGCAGCGTCATCGCGCGAATGTAGCGCTCGTGAATCTTGTCGTGACCGGCCGCAGCGAACATATCCTCGATCTTCTTGAACGGCCGATTCGGTCCCAGGCGTTCCAGATAGGCATTGGCCGCCGGAATCAGCTCGTATGGATGCGTCGTGCCGCTGACGGCGCTACTGGTCGCCTCGCGCAGATTCGTTCCGGTCAGGACGGGATCGAGCACGAGCGCACCGCCCTGCTTGAGATCGGCGATGACTTGATCGAACAGCGCGGTGACTTCGGTATCCACAGGACCGGTGGAAAACATCTCGCGCAACACGCCGACGCGGCGTCCTTGGAGCGAGCTCGATCCCAATCTCTTCGACCAATCGTCTTGCGGAAAATGCCCCATCGCTGCAAACGTGCCCAGATCCTCGGCATCCCAACCCGCAATCACCGAGAGCGTCGCCGCGGTGTCGTAGACCGAGCGAGTCATGGGACCGGCGCGATCCTGTGTCGGGCCGCGCGGCACGATGCCGGCGCGGGACACCATGCCCTGCGTTGCGACCATGCCGACCAGACTGTTGTACGCCGACGGAATTTGCACGGAGCCGCCGGTATCGGTGCCGATGCCGATGGTTGCAAACCACGCTGCGATCGACGCGCCGGTTCCATTGGACGAGCCGCCGGGAGAGTGAGCGGTGTTGTACGGGTTGAGCGTGGCGCCGATGGGATGAAGCGCGTCGAAGCCGCCGTTGCCGAACCAGTTGACGGTGTTGACCTTGGCGAGAACGATTGCGCCCGCCTGCTTCAACTTCGCCGTCACCGCCGCGTCGCGTGGCGGCACGGGCGCGCCGAAGGGCTTGAATCCGGACGTGGTCGGCAAACCCGCGACGTCGACGAGATCCTTGATCACGACGGGAATACCATGCAGCGGTGAACGGCGTCCCGTGGCTTTGCGCTCGACATCGAGTGCTCGCGCCTCTTCCAGCGCCTGCGGATTGAGATAGAGCACCGAATTGATTTTCGGACCTTGCCTGTCGTAGGTCTCGATGCGTTTTAGATAGAGCGCAGTGAGCTGCTCGGACGACAAGGCTCCCGCATCGGTCGCAGCGTGAATATCGGCAAGCGTCGCAGTGGACAGTTCGAACTCCGCGGCTCGAAGGCTCGAACAGGCAAAGGTTGTCACCGCGATTTGCGCAATGATCAGTCCGCGGGCCGTACGTCGTGACATGGTCAATTCTTCGCTTTCGATAGTGTGGTGAGCTGTTGCTTCGCCGTGCTGCGCACGGGGCCGAATGCGGGCGGCGGAACGCGGTGATGCGTCGCCGCCTCGTACGCCGACGCGGCTTTGATGACCGCCGGCTCATCGCCGGGGCCCGCCCAGAACGCAAGGCTGATCGGCATCGGATGGGGCAATCGCGACTTGACCGTCCCGGTCATCGCGACATAGCGCTTCTTGTCAGGACTCAGCGCGTACTGCGGCTCGTAGGTGTCGGTGACGTAGCCGGCGGGGACGATGATTTCCGGCGCGCCCATCATGGGCGTGAATCCCTGGCCGTAGCCGTTGGCATCGCGATCGTCGACGGCGGGCTCGGACGCTTGGCCGAGCTTGAACGGCGGCAAGGTGTTCTCGGGATTCACGAACGCATCGATGCCGTTCTCGTACATGACCTTGAGCACGATCAACCGCAGCGCCGTCTGCATCTTCACGTGGCTGATCGTGTCGGGTGCGATGCGTGCGTCCTGCACGCTCACGGCATTGGTCGCGTTCGCGCGTTGCGAGTCGCTGTCGAATTTGGCGTTCGTAACCCAACTCGCCCAATCCTTCACGCGCGCATCGCCGCGGCGCGCCAGATATTTGTTCCAGGCAAGCGGACCTTGAAACTGTTCCGACTGTTTGAACAAACGGCGCAGCGTGAGCTTTTCCGATAGCGGCGCCTTGCCTTGCGACAGCGCAACTGCATAGTCGATGGTCGTGACATCCCAACCCGGCACGGCGAACTCCAGCTCCCCCGCAGCCGTCTTCTGCCAGAAGAACTCGGGAACGTTGTGCGCAAGAATTTCTGCGATCGCATCCTGAAAGGTGTACTTGAGATTCGGGACGGTCGGATCGTCGCCATACTTCGGATCCAGCGATTCGACCAATTCCGCGCCGAGCTTGTCGCGCAATACTGTTTTGATTTCCTTGTCGAGCTGGTCCGAGATCGCCTCGTCATTCTTGGTGTGCTTCACCATGAATTCGCGCGCCACGCCGATGCGCATCCCTTTGAGCGGCTTGCTCGTAGCTTCGGCATCCGTCACCAGGAAACTTGCATAAGGCTCTTTCGGTACGAGCGCTTTGGGAATCGCGCTATACATGTCGCGCGACTCGAATCCTTTCGCCGCATCGAGCACTCGTACTGCATCCTCGACCGTGCGGCAATTGATGCCGGCACGGTCTGTGTAGGCCTGATAGCCGTAGCCGCCGTCCATCATGATTCCCTTCGTAGGCAGTAGACTGACGACGTTGTTCCTGGAAGCGGGACCTTTGCACGAACCGCCGGTTTGTTCGCAGATCGAGCACTGCGCGAGATTCGCTGCGATCGAGACGCCGGAACCCGAGC